>DATBNJ010000092.1:0-27100 GCA_036554385.1 Marinagarivorans sp. | reverse complement strand
CTTTGGTGCTGTTTTCAGTATTCCAAAATTTCAGCGAGACGGCCCCGCGCAATGAACTGAGCTACAGTGAGTTTATCACTGAGGTGCAATCCGGTCGGGTGGCTCAGGTGCGCACGGATGCCGAGGTCATCTACGGGGTACGCAACGACAATTCGTCGTTCAAGGTCGTTCGTCCCAATATCCCAGATCCAAAGCTGATGGACGATTTGTACAGTAAGAAAGTGGTCGTCAATGGCACTGAGATATCGCGCCCAAGCATTTGGGAGCAGCTTCTTGTCGCGAGCTTTCCAATCTTGATTGTTATCGCGGTGTTCATATTTTTTATGCGTCAAATGCAAGGCGGCGCTGGTGGCAAAGGCGGGCCGATGAGCTTTGGTAAAAGCAAAGCGCGTTTGCTGGGTGAAGACCAAATCAAAACCACCTTTGTGGATGTGGCGGGTGTTGATGAAGCGAAAGAAGAAGTTCAAGAGCTGGTCGAATACCTTAAAGACCCTACTAAGTTTCAGCGTTTAGGAGGGCGGATTCCGCGCGGCGTTTTGATGAGCGGGCCTCCGGGTACCGGTAAAACCTTGCTTGCCAAAGCGATTGCTGGCGAAGCGAAAGTTCCTTTCTTTTCGATATCGGGTTCCGACTTCGTCGAAATGTTTGTTGGTGTGGGCGCCTCGCGCGTGCGCGACATGTTTGATCAGGCCAAGAAACAAGCGCCGTGTATCATTTTTATTGATGAGATTGATGCGGTCGGCCGCCACCGTGGTGGTGGCCACGGTGGTGGTAACGATGAGCGAGAGCAAACCCTAAACCAGTTACTCGTCGAGATGGATGGCTTCGAAGGCAGCGAAGGTATTATTGTTATTGCCGCCACTAACCGCCCTGACGTGCTGGATAAAGCCTTGCTTCGCCCCGGTCGCTTTGACCGTCAGGTGTTTGTTGGCTTGCCCGATATTCGTGGCCGCGAGCAAATCCTCAAAGTGCATATGCGCAAAGTGCCGCTCGATGAGGCGGTGGTTGCTTCGGTTATTGCGCGTGGTACGCCAGGATTTTCGGGCGCAGATTTGGCCAACCTCGTTAACGAAGCCGCATTGTTTGCAGCGCGGTCTAATAAGCGTTTAGTCGGTGCTGAAGAGTTTGAGCGCGCTCGGGATAAAATCATGATGGGCGCAGAGCGCAAGTCCATGGTGATGAACGAAAAAGAAAAGGAAAACACCGCTTACCACGAAGCGGGCCATGCGATTATCGGCTGCCTTGTGCCTGAGCACGACCCTGTTCACAAAGTGAGTATTATTCCGCGCGGTGGCGCTTTAGGTGTTACTCAGTATCTGCCTGAAGAAGACGCCTACAGCTACAGCAAGCGTGGTTTGGAGTCGCGTTTGTGTACGCTGTTTGGTGGCCGCATTGCAGAAGAGTTAACACTTGGTTTCGATGGCGTAACAACAGGTGCCTCGAATGACATTGAGCGCGCCACCCAAATGGCTCGTAATATGGTGACTAAGTGGGGGCTGAGTGAAAGTTTAGGGCCGCTGCATTATGGCGAAGACGAATCTGCCTTCCCTGGTGCCGGCAACCCCCAGTACTCTGCGGAAACCTCTAAAAAAATTGATGACGAAGTCCGTTCGATTGTTGATGCCTGTTATAACCGGGCGAAACAGCTACTGGTCGATAATCGCGATATTCTCGAGGCGATGAAAGAAGCCCTAATGGAATACGAGACCATCGATTCGGATCAGGTGTCTGATCTGATGGCGCGGCGCAAAGTGCGGCCGCCCCGAGATTGGGGAGACGGCGGTTTTGGTGGTTCTGGCTCAAGCGAGAGCGACGGTGATAGCCCCGCTAGCGCAAAAGAGCCCAAGGACTCTCCTGCGGTTGGCGGCCCCGCTGAAGAAAGCTGACAACGATTAGCGTGCTTAACTTAGAAAAAGGCTAGGTCTTACCTAGCCTTTTTTGTCGCCTTTACTGAACCACTCTTACCTGCCGCATTGCTCACACACTCGACGCTTATGACTCTTGCCTGTGGAAACCATCAACTGGACCTTTCGACGCCAAAGGTTATGGCCATTTTGAATGCGACGCCAGATTCTTTTTCCGACGGCGGCCGGTTGTACCAGGATGGTCGGGTGAATTTCGACCGAGTACTTCACACCGTTGAGGCGATGGTAAAGCAAGGCGCGGCGATTATTGATGTTGGCGGAGAGTCAACGCGGCCAGGTGCCGAGGCGGTGACTGTCGACGAAGAGTTGGCAAGGGTCGTTCCGGTGGTCGAGGCGATCGCTCAACGCTTTGATGCGGTGATCTCATTGGACACCAGTCAACCTCAGGTTATCGCCGAAGGTGCGAGCGCCGGAGCCGGTTTAATTAATGATGTTAGGGCATTGCAGCTTGAGGGCGCTTTGGCCGCCGCCGCTAAAGTGGGGCTGCCCGTGTGCCTTATGCACATGAAAGGCGACCCAGCTACCATGCAGCACAATCCTCATTATGAGCGTTGTGTCGATGAGGTTTTTGACTTTCTGCGCCTGCGCGTCAATGCCTGTGCTGAAGTCGGTATTCCCGCTGAGCAGCTGCTGGTTGATCCAGGTATTGGTTTTGGCAAGCGCGATGAGCACAATCTTGCCCTCATTAAGGCGTTGCCACGGTTTAAAACGTTGGGCGCCGGCGTGCTGTTCGGCGCCTCTCGGAAGTCGATGATTGGGCGCCTCTTGGGGCGCGAGCTGCCCGAGCGTCTCGCTGGCAGTTTAGGTTTCGCATACGCCGCGCTGCTGGGCGGGGCTAAAATTCTCCGTGTTCACGACGTGGCTGAGACAGTAGATATTATTAACGTATTTGAATTAACTCGCCCGTAAGCGAGCAGAAAAAGAAGACTGACTATGCAAAAATATTTTGGTACCGACGGCATTCGCGGCCTGGTTGGCAAAGACCCTATTACCCCGGAGTTTTTCTTAAAGCTCGGTTGGGCGGTTGGCCGAGTGTTGGCAAAAAATCGCGTAAGCGACGGGCCGGCGATGGTCATCATTGGTAAAGACACGCGCATTTCGGGGTATATGTTTGAAGCTGCGCTCGAATCGGGGCTAATCGCAGCGGGCGTCGATGTGGGCTTGGTTGGTCCAATGCCAACGCCTGCTATTGCGTATTTAACGCGAACCTTCCAAGCTTCCGCGGGCATTGTGATCAGTGCTTCGCACAACGCCTACACCGATAATGGCATAAAGTTATTTAGCCCGCAGGGCACAAAGCTCGGTGACGATATCGAGCTCGCTATCGAAGCTGAGCTTGAAAAGCCGATGACCACGGCTGAAAAACTTGGCAAGGCGCGTCGCCTTGAAGACGCCGAAGGTCGTTATATCGAATTCTGTAAAGGCAGTGTGCCCTGGGGCTTTAACCTCGAAGGGCTGAAAATTGCACTGGACTGTGCCAATGGCGCAACTTACAGCGTCGCGCCCAAAGTATTTCGCGAGCTAGGTGCAAAGGTAAGCACTATTGGTGTTTCCCCTGATGGTT
This sequence comes from Marinagarivorans sp., assembly GCA_036554385.1. Classification (GTDB taxonomy): domain Bacteria; phylum Pseudomonadota; class Gammaproteobacteria; order Pseudomonadales; family Cellvibrionaceae; genus Marinagarivorans. The sequence continues at coordinate 23,611 of DATBNJ010000092.1, read as the reverse complement.
TGAATATCAACCTAGATTGCGGCTCGACTAAAATGAAGGCGCTACAGCGCCACGTATTGGAAGAGCATGCCGATATCGGTATCGCTTTTGACGGCGACGGTGATCGTGTGATGTTCGTGGATGACGGTGGTGAGGTGCTCGATGGCGATCAGCTACTTTATCTTATCGCCGCACACAAAAGTGTCAATAACGATGATTTTAAAGGGGTCGTCGGCACTTTGATGAGCAACTTCGGTTTTGAGCTGGCACTAAAAAAGCTCAATATTCCGTTTGTTCGCGCCAATGTAGGTGACCGCTACGTTATCGAAGAGATGAACAAAAACGAGTGGACACTCGGCGGCGAATCGTCGGGCCATATCGTGTGTCGTTGCGCCACAACCACTGGCGACGGCATTATATCGGCACTGCAAGTGCTGCAAGCGGTCAAGCATTCGGGTAAAGCCTTGGCGACGCTTAAGCAAGGCATGCAGAAAATGCCCCAAGTGATGATTAACGTACCCTGCGTCGATAAGAGTGCACTGGCGACCCACGAGGGTGTGCAAGCTGCCATCGCTAAAGCCGAACAAGACCTCGCTGATGCAGGGCGCGTATTGCTTCGCCCGTCGGGCACCGAGCCCGTTGTCCGCGTGATGGTTGAGGGAAAAGATCAGCAGCAAGTGCAGGCTGTCGCCGAGCAGCTGGCTGATGCAGTCGCCGAAGCAGGGCTGTAACACGGCCATTTTGTTGCCTTTGCCACATAAACTTAGGCACTTTGTGCATGAAGTGAGCATTTTTATTGTGTTGATCGGTCACTTTCGCTACCATTGCCAGCCGTTTTGCCTAGGCAATTGTTAAAGCGGTGCAGGTAGGGTATCTGCTACGCTTTTGGCAAGGGTTTGAGGGGAAGAATCATAACGCACGGGCTTACGAGTCCGCGTAGAACACCTTTCTGAGAGCATTTTCCTGCGTGGGACAAATAAGTAACAAGCGGCGTCCGATCGTTATTGCAAACTGGAAGCTCAACGGCACCAGTGCATTTGTAGACGATTTACTTGAAGGCATTACCGAGCGTTGGTTTGGTGTGCATCAGGCCGAGGTTGTCGTGTGCCCTGCATTTGTCCATATCGCGCAAGCGGTTAACGAACATCTGGCGCACTCGAATATTGCGCTAGGAGCTCAGGATTGCAGTCAGTTTGAAGAAGGCGCCTACACTGGCGATGTATCGGCTGAAATGCTCCATGACTTGGGCTGTCAGTACGTGATTGTTGGTCATTCTGAGCGGCGCCGTTTTTACGGTGAGACCGATGCTCAGGTCGCTAAGAAGTTTGACTTGGTACATCAGTCGATGATGACGCCAATTTTATGTGTTGGCGAAACACCGGAGCAGCGCGACGCCGGAAAAACGCTCGATGTCATCAAGCGCCAAGTGGGTGCCGCGTTAGACTACTGCGGCATCGAAAAGTTAGCGCGCTGTGTTGTGGCCTATGAGCCGCTCTGGGCGGTGGGCACTGGCGTTACCGCAACGCCAGATCAGGCGCAACAAGTGCACGGTTTTATTCGCCAGTTGTTAGGGCCCGTAGGCCAGGCAGTTCGCATTGTTTATGGCGGTAGTGTTAAGGCAAGCAATGCTGAAACGCTGTTTGCCGAGCCGGATATCGACGGCGCCTTAGTAGGCGGTGCCGCATTGAAAGCCGAAGATTTTATTGATATTTGCAAAGCTGCTGAATTGTAGTCAGCACTTTATCCTAAATTAAAAGCACAGTTTGAAAGGCAACGCTTTATGGAAAACTTTATTCTAGTAGTACACGTCCTGTTGGCTTTGGGCATTATTGGCTTAATCATGCTGCAACAGGGCAAAGGGGCTGAAATGGGCGCCTCGTTCGGTTCTGGCTCCTCTCAAACCGTATTCGGCGCTGCCGGTACGGGTAACTTCTTTTCACGCATGACGGGCATACTGGCGGCAGTGTTCTTCGCTACCAGTGTGACCTTAGCAGTTGTGGCAAAAAACACTTCGGTTATCGATGATACCTTTGTTCCGACGAGCAGCTCACCGGCTGAAGCGGTTATCGATGACGATGCTGATCTTTCTGATCTGGGCGCTGCGCTTGAAGGCGCGACACAAAATGCTGCCGACAATGCCGCAAGCGCATTAGAGCAAGTTGAATCGGAGGCTAAGGCCGGTGTGGAGAAAGCCGAAAAAAGTTTAGAAAACGCCGCAAAAGCGCTGGAAAGCGAGTAATAAACTCAGTAGAATGCGCGTCCCTTAGCCCTGGTGGTGGAATTGGTAGACACGCTATCTTGAGGGGGTAGTGGCGTAAGCCGTGCCGGTTCAAGTCCGGCCCAGGGCACCAACTATAATAACAAGCTGCTTAATCGCTAGCTTGGCCAAAAAAAGCTCCGCATCGCGGGGCTTTTTTTTGGCCTGACAGAATTGAGCTTTGCAAAACGATAGCTGCTCGCCAAGCTTTTATCGCAGTGGCTTTATGTGCCGTGCCACTAAGCAATCAGCGACCATTGTGGGCTAGCTGGAACATTTAAAGGTCTGAGGCCTCCAACAACTACCGGAGCGGCGGATGTATTAGCCGGAGATGCGTGCGTGATACGTCTGTAAGGCTTGCTGCGTATAGCTTACCTATTGCATTAATCGACGTGCATTAATCGACGCACTTTGTGGAGATGTCCCTATGATGAAGTTCAGATCAACAGCTTGGCGGTCAACGCCGGGGCTGAAAGAAAGCGACGTAACCGCAGAGTCTGACTACTTGAATCGGCGCCGTTTTTTAATGAGTGCATCAGCGCTTCCGTTATTGGGTTTAACGGGTGGTGTTAATGCTGGCGACAGTGAGTTTCAGGCTAAAGCGGCCAATGCTAAAACGACCCATACCGTGGCTGATGAGAAGCTAAACTCGTTCGAAGATATCACCCAGTACAATAACTTTTACGAGTTAGGCACAGGAAAAACCGATCCCTATAAAAATGCTGGAGCCTTAGTGACCGAGCCTTGGTCTATCACCGTAGAGGGCTTATGTGGCAAGCCTGGCAAATATGCGCTCGAAGATATTCTAAAGCCTCATGGCTATGAAGAGCGTATCTACCGATTGCGCTGTGTTGAGGCCTGGTCGATGGTGATCCCTTGGTTGGGTTTCTCACTGGCTGATTTGCTTGCCCGTTTCGAACCGAGTAGCGATGCTAAATTTGTCGCCTTCGAAACGCTATACGACCCCAAAAACCCGTTGCCAGGTCAAAAGCGCTCGGTTATCGACTGGCCTTACCGAGAAGGCTTGCGCATGGATGAAGCCATGCATCCGCTCAGCTTTATGGCCGTCGGCCTTTACGGCAAACCCTTGCCCAATCAAAACGGCGCGCCATTGCGCTTGGTAGTGCCGTGGAAGTACGGCTTTAAGAGCATCAAGTCGATTGTCAAAATTAAATTTGTTGAAAAAATGCCGAGCACTAGCTGGAATATGATGCAAGCCAGCGAGTACGGGTTTTATTCCAATGTGAACCCAAACGTGAATCACCCTCGCTGGAGCCAAGCGCGAGAGCGCCGTTTGGGCGAGTTGTTCAAGCGCCCCACGCTGATGTTTAACGGTTATGAAAAAGAAGTCGCCGGTTTATACAAAGGCATGGATTTAAAGCGGTATTTTTGATAGTGCAGAATAAAATGCTGCATTGTTTAGCTATAAATAAACGATGATTCGAGCATCTGGCCATGTCCTAGGTTTATTGCCTGCTGTATACCTTGTAGCCTCTGCTATCATTTTTGGCCTTGGCGCAAACCCCATCGAGTGGCTAACGCGCAACACTGGTAAATGGGCATTAATTTTACTGCTCGCAAGTTTGGCGATTACCCCGGTTGTTAAGCGAGTGGCTAAAATCCGTCTTGGCCCTTGGCCTGTTAACTGCAAAAAACTGATGCCGTGGCGCCGCCTGCTGGGGCTGTACGCATTTGTTTACGCGCTGGCGCATTTTTGCATTTACCTTGTTTTTGATTTGTCGTTCGACTTTTCTTTTTTATGGGCTGACATTAAAGACAGGCCTTATATTACCGTTGGGTTTCTAGCCTTTATTATTTTATTGTCACTGGCACTGACTTCGAGTAACTATTCCCGTAAAAAACTCGGGCGCCACTGGGTAACACTGCATAAAAGTGTTTATGTTGCTGACTTTCTCGTGTTATTGCATTTTTTCTGGCTGATAAAGGCGGATTTTTATCGCTTTTGGTGGTATGCGGCGGTTTACGTTGTGTTAATGGGACTTCGTTATTTGCCCCCAAAGCGCTAATCTCTGTAGTGCGCCTTGGGCCATTGTAAGCAAAATTGCGCGCCGCCGAGTTGCGCGCTTGAGCCAACGCTGGCTTTGCCGTCGTGCCATTTTAAGACGCGTTGCACAATAGCTAACCCTAAGCCAAAACCGCGTACTTGCGCGTTGGGTTTTGATTCTAAACGCACAAAGGATTCAAACACCCGCGTGCGTTGCTCGGCAGGAATGCCGGGCCCGTCGTCTTCCACAGTAATTATAAAGTCGGCCTGCGTTTGTTTTAAGGTGACGCGAATGGTCGTCTGAGCAAAACGTAGGGCATTGTGAATTAAGTTAAATATTGCTCGCTCCATGAGGTGCCAGTCGCAGTAAACATGGGTGGTTTGGTTGGGGCAGTCCAAGGCGATCTGTACGTCTGTGTTCTGGTGGCTCGCTTTGGCGCGCTGGATTAGCTCGCTGATTAAAAATGCCATATCGCCGCTTTCTTGTTTAAGTGGGCCGTCTTCTTGTTCGTAGCCGGCGTAGGTGAGGAGCTGAGTAATCAGCGCGTCCATCTCGTCGATATCTTGGCTGAGGCTGCTCGTTTGAGCCGCTTGTTGATCGCTGGGGTCTGCATTTTTTAGCATCGCCAGCGCAAACTTCATACGTGCCAATGGCGTTCGTAGTTCGTGGCTGACTGCGTAGGTGATTTCTTTGTGGCTGGCTAAAAGCTCTTTGATGCGCTCCGCCATTTGATTAAATGCGCTAGCTAAATGGCTAACGGCCGAGCCCGGTAATACGCTAACCGGCTCGGGCAGGCTGCGTTTGCCAATATGTTGTGTATGGCGCTCTAGTTTGCGCACGTCGCGCATCAGGGGCCATACCCAAATAAACACCACCAGGCCGATTGAACCGTAAAATACGGTGAGCAGAATTTCGTAAAGGTAGCTGCCTTTTTGAGCTGATGGCGCAGGTAGGGTTAGGCGAATAATATCTGCTTGTGAGTTGATGCGTTTGTAGAGTTGCAGCTCACCAAGGCTGTTGTGTAAGCGCAGCGGTTCGCCAGAGCTAAGTTGCTCGCTCAGCGGTGAATTGGCGAAGTCATCTAGCGATAGTAGCTCGATATGACTTTGCGTTGAGGCGCTTAGTGTAGCGGTTTCTAGGCGGGCTTCAGTCGGCGACTTTGCGTGTATAATGGCGCGCTCGACCAAGGCAAATAAGTCGTGTTGTGCAGCTGTTATAGGCGGCGGTGGGCTAAAGTGTTGCCAAAGTTTATCCAGCCCCCAGCCGAATAATGCAACGCAAAAGACGATTAAAATATACAGCGAAAGAAATGCGCGATTCATTCGATGCCTACCAAGCCTCTGGTACGAAGAGGTAGCCTCGGCCCCATACGGTTTTTATTTTTGCTGGGGTTTGGGTATCGTCGTTTAACTTTTTGCGCAACTGAGAAATACGCACATCCACTGAGCGATCTAAGCCGTCGTATTCTCGATGGTAAACCGATTTAAATAAGAATTCTCGGCTGAGGACTTTGCCTGCGTGAGTGGCGAGCGTATTTAATAAGTCAAATTCATGGCTTGATAAAAGAATCGGTTTGCCGTCGACCTCTGCGCTGCGCTGGGCGCTTTTAATTTCGAGACTATTAAATTTTAGCGAGCGTTGTGCTTCGGTTGTTTGAGGTGCAAAGCGACGCAACAAGGCCCTAATGCGTGCCAGTAATACGGTTGGGTCAACGGGCTTTATTACGTAATCGTCGGCGCCGTACTCTAACCCCAAAACTTGGTCGGCATCGCTGTCGCGCGCGGTCAGCATTAAGATGGGACCATTAAAGTCGGCGCGAATGTCTTTGCAAATATCCAGCCCACTTTTACCCGGCAAGCCAACATCTAAAATTAACAGCTCGGGCTGGTCCTGCAGTGCTCGCCCGCCGACGCGCAGCCCATTGCTTTCAGTTAATACGGTATAGCCATTTTGAGAGAGAAAATCATTGACCAGCTGCGCTAAGCGTTGATCGTCCTCGGCCAGTAAAATGGTTTCGCTCATAAATTGCCTTTTAAAAAAATGCCCATGCATTGCGACGGGCGCGGCGATACTGCTTGTGGTCGTGTATCACTTCGAAGGTCTCGCTGGCCAGCAGCTCGTCGTGTTGGCTTTCGCGAAGTAGGAAGTTCAAGCTGGTATTGGTATTGAGCGCCATGGTGTGCGAGCCCTTATTAGTATTTTCCCAGCAAGCAAGCGGTGTTGGCTGACGTTTTTGGTATAAGCATAAACTGCGCGTATTGTCCGAGCGCCAGTTGATATTTAGCTCGTCGAGGCAGGTCTCGTTGTCGTTGTTTAAAACGCAAACCTTGGGTTTGATGGTGAGCTCGATCACGTTTGATTGTGATGCCGCCAGTGCGGTGTTTGCAAGTGTTAGGGCGCAGGTGCTCAGCGCCAAGGCGCCAACGACCCTTGCCCCAGCGTATGGACCGGCGGCGTTCGGCCATAAGCGATGTAAGGCGGTGAGCTTAAAAATGGTACACCCCCGCCGCGTAAATGGTGAACACATGGTCATCGACCACGATGGGGCTATCAATAACACCGCTGCCTAGCTTTTTGTAGCTGGTGACGGCGCGTAGGCCCCAATGCTTATTAAAGCGCGTCTCCCACTCTGCTTTAAGGTAAGTCGAGGTGGCGGCGGGCGCTTGGTAGACTAAATCCTGATTGTTAACCTCATTGCTGCGTACGCCGTAGTAATAATCCACGAGCTTGTCGCTTTGCCAGGTCACCCCAGCCGACAATTGCCACGCGTGGTTATTTTTAAACCAAGGCACCGTTAGTGCCGTGCGCACTTTTTGGCCATCGTGAGCGCCGCTGACATCTTGTAATACCTGGGTTTGCCAGTCGAAATACGGGTGGATAAAACTGTACTCAAAACCCGATAACCCCGCCAGGCGGCGGTTGTGCAGTTTGTGTGCCTCGCCCGTGTCGCCTATGTCTTGGTTGGTCAGCGCCCAGTCGCTAAAAAAAGTTTGCTCAAAGCCCGGGGTGATTAAGATGGCATTAAATTGATGGTAATCTCGGTCGAATAGGGTGTAGCCCACATCATAGGTGTCGATAAAAAAGCGTTTGCCGTAATAGCTGAATTTGGGTACCAATAAAAAAGAGATATCGTCTTGCTGCATGACGGGGTTGGTTCGCGTCCCCGCGCCAACGCTCAGGCTAAAGTCCCACTCGCCCACGGCGACGCAATCTCCCTTGCAGGTGGTTTCTGCTGCGGCGGTGGGACGAGCGGCGCAAAGGGCGATGGTCGCGATTGTGGCGGCGAGTGCAAAGCCGAGCCTGTGTCGCCAGTTACCGTCGAAAATGACATGTTTGAGTAGTTGCATGGTGCGCAGTTTGCCACGATGTTGGGGCTAAAACCGTTAAAAATTGTAATAAAGCCTTCTCAGTAGAGAGCGGATTCACATGGGTTACGCATTGAGTCTTGTGAATCGCCCGCTTTTACAATTCCTTAACAGTTTTTTCCTGATGTTTGGCGTAGGCTTGGCCCGATGTTAAAAAAGGTGCAAATACCTTATTTCCATTAAATAGGGTTGTCATCAAATAATAAGGGTGCGATAGCAATAGCATAGGCTATCTCACAATACTTTAACGCATATCCGAGTCGCTAATCGCTGGCGGCGAGGGAGGATACAATGAATTCAAAATTGATGTTTGCTATGGCTGGGGCCGCACTGTTGAGTGCATGCGGCGGCGACAACCAAGGCGGTGACGGTAATACCCCGCCGAGTTCGACAACCATTGATTACACAAAGCTCAAGGTTGCGCCGCAAAGCGATACGTCCCTCGCGCTGATTGCCGGCGATAGCCTCAGCCAGCATATTAAGAACGGTTTGCGACTTAAGGTGAGCGGAGCTGCTCGCGGATACCGCGAAGAGCTTGCTTTTGAAGGCGGTGCCGTCGCCGATGCTGCCGCGCCGCCGGCGCCCGCTGCAGGGGATTCAACGGGCGGGGGTGGTAATTTCTCTCAGACGAATGTACACGTGGCAGGCGTAGACGAGGCGGATTTTGCCAAATATGACGGCGAGCATTGGTTTGTTGCGACTTACCCAGAATACGAGCCTTATCGCATTGATAACTTCCCTGGCATCAACGTGGTAGCCACTAACCCCGCAGCGCCATCGGCGGAGGTTGTTGGCCATGTTGATTTAGAGTCGGAGTGGGGCGGTATTAGTGAGATGTACCTGGTGGCCGATGGTGAGACTACCAGCCACGTTGCGGCGATACAAAACCAGTGGGGCAACGTCTACCCGGTTATGCCGGGCTTCGGTTTTCCGGGGCGAGACGCCGGTATTGAGGTTATGGCGCTACCTGCGGTCGAGCCTTTTTTTGGCGATGTGTATTATCCGCACCCAGTTAACAGTGAGATCAAAATTCGCGCGGTGGATGTCGTCGATGCCGCTGCGCCATCGCTCGACTGGACATTAACGGTAGAGGGTAGCTTGATCGACAGCCGCAAAGTGGGCGATATGCTCTATTTGGTGACACGCTTTGATCCGTGGATTGCCAATTTGCAGTTCGAAAATGGGGCTGCCGACGTGCGCGAAGCGAATGAAGATGTGCTGAGCGCCGTCAATACCCAGCAACTGCTGCCAACCTACCGCATTAACGATGGCGAAGCCGTCGCGCTTAGCGATGGTTGTTATGTGCAAGAGCTGAGCGCAGAAAGCACCGCTCGCGACTATTTGGGCTATGCGAGCCTCGTGAATATCACGGCGATTAACTTAGCTGAGCAACAGGTGGTGTCTAGCCGCTGTTTAAACAGTGCGGTTGAAGCGCTTAGCGTTAATCCCGACTCCATGTACCTGACGGGCACGGTCTGGGGCGACGACAACAATCGGCAAAAGACGGTAATTCACAAGTTTTTGTTAGATGAGACAGGGGCAAGCTACGCGGCCTCGGGCAGCGTAAAGGGATATGTCGGCGTCAATAGCGACCCAGCTTTTAAAATGCATCAGCACAACGGTGACTTGCGCATTGTGACTACCACCGGCCGAGCTTGGGACAATACCATTGCGCATCATTTAACCATCCTCGAAGACAATAACGGCACCTTGAGCCCAGTCGCGACTTTGCCGAATGCGCAAAATCCCGCACCGATTGGCAAGCCAGGGGAGGATATCTACTCGGTGCGTTTCGAAGGAGATCGAGGCTATATCGTGACCTTCCAGCGAACCGATCCTCTGTACGCATTGGACTTGAGCGATCGCACCAATCCGCAAATCGCGGGCGAGCTTGAAGTACCCGGGTTTGCGACTTACATGCACCCCATCGGTGATAACTACCTCTTTGCGGTTGGTCAAGATGCTGATGAAAACGGCCGCGTCACCAGCTTAAAAGTTGCGCTTATGGATGTAAGTGGTGATTCGCCTAAAGCTATCGACACGATACTGTTGGGTGCAAGAAATAGCAGCTCTGAGGCGCTGAATAATTTGCATGCGCTAAGCTTTGTCACGGTAGGCGACGAGCTACGCATTGCTATGCCCGTCAACTATTACGCGGCGCAGGAAGAGGGCGGCTATGGTCAGTGGCAGCACACGGGGCTGCACTTATTTAAGGTGGTTGATATCGATACCGACAGTGCGCGTTTGTTAGAAGCGGGTGTTATCAAAGCGGAGCAAGCGTCGGAGACGCAAAAGTACCCTGCCGGCAGTGGTAATGATCGCGGCATTTTTCACGACGACGCCATTTTTTATGCCCATGCTAACGGTATATGGTCGGCTAAATGGGGCGAACCCGAGAATGCCTCGGGCCCAGTCTACCGAGCGCCAACAATTTGCACGGCAGACGTTCGTCCCGCGTTGAATGTCACGGTTAGTGCACCGGGCGGGAATGCCTGCGCGGCCAAAGTCTCTGCCGTCAATAGTGAACAGATCGTAGCGCTAACGGCTCACAGTAGCGAAGGCGAAACTTGTGCATTTTCGGGCGCCGACGAGATGCCCGGGCAATATTATGTCGAAGCTTCGCTGGATAACTTTTCGACAGAAAGCGAAAGCGTAGTCGTTTATCGCGATATTTGTCACGTAATCACCGAAAACGTGGCCTTTGAAATGACCTCCTATCAGAGCGGCTGCCCCGAATTACGCGCACCGCCGTCTGTTAAGGTGTATGTAAACACGTGGGATTTCAATGTGGATGCCTGTGCCGACGCCAGTGTTGTAGTAACGCAAAACGGGCAAAGCTACGAGCTGCAAGGCGAAGTCAGTGCGCAAAAGACCGGCGAAGCACAATCGTTATCCATTGCACCACCGGAAAAACAATGCCTGTTTACCGGCGCTAACGGCGTCTCGGGTGAGGTGAGCATTACCGCTTCGTTAGAAGGTTGGGGCTCGCAGGAGCACACCGGCATCTTTATCCGGCAGCGCGACCGTTGCAGCGTCGAAACGGTTACAGAGTCGTTTTATTTCTAACGGCTTGTTCCGTGAGTAGGTTGGTTCTGTGATTGATGAAATTGCGTAAACCTTTGCCGCCTTCGGGCGGCTTTTTTATGGTTATTTAGGACTTAACTGGCGCTGTACTGCACGACAAGATTAATCCATAGCCCCAATACAAGTATTACACCCAGCCAGAAGGCCAACATGCGATGCATAATGTTGTTGGCGGTTAGATGGATAAACGCGTGTAACACGCGGGAGGCAACAAACGCCCAAGCGGTAATCAGCGCGGCCAGTGTTTCGTGCTGCAAGACTATATACAGGGTACAGACTAGGTAAAACAGGACCGGTAATTCGAACTGATTGTTGTAGTTGCGTGTGGTGCGCAAGATAAAGTCGGGTAGGTCGCCCTGCATCGTGCGGAAGACCTTAATGGATATTTGCTTGTTTCTAACGCCGCGCACTCGTGAAGTGACGGCTAAAATCCCAACCACCGTGGTTAGCGCGACCATTCCAAACATGGCGTATAACATGTTTTAACTCCGTGCAGCTTTATGATGGCTTCATGGTAACTATCTTGATGCTAGGGTGTTAGTTTTTTATCGCTGCGTAAGCGTTTAGCGCCTCCTCGCGCGCGGTTTTGTGGTCGACCATCGGCGTTGGGTATGTTTCGCCAAGCTTGATGCCGGCTCGCTTGAGCTCCTCTTCGGGTGCTTCCCATGGCGCGTGGATATATTTGGAGGGCAGCTTCGCTAACTCGGGCACATAGGTTCGAATGTAATCGCCGTGCTTATCAAATTTTTCGCTCTGGGTGACGGGGTTAAATATACGAAAGTAGGGCGCCGCGTCGGCGCCGCAGCCCGCCACCCATTGCCAGCCGGCGGTATTGTTGGCCAAATCGGCATCGAGTAGGGTATCCCAAAACCAGTCTGCGCCTTTGCGCCAGTGGACCTGAAGGTGTTTGGTCAAAAATGATGCGACCACCATGCGCACGCGATTGTGCATCCAGCCGGTTTGCCAAAGCTGGCGCATACCCGCATCGACCAGTGGATAGCCGGTTTGGCCCTGCTGCCAAAGGTGTAGCTTTTTCGGCGTTGCCTTGCGCCACGGAAAGTCTTTGAACTTGTCTTTAAAGGGGGCGTTGAGCATGTGTGGGTAGTGGTGAATAAGGTAATAGCTAAATTCGCGCCAGATCAGCTGGCGCAAGTAGGGTGAGGCTTCACCTTGGCTAAAATGCTGGCTGACCGTCTGCCACACTTGGCGAGGACTAATTTCGCCAAAATGCAAATGAGGCGATAGCATCGAGGTGCCTTCTTCGCTTGGGATATCGCGCGCTTCGTGGTACTGGCTGAGCCGGTTAATAACGCCTTTTAAATGCTGGTGCGCGCCGGTTTCGCCCGGCCGCCAATGGTTGAAGCCTGTGGCCCAATTAGGCTGTGTCGGCAGCCATTGCTGCTTTTTAAGGGTTTTGCTCGCGTCAATTTTGTGGGGCTTCCAGGTAAAGGTTTTTGGCATGGTTACCGGTGTTGGATTGCCAATTTGGTTCATCACAGTTTTGTAATAGGGGGTAAATACCTGAAACGGCTTATCTTGCTGGTTGAAGATGGTGTCTGGCTCGACCAGTAATTGCCCCGCAAACTGCTTGCAGGTGACGCCTTGCCGCGATGCGGCTTGGTGCAATTGTTTTTGCTGCTCGGCAAGCCAAGGCTCGTGTGCACGGCTAAAATAAATTTGCTGGCAGTCGTGTTTATCGGCGAGCTTCAGCAGGCTTTGGGTATCACCGCGGAGAATCAATAATTCGCCGCCTTGCGCCTGCAGCTGTTGGTTTAGGGCCGCTAAGCTGTGGTGTAGCCACCACAGACTTGCTCCGGTGTGTTTGGCTGGGTTGCTATCGTCAATAAGGTATACGGGCAGTATCGGTGCGCCTGACTTGCTGGCGGCGCACAGTGCCGAGTTGTCGCTGAGGCGTAGGTCGTGAGTAAACCAAAGTAGTGTTGTCATGGCGTTGAACTTACTGGGCTTGTGTGGGTGTCGAATGTTAATCTCGATGAAATATTGCGCCTTGGCGAAATGCCACGGATGGCGTTTTAGGATAAAAGCAGGTTACTTTATACCCTTAACGCGGCGAATTGGATGGTTCGCTGCATCAGGTAGGATTCCGCGTGTGAAATGGTTAGTGATAAAGTTAGTGATGTTGTTAGTGGTGGGGGTGGGTATTTTGAATTACGCCCTGTATTTGAAAACAGGCCAAAGTCCGCTGGCCGATATCGATTGGTCGCTGCCGTCATTTTCGGTGCCCGATGTGGCGAGCCTTAAACAGGCTATGCCTGATATTGAAATGCCTAGTTTCGCCCGTGATGGCGGTGAAAGTGGGCCTATCGCGGTGTATAAGTGGGTAGGCGACGACGGCGTGATTAACTACAGCCAAAGCCACCCCGGCGATGCGGTCGCCGCTGAGGTGATGATAGTCGACCCCGAAGCCAATGTTGTACAAGCCGATAAATTGCCCGAGCCAGAGCCGGAAGTCCAGCCGGCCGCGCCTAAAGCACAACCGTCACCTGCGCTACCCTCAATGTCGCTGGCACCGACGCCAGACCGAGTCAAAAAGTTAATGGACGACGCCAAAGGTATTCAAGCCAAAATGGATGAGCGGGCAAAAACGCTTGAGGATATGCTCGATAGCGCCACCCGTTGACTGAAATAACAACCATTAACGCAATTGCACGAAACGCCACATATGACCTTCAAGGTGCAGGCTCGTTAGCCCTCATTAAGCTCTGCCTTGATGACGAGTTCGGCCAATACCCGCTCGGAGGCATTGGGGTCTTCGAGGTTTGTTTCGATTAAGCGTCGCAGGTGAGTGATCGAGTCCATATCGATGCTGGTACAGTGAAAGCCCAGCGCCTGATCGCCACTGTGAACCAGCGCTACCTGCATCGCGATTTGAACTTCCTGTGATAATAAAATCCGTACCCTACAAGGCATGTCGCTGCGCAGGTGATACTGCGCTGGGGTTTTCACTAGCAATCCGTTAAGCGATATGTCGACCAACTCAGTAACGAAACTGTGGTCGCCCTGATTGATGCTCACTTTGGCGTCAAAAACAACGCGACTATATTGGCGGCGATCTTCCTGGTTGCTTGACATTGTGCTTGTATCTCCACGTTTAAATGGTCTAGCTCGGTAGCTGGATATGGCATCAAAAAACAATAAACGTAAGTGCGTGTTTTTGCGAGTAATAAAAAATCGCACTCTTTACAGAGATTATTCCAGATAATCTTCTGCACTTCCTCCATCCTTGGAGGTCGACAGAGGTTATTTCTGATAATCCTCTGTATTTGCTCCCGTTTTGGAGGCCTTGTTGCAATTCCGCAAAATGCCGAGGGTGGCGTTTCGGGGGGAATACCTACTAATAGTAGCTGACCGCTTGGCACTCTGCAGGCGTCTTCTGCGCGCTATTTTTTTGTATATGCACTTTAATATCAGTAGGCACATTTTAAGGAATATTTTGCTATATCGGCAGGATAACTCCTCAGCTTAACTCAGCTGGACTATTCTTTTTATATCAGGCTAATACTCCTCACCTTAACGGCCGTTAGTGCGAGCGAAACGACATTGAGCAGTGGCTAATGTTGGCGTGTGCATGCCGATGTTAATGGGCAAATGATGGAGCATGGCAAACCTTAAAGAGGAAATGTGAGCTATGAATAACGCAAATGGTGCTGTGCGAGAGGTTATCGAATCTCTCTTTGAGAAAGCCTCGATCGAGGTGTTGTCGCCAGTAGGGTTGTCTTTAAATGCGGTGGTGCACGATGCGGCAATTTGCAATAAACAAATTGTTGGGGACAGTGTGTTATCTGTGCTGAGCGCATCGGGTAACGGCATTAAAATTCTTTCTTCAATTAATGCCAACTTTGCGACTCTGCAAGGGCTCTATATGCACAGTAAAAGTCCTACCGCCGACGAGTTGCGAGACTGGTGTGGCGAGCTCAATAACCAAGTTGTCGGTGCCGCAAAGAACCATATGCTCGCTTACGACTGCAAGGTGTTGATGGGCCTGCCAACGCTAATTCAAGGTGAAAACCTCGCCAGCATTAATTCGAGCGATGCCTGCATTAGTAAGCGTGTGTTCTTGTCGGCAGAGGGCGAAATCATTACCTATCTGTCGACCATTATCGACCCCGATTTTGAAATTCTGGACGAGCCCGACGATTCATTAACGGGCTTAACGCAGGGCGGCGAGCTGTCTTTTTTCTAACCGCGGGAATGACACCAAAAAGGGCCAAGCTGCACTGTGCAACTTGGCCCTTTTTTAGTTTTCCGTATCGGCTGGCGTGCTAGGTTTTTAACGGTTTGTATTTAACGCGCTTAGGTTGTGCGTTGTTGCCTTTGCGCGCTACAAAGTCGTCGTGGTATTCCGAGTAATTGCCTTCAAAAAAGACGATTTCACTTTCGTCTTCATAGGCCAAAATATGTGTTGCCACGCGGTCGAGGAACCAGCGGTCGTGCGAGATAACCAGCGCACAGCCCGGGAAGTTTTCGATGGCCTCCTCGAGTGCCCGCAAGGTTTCCACATCCAAATCGTTAGACGGTTCATCGAGCAGTAACACGTTGGCGCCTTGCTTGAGGGTGTTGGCTAAATGCAGCCGACCGCGCTCACCACCGGATAGCTCACCAACGCGTTTTTGCTGGTCGACCCCTTTAAAGTTAAAACGGCCCACATAAGAGCGCGAATTAACCTCGTAATTGCCGATTTTCAAAATGTCCGCGCCTTCGGAAATGGCTTCCCAGACGGTTTTATCATTTTCAAGGTTCTCTCGGCCCTGCTCGACGTAGGCAATTTTAACGGTCTCGCCAAGCACCACTTCACCGCTGTCCGGTTTTTCGGTGCCCGCAATCATGCGGAATAAGGTCGATTTGCCCGCGCCATTGCCGCCGACGATACCCACAATCGCCCCTTTGGGCACGCTAAAGCTTAGCTCGTCAATTAATAAACGGTCGCCAAAGCCTTTGGAGACATTGTGAAACTCAATGACTTTATCGCCGAGGCGCTCGCCGGGCGGAATGTAAATTTCGTTAGTTTCGTTGCGGGTTTGGAATTCTTGACTTTGCATTTCTTCAAAGCGTGCAAGGCGGGCTTTGCTTTTCGCTTGACGGCCTTTAGGGTTTTGTCGCGCCCACTCCAGTTCCGTTTTCATAGCTTTTTGGCGAGCGACCTCGGTGCGTTGCTCTTGTTCTAAACGCGCCGATTTTTGCTCCAGCCAGTTGCTGTAGTTGCCCTCGTAAGGAATGCCGTGGCCGCGGTCGAGCTCTAGAATCCAGTTGGCGGCGTTGTCGAGGAAGTAACGGTCGTGGGTAATGGCGACTACGGTGCCCGGAAATTCGTGCAGGAATTGCTCTAACCAATACACGGATTCGGCATCCAGGTGGTTGGTCGGCTCATCGAGCAGCAACATATCGGGGCGTGATAGCAGTAAACGGCACAGCGCAACGCGGCGCTTTTCGCCGCCCGACAGTTTGGTGACATCGGCATCCCATGGCGGTAAGCGCAAGGAGTCGGCTGCCACCTCCAGCGTATGATTAAGGTTGTGAGCGTCCCAGGCTTGGATAATGTCCTCGCACCGGGCTTGAGCTTTGGCCAAGGCATCAAAGTCGGCGTCGGGCTCGGCGTAATCGGCGTAAATTTTGTCGAGCGCCGCAAGCGCGTCGACGGCCTCTTGTACACCTTCTTCAACATTGCCGCGTACGTCCTTATCGGGGTTCAGTGCCGGCTCTTGCGGTAAGTAACCCACTTTAATGTCCGGCATGGGGCGGGCTTCGCCCTGAATATCGGTATCGATACCTGCCATAATTTTCAGCAATGTTGACTTACCGGCGCCATTTAAGCCGAGCACGCCAATTTTGGCGCCAGGGAAAAAGGACAAGGAGATGTTTTTTAAGATTTCGCGCTTGGGGGGAACAATTTTGCTCACCCGATTCATGGTATAGACGTATTGCGCCATCTAATTAAGCCTCTAGAGTTTGCGAAGTGGATGGTGGCGAAGGGTACTTAGCTTGGCGGGGGATTGCAATTTGAAAGATTGTATAACGACTTAGGCGCCAAACTGGCTTGTGCAATGGCTAGGTGCTCGGTGTCATCGCTAAAGCCGGCTAATGGGGTTTGCTTTTAGGGGGCGACATTGATTTAATCCGAGCACAAAAAATAATCACACCAAAGGGAGATACTATGAAATACCAAGCTTTACCAAAGATTGCGCGTTTATCCGCGGGCGGCCTATTAGCGGCATTAATTGCAGCCTGCGGCAGCGGTGGCAGCGATAACGACAATAGCCCCTCAAATCCGGCGTCATCGGCCGCCGCAGAATCATCCAGTGCGGCGATGATGAGCAGCTCTGAGATGGCGAGTTCTTCTTCTGCCCCGGCGATTGCGGAGTCTTGTAATGTGCCCGATGGCACCTACATAGAGTGCTTGGATTTTGAGGCCGTGAGCCCCGGCGCGATTCCGACCGGCTTTAATATGACCGGCACTGGCGTTACGGTAGTTGAAGGTGAGGGCGCGCATAGTGGTTATAGCGCGTTAAAAGTCACCAGTACCAGCGCCGCACCGAGTTTCCTAACGTTAAACGACTTTTCTGGCACTCACTGGGGGCGCTTGTATTATAAAAATGTTGCCCACGTCTCGCCCGTCCCCACTTGGTCTCATACTACCTTGGTAGGCGCTTACGACAACGCGACGAAAACGCATTTTCGTTTAGTTGATATGGTGGCGGCGCCAGACTCCGAGACGTCTTTGAAAGACAAGTATCAACACCTTTACAATATTGATAATCCCGACGAAATTGATCTCTCTCTAGAGGGGCCGCACGATCTTACCTATGACGATAACTGGGTGTGTTTGGAATGGAGTGTAAGCGCGGTTGATCAGGAGTATCACGTTTACCTTGGCGGTAATGAGGTCGCCCTGGCTAACCGAGGCACGCCGACCAATTCAACAGATCTTCAAGATGCAAAAAAATATGACGACACCGTGCATGACTTTGTGCCCGTGCCCGCGAGTTTCGATGAGTTCAAAATTGGTATTCAAAATTACCAAGGCCACGCTTACACTTTTTTACTGGATGATATCGCGATTGGGGATACGCGTATTGGCTGTGATATTACCGAGGCGGCAGCGTCGTCATCGTCTTCAGCCCCCGCTGTTGTCGTGGGTAAGGCTGACTATGATGCTATGTGTGTAGATTGTCATAACGGCACTGGCTCTGGGCCTAACCTAAGTCAAACCACCAAAACGGAGTCTGAATTGGCGAGCATTATTGATACCAGCATGCCTAAAGACGCGCCTGGTAACTGTGTGGGGCAATGTGCTGATGATGTTGCTAATTACATTGTCAGTGAGTTGCAAAACTAAGTTAACGCGGTGTTTAGCAAAAGGCAGCCTCAAAGTAGGCTGCCTTTTTTTATGGCATCTAGTGTGGTGGGGTGCGCTGCGTCTTACCGGAAAGGTTTGGCTTTATAACGGCGGCACTGGTATCTATTTCCATAACGATTGGAACATTCGCTCGATAGCGGATTTTGACGTGCACTCAAATGCAATCTGGCGGTGAACCGCTCGCCAAATAGTGTACAATCGCGGCCTATCTTTTTCCCTTCAATACCTAACCAATACGCCGGCTTAGGCCTTAGCTGTGATTTGAGGATTCCCATGTTTGATAAGAACCAAACCGTTGCCGATTTTGACCCCGAAATCTGGTCGTCCATCCAGAACGAAAACCGCCGTCAGGAAGAGCATATCGAACTGATTGCGAGTGAAAACTACACCAGTCCTCTGGTAATGGCTGTGCAGGGCACTAAGCTGACCAACAAGTATGCGGAAGGTTACCCCGGTAAGCGCTACTACGGCGGCTGCGAGTATGTTGACCAATCTGAAAGCTTGGCCATTGACCGCGCGAAAGAACTCTTCGGCGCAGATTACGCCAACGTGCAGCCTCACTCGGGCTCACAAGCCAACGCCGCTGTTTACGCCGCCTTGTGCGCGCCTGGTGACACGGTATTGGGCATGAGCTTGGCGCACGGTGGCCACTTAACGCACGGCGCGAAAGTGAGCTTTTCCGGCAAGTACTACAATGCTGTTCAATACGGCTTGAACACTGACACAGGCTTGATTGATTACGAAGAAGTTGAGCGCTTAGCTCTCGAACATAAGCCCAAAATGATTGTCGCCGGCTTTTCTGCCTATTCACAAGTGGTCGATTGGCAGCGTTTTCGCGATATCGCGGATAAAGTGGGCGCTTATTTGCTAGTGGATATGGCCCATGTGGCAGGCCTCGTTGCTGCAGGCGTTTACCCAAGCCCCGTGCAAATCGCTGACGTGACTACCTCGACGACCCACAAGACTTTGCGTGGCCCTCGCGGCGGTATCATTTTGGCCAAAGCTAATGAAGAAATCGAGAAGAAGCTTAACTCAGCGGTGTTCCCCGGTGGTCAAGGTGGTCCATTGATGCACGTAATTGCAGCTAAGGCTGTCAGCTTCAAAGAGGCCATGAGCGATGATTACAAGGCTTATCAGCAGCAAGTGGTGAAAAACGCCAAAGTAATGGCTGATACCTTTATTAAGCGCGGCTTGAAAATCGTCTCCGGCGGTACCGAAAATCACTTAATGTTGGTTGACTTAATTGGCAAAGAGTACACCGGTAAAGACGCTGATGCCGCTTTAGGCGAAGCGAACATTACCGTTAATAAAAACGCTGTACCTAACGACCCACGCTCGCCGTTTGTAACCTCTGGTTTACGTGTAGGTACACCAGCAATTACTACTCGCGGCTTTAAAGAAGCGGAGAGCGAGCAATTGGCAAACTGGATGGTCGACGTTTTAGACAGTCTTGAAAATGGTAATTCAGAAGAAGTAATCGCCAAAGTCAAAGGCCAAGTCCTCGAGCTTTGCGCTAAATTCCCTGTTTATGGTGAATAATGACTGTTTTTAAAAAAAGCGGCCGATGGCCGCTTTTTTTATGCCCACGAAAGGTTTGTACTCTAAAAATGCATCGGTACAGGACGTACTTTATTAGACTGCGCAGGAGCACGCAGTCGAGGAGCAGTTTTTAGGGCATGTCTATGGATGGACGGTATCCTGAAAACGCAGGAGCAGTTTTCAGGGCATGTCCATGGATGGACGGTATCCTAAAAACGCAGGAGCAGTTTTCAGGGTTAAACCAGTCTTGCTCGGAATTAATCGTACGTGTGCAGAGCAAGGTAAATATTTTCTGGACTCGCCGTGAATATATCCCTATAGGCTCCACAGCGGCGTCCTGCCGCTGAGGGTCCTGAAAATATTTACCTTGCTCCCTGAATTCAGTGAGGTGTACCTCATCCAGTGCCGAATTGAGTGAGCGGCTGATATAGTGACCTTCTTTGAAAGATGAATGGCTAAACAATTTATTGCTTCTTTGGAGAACGAATAGAAGTGGCCGATAATTATTCGGGCAAGCTCTAGCCATCCGTGGTCGCTCCACACGCGCTCCCTGTGCCTGAGCCCCAAAACATTATCGTTGGGGTGAGGGAGTTTATTGGGGGCGGTAAAAAAGCAGTATCGCCAGTTCTGGCTCAATATAAAGCAAAGAAACGAAATTAACATGCAACAAACACCCCTATCTGTACTAGAGCACGTCTTCGGTTACGATCAGTTTCGTGGTCAGCAAGAGGCAATTGTTAACGCCGTTGTTGGCGGTGATGATGCGCTAGTCATTATGCCGACCGGTGGCGGTAAATCGCTGTGTTATCAAATACCGGCGTTGCTACGCCCTGGCGTCGCGATTGTGGTGTCGCCGTTGATTGCCTTGATGCAAGATCAGGTTGAAGCCCTGCGAGCCCTGGGCGTGAAGGCGGGTTTTTTAAATAGTACGTTATCGCAGCAAGAAATTTACGATAATGAGCAAGCCATACAAGCGGCGCAGTTTGATGTTGTGTACATCGCGCCAGAGCGTTTAATTCAAGCGCGCACCATTAATTTATTGCAGCACAGTCAGATTGCCTTGTTCGCGATTGATGAGGCCCACTGCGTGGCACAGTGGGGGCACGACTTTCGCGCTGACTATCTCCGTTTGGATGTGCTGCACAACGAATTCCCCGGTGTCCCTCGAATCGCCTTAACGGCGACGGCTGATACCCGCACGCGGCAAGAGATTATTGAGCGTTTATCGTTGCATGACGGGCAGCAATTTATAAGCGGTTTTGATCGGCCCAATATTCAGTATCGCATTCAGCCTAAAGACAAGCCCCGTCAGCAGCTAATTAAGTTTTTAAAGCAAGAGCACGACGGTGATGCCGGTATTGTGTATTGCTTGTCGCGCGATAAAGTAGAAAAGACGGCCGCGTGGTTGCGCGATGAGGGCTTTGATGCGCTGCCTTATCATGCCGGTTTGCCGGCGGAAATTCGCGCTAAGCATCAGCGCCGTTTTTTACGTGACGACAGTGTTGTGATGGTGGCGACGATTGCGTTTGGCATGGGTATCGACAAGCCCGATGTACGCTTTGTTGCCCATTTGGATATGCCTAAAAGTATCGAAGCGTATTATCAGGAAACCGGCCGGGCAGGGCGTGACGGCGCACCCTCGACGGCACTGCTGCTGTATGGCTTCGAGGATGTTGTCAAACTGCGGCAAATGACCAGTAATAGCGAAGGCAGCGAGGCTTTTCGCCGCGCGGAGCAGGAGCGGCTCAATGCCATGTTAGCCTTATGCGAGCTGGCTAGTTGTCGTCGGCAAACGTTACTGCGCTATTTTGACGATGACTTGCCAGAGCCCTGTGGTAATTGCGATACCTGTATCGAGCCACCAAAAACATGGGACGCCACGGAAGCCGCCCAAAAAGCGTTGTCTTGTGTTTACCGAACGGGCCAGCGCTATGGTGTACAGCATGTTGTCGATGTGTTGCGCGGCGAGAAGAATGACCGCATTGCGCAGCTGGGGCACGATAAACTCACCACCTATGGTATTGGCAGTCATCTTTCTCAGCACGAGTGGAAGGGTTTGTTCCGCCAATTGACTGCGCTAGGTTATTTGGATGTCGACCGCGAGTTTGGCAGTTTGCTGCTGACTGAACGCTGCCGTGCTTTACTTCGGGGGGAGCTGAGTATCGAGCTGCGCAAAGATGTCCGCATTACGACTAAAAAAGGTAAACGGCAAGCCATCGAAGTGGACCACCAAGATCTACCACTGTGGCACGCTTTGCGGCAATGTCGTCGTCGCTTGTCGGAAGAATATGGCGTTCCCCCTTATGTTATTTTTCACGATGCGACCTTGCAGCACATGCTAGAGGTTAAGCCGCAAAATACCCATCAGCTAATGCAGGTCAGCGGCGTGGGTGATGCTAAAGCACAAAAATACGGCCAAGATTTTTTAGACGTGATTCGCAATTATGAGTACTCTTTAGGCGGCTAAAATTTTTACAAAGAGCAAATTTTGCGAAAAATGACAGCTAAAAATCCCCCCAAACTAATTGCAACGCACTCAATGCCGCTAGCGGGGCTGTTTCTGTCCTTAAGACGCGAGGCCCTAATGTGAGTGCATTAAACGACTGCTTTTGGGCTTGCGTGATTTCCTCGTCGCTAAGCCCGCCCTCTGGCCCAATAAGCATTGTGCACGATGACGGCGTGGGGTAGTCGGCTAAGCGCTTTTGGCTTCTGTGGTGAAGCACCAAGTTAAGCTCGCTGTGTTCACCCGCAAGAAAGTCACTAAAAGCCACCGGCTCATTTAATCTTGGCAATATATTGCGCTGACACTGTTCGCAGGCGCTGATAATAATGCCTTGCCAGTGGCTTATTTTTTTTGTCAAACGCTCGCCCGTGAGTTTAACTTCGCTGCGCTCGGTAAATAGGGGCGTAATCTGTGTGACGCCCAACTCGGTCGCTTTTTGTAAAACCAAATCCCAGCGCTCGCCACGCGATAAGCCAATCGCCAAATGGGTATTAAGCGGCGACTCACGATTTTCGTCGCAGTAGGCGCCAATATTCACCGTAACGCTTTTTTTGGTGATATCCGTTACGGTTGCCTGGTATTCACCACCTTCGCCGTTAAATAAAATCAATTCTCGGCCCGCGCTCATGCGCAGAACCTTGCCCAAATAGTGGGCTACAGCCTCTTCGAGCTTAACGTGACTTTGTCCTGCCAGTTGTGTTGTGGTGTAAATACGTGGAATGCGCATAAGTCGATAATCGTAATACGAAGAAGGGGGCAGAATCCGCCCCCCTGAGTTAATTAATTGTCATTCAGAAATGCTAAGTCTTTCGACTCCGCAAAACACTTACCGAGATGGCGCTCAGCTATTAGCGAAAAAGCGACCAAGCCGTGCTTGTTAACCTTTGCCGGGGATAAGACCTAGGTTTTCAATTAATGTGGTAGTCGGCTCTGCGTTATTCATGGTGTAAAAGTGCAGGCCGGGGGCATCGTTTTCCAGTAATACTTCACATAACTCGCCAACCACATCTAGCCCAAATGCTTTAATGCTTTCGCTGTCGTCGCCAAAAGCTTCTAAACGCTTGCGCATCCAGCGGGGTATTTCAGCGCCGCAGTTGGTGCTAAAGCGAGACAGGCTTTGGTAGTTGGTGATTGGCATAATCCCTGGGTAAATCGGCTGCTCGATACCCGCTTCCATGCAGCTTTCGATAAAATAAAAGTATGCATCGGGGTTGTAAAAATATTGTGTAATTGCGGAGTTTGCACCAGCATCGAACTTGGCTTTTAGGAATTCGATGTCACTATCAAAGCTTTTAGCCTCTGGGTGAATCTCGGGGTAGGCTGCAACCTCTAAGTGAAAGTGGTCGCCTGTGTGTTTTCGAATAAATTCTACCAGTTGGTTAGCGTACACCATCTGGTAAGAGCCGCCCATGCCCGATGGCATATCCCCGCGTAGTGCAACAATTCGATCGATGCCCATCGCTTGGTATTCGTTGAGTAGTGCGATCATGGACTCTTCATCGT
>DATBNJ010000085.1:0-1543 GCA_036554385.1 Marinagarivorans sp. | reverse complement strand
TAAGCACCTGCTGGTTTTTAAGGCCGTAGGCATAAGCCTCGAATGCCGCCGAGTAATCGTTAAGCAATGCCTGCGATGGCGTCGCCAGATCGCCCGAGACTAACGCAATACGATCAAACACGTTTTCGTAGGCGGTTGCGTTGGGCTGCGCACGATAAGCTAGCTCTGCTGCACGCAGCTGAGAATAAGCCAAAGGGTCAGCGACGGCATCGCGCAATAAATCCGCAGACGACTCTAACTGAGTTCGGCTGTCGGCCAAACCTCTGACCGCAGCGTCTTGCTCTTTACCGGCCGCAACATACTGAGCGACCAAATCCGTAACATTTTTAAGCTCTGAGCTTTGTGCTAATTCTTTGTTGCTGTTGAGCGATGCCAGCAAGCTCTCGATATCGGCGTTGCTTGCGGCGCCGCTGCCGAGGCGACCGCTCTGGGTCGCTAGCAATACCATAGCCCCTTGTAGCTGGCTCAACTCTGCACGCTCTTTAGCCTGCTGGGTTTGCAAATTAATTTGCACAAAGTAGGCAATACCAATTGCGATAAACCCTACGCAAAGGCCAGCGACCAATGCCATAATCTTTTGGGATATTCGCAGGTTAAAGAGGAAGTTCATAGGGATCACTCCAACGTGAGCGTGAATAAAATTACTGAGCTGCTAACTGTGTGAAAGCGGTGCGAAAATCGAGCTCATACCATTGCGAACCGCCAATCACAAAACAACGAGCTAATAAGGGTGCAATAGCCTCGGGGGCGCGGGAAAAGTCATTATCATAAGAGCTCTCGGTTAAATCAAAAGTCTGTGGCGGCGCATCGCATGCAAGCGCGGCACAATTTTCGCCTTTACCCAGTGCTACCAACTGCTTGGCAATAATAGGCGCAGCCGTTTTATCACCATGGACGAAACTCGCTAGGTCGTACACAGGCGCTAAATTACCGCGCAAATTAACCAACCCTACAAAGTAATTAGGCGCATTGGGCAAAGGGGTAATATTTGGCTGCGCAAAGTACTCGCAAAACACGCCAATGGGCAGCAAAACATTCACCCCCCCAAGCGACAAACCATAGGCGCGCTGCCGGTCCCATCGGCGGCTAACGGCATCATCATTGATCTCGCCATTGTGGTCGAGCTTGCCTTCGCTAGACGACAAGCTCTGTATTGAATACATTTTATCGCCCTACACTAAGCGCTTTGAATCGCGCTTAAAATTTGCTCGCTTTTATAAGGTTTGGGAATCACCGCCTTACCGCCTTGAATCTTGGCCCACACTTCATCAGCCTTTTGGTTTTTACTGGTCACAAAAATAACGGGTATTTTGCCCGTTTCAGAATCACTGGTAATGCGCCGACAGGCCTCGTAACCATCAACCCCCTCCATCACAACATCCATCAGGATAAGATCGGGGCGCGCCGACTTGGCAATTTTAAAGGCCTCTTCACCGTCTGACGCTGTAACAACGCTGTAACCGGCCTCCTCGATAATCGCTTTTAAGTTGGCGAGATCAACGGGCGAGTCATCAACAATCAGTATCTTACTTGTGGTCATTAT
>DATBNJ010000053.1:0-9380 GCA_036554385.1 Marinagarivorans sp. | reverse complement strand
TGTGGGTGAGCGTGGTGTGTTGCACTGTTCGGTTTGCAGTGGTACAAGAATTTGACCACGAGTACGGCGGTGCCTATAGACATCAACGTGACTGCAAGCGACAACAACGCGTAGCGCCCCTCTGGCAATGCATGGATTTGTTCTTTAAGGGCCAGCTTGGCTAGCATTCCGCTACTGAGCGGCGCACCAGCCAACGAAAGTGCCGGCAACATCATCAGTAGCCACATCCATCGCCTTGTGCACCGCTCGGCGCGGCAGAGGCCTACCCCTAAAAATAAGCTGCCTTTATTAAGCCCGTGGTGTAAAGCGTAAAGGGTAATGGCGGCGGTTAATTCGATCCGGTGCGCAGGGATTAATAACAGCAGACCGCACAGCAGCGTAATGATGCCGAGTTGGCTGATGCTCGAGTAGGCCAAAATCGCCTTGAGCGTGCGTTGCGTAATCCCAATTAGCACTCCATAAAATGCGGCAACACTGCCGAGCACCACGAGTAATGTTCCCCACTCGAATAGCGGTTGTTCAAGCGCGGGGAACATTCGCAACCAACCGAGAACGCCTACTTTGGCCAGTGCGCCAGCGAGTATAGCAGTGGCTGCAATCGGTGCGGCGCAATAGGTAAGCGGCAGCCACATATGCAGCCCAATGACTGCGGTTTTAATGCCAAAGCCTATCACTAAAAACAATACGATGGCGTTGAGGTAAGGCGACACGGCAAGCATCGCTTGAATACTGGTAAAGTCGGTAACGCCTACAGAACCTTCAATTAAAGCGATCGCAGCGAATATAGACAGCTCGCTGATCATGGTAAATGCGATATAGATTTTTGCCGCGCTTGCGAGGCGTTGCGAGTTTAGGGTTTGTGTTGAATCCTGGGCAAATAATAAGCCGTAGAACGCGAGGCTCATCAATGCGTAACCACCATAGAATGTGAGAATGTCCTGCGCAAAAATTAATGCAAAATTGCCACTCATGGCGAGTAGATAAAACACATAAAAGGAAAACTGCTTGTCTCGTGCAATGCTCGCCTTGGCATAAATACCGGCGGCGCACCAGAGCGCAGAAGAAAATAGCAAGAAACCACGCCCCGTTTCATCTAACCCGAGTGCGCCTTTTAGCATGAGATCAAAATAAAGAGGCTGGCTTGTAAGGGGAAGCAATAAAGCCGCTATAGCGGCAGGCAGTCCGGCTAGGCATGCGAATTGGGTGGCAATGCTTTTGTTGGGAGCAACAATTAACGCCAAAAGGTTGCACAGCGGCCAGACGATGACTGAGGTCAGTATAAATAAGGCAGTACTATCGTTCATCGTTTCATAAACTCCTGAGCGACAATTTCAATAGCCCAAGCAAACGGGCTATAGCTGCTCGAGGCAAAAACGCCGACCAACACAACCGAGGTTGCGGCTGCGACCGTCGGCCCCAGTAAAAGTAGCCCCGTTTCATGGCGGCCCCATATGCGGTGTTGTTGCCACTCGCCGGTGCGGCTTTTAAACCACATGCGGTGAATAATCGGTAAAAAGTAACCGGCGTTTAAAAGGCTGCTTGCGATAAGAATACCCAGCACCCACGGCTGGCCCAGCTCCAATGCGCCGAGGGACAGGTACCATTTGCTTAGAAAACCCGCCAGCGGTGGAATGCCGATCAGAGCGAGCGCCGCCACCGTAAAAGCCGTTGCTGTCCATGGCATTCGTTTGCCCACTCCGTCGAGTTCATCGATGTCATGAATACCGAGTGTTTCGGCAAAGTTGCCAGCACAGAAAAATAAGGTGATTTTCATCAGGCCTTGATGAATTAAATGGACGAGCCCGCCAATAGTTGCGATAGGTCCAACCAGCGCAACGCCCAGAATAATGTAAGAAATTTGACTGATCGTGGAATAAGCTAAGCGCTTTTTTAAATCATTTTGAAAAAGTGCCCGAACAGAGCCATAAATGATGGTGAAGGCAGCGAGGTAAGCAAGTGGGGTGGTAACCGATAAGGCGTCTGCGAATTCAATGCCGTAGACTTCATAGACAATTCGGATCACACCGAAAGCGCCGGCCTTAACCACCGCAACGGCGTGCAGTAATGAGCTTACCGGTGCGGGGGCAACCATGGCTTTGGGTAGCCAACCGTGCAAAGGGAAAAGTGCTGCTTTTACACCCACACCAGTGATCATTAACACAAAAATGATGGTAAGAGCAACGTGATCGCTTGGTGGTAATGTCGATACAAAACCTTGGGGTTTAAAAGCCAATGAGCCTGTAAGGGTGTACAGCCAAACGCTGCCGAAAAGTAGGCAAGCGCCTCCCGCTAGAGAATAGCGCAGATAGATTTTGGCGGCCCTTCGTGCCTCTTCGGTGCCTCTGTGCGCGATGAGCGGGTAGGTGGATAGGGTTAGCAATTCGAAAAAAATGATAAAGGTAAAGACATTGCCCGCGAGTGCTACGCCGACTGTTGCCGATGTGCAAAGGCTAAAAAAACCGAAAAAACGGCTGCGGTTCGGCCCGTTCTCTAAATAACCCACCGCGTAAATAGTTGTCAGCAGCCATAATAAAGTTGATAGCGTTGCGAAGTAGAGCGCCAATAAGTCGACCCTAAAAACCAGCGCTAGCTCGCCAATTAGGGAGTAGCGGGCGTGATATTCTTGCCCCTGGGTAACGCCGTTAAGCATCCAGAATACGAGCCCGAGTTTGAGACCCGCGCCAATTAGGTTCAGCGTCGTGCGCAGGCGGTGGCGATGCTCTGGCAGGGCAAAAATAATTAGCCCTAAAATAAAAGAGCTGGCGACGGTGACTACCGGTAGGCATGCATTTAAGGTCATGCCGCCCCCGGAAAATTCATGGCGACGCTAAATAGCGCTAGCAGTTCGTTAGCACTAAAGCCGGCAAGGATTGATAGTAGCGCCAGTGCCATGGTTGTCCAACTCATGATTGGTGTGACGCGTTGCTGGGATTGTGCGGTTTCCCCCGGGGTGAATGCATGACCAATGACTTTAAAAATATAGGCTGAGGCCAGTATTCCGCCTATGGCCATTACCACGGCCTGAAAAATGCGCCCCTCAGTCAGCGCAGCTTCCAGTAACAGCCACTTGCCGATAAACCCCGAGCTTGGCGGCAGTCCCATAATGCTCATGCTTGCAATGGCAAATGCGGTCATTGTTATGGGGAGTTTACGGATAACCTCGTTTAAATTGCCAATTCGATCGTCGCCGCTATAGTGCCTAATGTTGCCGGCGGCGAGGAACATGGCTGATTTCGCAAGCGCATGGGAAAGTGCGATATAAATGACCCCTTGCCATGCTGTTTCAGAGGCGAGTACAAACCCCTGCATCAAATAGCCCAGTTGCGCAACCGTGGAATAGGCAATAAGTAATTTGAGGCGCGTTTGCAATAGTGCTTGTATCGAGCCCCAAATAATCGCCACCATGCCAATTAACGAAAGTAACTCTGCAAACATTGGCACCGACAACGGACTAAATAAATCAAGCCAGAGCCGAATAATCAGGTAAGCACTCGCCTTAACCACCAATGCAGACAAGATCGCACTGACAGGGGCTGGAGCGCTAGAGTGAGCCGCCGGTAGCCAGAAGTGCAAAGGGAAGATAGCTGCTTTAATCATTAACCCCGATACCATTAACGCCATTGCCGTATAGGTGACCGGCCCGTGTGTGATCGCGTTGCTTAAAAGGTCGATATTTAAAGTGCCGTAGTTATGGTATAAAAACGCGACGCCAAATAAATAGAGCATAGAGCCCACGAGAGCTGCCATTAAGTAACGCAATGCGCTACTGAGAGTCTTTTCATTTTGTTCGGATACTACCAGAGCAACTGATGCCAAGCCTAGGCACTCGAGGGTGACGTAAATATTAAAAATATCCCGCGACAAGGCGAGGGCATTGATAGCAGCCAGCAACAATAAATACACTGACCAAAAGGTTTCGTTTGGTGTTTTGGAAAAGTAGTCTTTTGCGTAGAGCGCCACAAAAAATCCCACTATCCCGGTGATTGCCAGCATAAGCAGTGTCAGTCCATCGACATAAAGGCTAATGGCGAAGGCCTTCGGCCATCCGCCGGCTACAATGTTGGCGGCGCCGTTTTGGCTTATAACACAACTAAGGGCAACGACTAACAGCGCTGAGAGTGCAGTTGTAAGCAGGCTAACGGTTGTCGCCATTCGCCGGAAAATCAGTGCTACTGCAGCACCTAAAATAGGCGCCAGTACCAATAGTGGTGCCAAATCTGTCGCGTCTAATTCGGTTATCGACATTTTATTGTTGTGCGTCGTTTAACTGGGTTGCACCGGTTAGGGTGTTGAATTTAATTAGCAAGCCAAGCGCGAAGGCGGTGGCGGATACAGCAACCACAATGCCGGTTAACACCATGGCATGGCATATGGGATCTGGTGGAAGGTCGGTTTGCTCGCGCCAAGCTAAGGCTACTAAAAATAAAAATACACCGCTACTCATAATATTAATCGCTAGAATTTTTCGTAGTAAATGGGCGCGAGCAATCAGGCTGTGCATCGCAATGCAAACTAACGCAACACCCACGAAGGCAAAAAATTGCGTACTGCTCATAGTTGAGTCACCGTTTTGTTGTTGTCTGGTTCACGTGGCGATCGTTGTTTGTGGTGGTCGAAATAAACAAGATGGTTAAGGTGGTACCTATCGAGCACATGGCGGCAAATTCGATAGTGAATATAATGGTTTTGTTGTGGTTTAGTGGGTAGGTGAAAAAACCTGCTTGGCTCGCGAGACTAAGTAGACCAAAGCAAGTAAAGCTCAATACGCCCAATGTTAATAAGCCACGAACGGCTTTGTGATCAATGCGCCACATAATCGGATAGCCCGCTAGTACCATCAATACGCCTGCGGCCCCTAAAAGCGCGCCTGCCTGAAATGCGCCGCCCGGGCCGTGGCTACCAAGCCACAGCAGGTAAAAGGCGACCATAATCAGTAGTATGAGTAGTGGTTTTGCGAGGGCATCGAGTACCATGCCAGGTTTATCTGTCGTAGCGGTTAACTGGGAAGTGGGCAATATGTTTAAGGAGCAAACGCCAGTCACTGCAATCAGTAAAACCACCAGCTCTAAATAGGTGTCGTAGCCTCGAAAGTTGAGTAAAACGGCGGTAACCGCATTGCTGGCACCCGCGTTGGCGAGGTCGGATTGAATAAGGCCCACGCTAGCTAAATTGTCGTTTGGTAGCAAAAAAATCATGGCGCCAAACCACATGGCGGCTAAGACTAAAAGAGCGATGGATATAGCGTTTAGTTTACTCATCGGGTGTTATCCCTTAATCGAGACATGGCCGAAAACAGCAGTGCGCCGGTTAGGCCCGCACCGATGGCCGCTTCGGCCATAGCAACGTCTGGGGCGCGTAAACGCACCCAAGTTAAGGCCATAAATAACCCAAATACAACAAATAGACTGATAGCACGAAATAAGTTGGGTGTGGTTAAACAGCGCCAGGCTAAGCCAATAAGGCTCAAACCCAATAGCATATCAAAAAGCCACTGAACACTAGCGAGGGATTCTTGCATGGTTTTTAGCGCTCCTTTTTTTCCGGTGCCTGTTCTAGCGCGGTGCTGGCAATTAAATGTGCGACACTAGCGGAGGCGAGCTGCACCAATGCCCAAATAAAGCCAAGTTTTGCCACTTGCCATAGGTTGTCACTTTGCAGTGATAGGCCTAGCACGATAAACGCCAAACCGACATTGTCTGCCTTAGTGAGAGCATGAAGTCTCGTCATTAAATCTGGAAACCGAAGCAGGCCCACTGTGCCCGTTAAAAAAAACACGCTGCCAACCGCCAGCAATAGTGTAGTGCTGATGTCAATCCACATCATCGATGCCTTCTGTTTTGCCGGCCCAAGCTCGGCGCACAAACGCAACGGCTGTAATCGCTGAAAGCAGAGCGAACACCAACGCAACATCTTGCAGGTAAGGGTTGTTAAAATAGTGTGATAACAGCAGTAATATCGCTAATGCCGTGGTGCCAAAGACCTGCGCGCAAAGTATGCTGTCGGCGACAGTTGGTCCGCGCATAACGCGCCAAATATTTACCACTAAAGTCAGCAGCAAAAATGTCGTTAAGGCGAGGTATATCAATGCCATAAAAGGCGGCTCCTTTCGAAAACTGCACATGCCGTTTTTGCCGATCGAGCGTCACATGGTTTTAGGCGATTGACTAAGGTGTTTACGTTACTCACAGCTGTGCTTCGCGTGTTGAGGGGCTTGACGACCCGTTAAGTCGGGTGTTTTCGGGTTATCTTGGTAATCAAATAGGGGGTTGATTATGGCCTCGAGTGCTTGCAGTTGTTTGTTGATATTGCCTTGCTGGTTAAGCACATGGACAACAATATAATCGTGCTTAATTTGTGCGCCGATTGTGCCGGGCATTAACGATAATGTATTGACAAAGGCCACCGTTCGTAACGGGGAGTCGTTGTTAAAAGGATAGTGAATCAGGTGTGGCTCGATAGCTAAGCTAGGGCTCATTGCTCTAATCGAAACATCAATGGCACCTTTAAAAGAGTTAATTAAAAAATATTTAACGAAGCGCAAAAATGGCACTATTTTAGTAGTAGACAAGGCCGCCTTAGTTACTTCTGGGTTGCCGGCTATTGAATTAACGGTAGCTAAATGCGCTTTCGATGGAGTTGTACACAAGTCTACTGATAAATAGCGCAAAGTTATCCAACTCACCGCGAGTGCGACAGGTGTACCCAGCCAAAGTGACTGCATGTCGCCCGCCGATACTAAAAGCCATATAAAAACAAAGCTTATGAATAGCACCCAAAATTGCCCAAGGCGAAACTGTCGCATTTTTTTCGAAAAATATTTCATAAATTTTCAGTTTATAACCTCTATGGCCCGCTAAATATCGGCTAACAAACTCTCGAGTATTTGCCTGTATCGCCCGCCTAGCAGCAGTTGCAGCAAGTTAAAGGCCAATGTCACTGCTCACCCTTTGAATGAGCTTGCTGGCTTGCTTAGTGGGCAAAGTGAGGTTGTGATTCGTTGCCCGCAAAAATAACGGCGCGCGCTGATTGGCTGCCTGATCGCTCAGGCAGCGCAGCGCTATAACCTTCTTGGGTGCGCGCAAGTAGGCTGCCTGTAAGCGCTGCGTCGGTTCTGGAGAATATCTTCTAATAAACGACATCCATGCCGCGACTACCTACGGCGCCCCGAGAAGCTTACAAACACGGCACTTTTCACTGGGCCGACACATTTATTCGCCCAGTTGAGTCGAAATTTGCCCATGTATCGCATTTAAGGAGTGAGCCGCTACAGGCCAATTTTATCGCGGTATTGATATCGAGCTGTTAACCGGCTCGCAGGCGATTAGCCTCAAAGGCGAGCCTTGCGGTATGTAAAATTTACAAAGGCTGTAAAAATTGCATGCAAGGCCATTGCATCGCAGATGCGCTTGTCCTCGCTGGGGTATGCGTTCGGGTATAATGCTCAATCCAGAGGTGACTGCTCATCTGGTTAATTTACGTTGTCAATTTTTCAAGGCCCGCTTCAGAACTCCACCGATGGTAGTCGGGATCGCCGTAAATACTCCTGTAGGCTCCCACAACGCCGTCCAGGTGTTGACGGGCCCGAATAGCACCACTGAATCTTGTTCTGGTCCAATAATTTCGGACAGGTTGGTAGGCGGGGAAAATAATCTTTTATACAATGCCTGCCCCATATCCTTGGCAGGATAGCCAATGGTAGGCATCGCATAGAGCGAGGTGCCGAGAAGGCTTGAATGTGGCCTAGAAAATAATTAGCCAGTGCCCACGCTGGCTGAATAGTTACAATCCAAATTGACTTAAAGGCACCTCTAAAAATGCACTTTTTACGCGATAGCGGCGTCAGTTCCGTCCTCGAATCCTCATTTACCCCACGTAAACTGCGGTTCTCCGGGCGGTACTTCCTTGCTCTCACAAAAATAATTACTATTTTTAGAAGCGCCCTTAAAGCGTAGTATTCATGGATACACAGTCAGAACAGCCGGCATCTGAATCTCATAAGTTGTTACAAGTGCTGCCCGTTGACAACTTAGGCGATATCGGGGGCGATTTTCCGAGCCGTATGGCGCTTGTCGATATTGAAACGACCGGCGGCAAAGTGACTAGTGATTGCATTACTGAAATAGCTGTGATCATTGTCGACGATGGCGAAGTGGTGGGGTGTTGGCAATCCCTTGTCAAGCCGGAAAAAAGCATTCCACCGTTTATTACTGAGCTGACGGGTATAAGCAATGCTATGGTTAGCGCGGCGCCGCGCTTTGCCGAGATTGCCCCAACCTTGTTGGCGCTGCTAACACCGCGCATTTTTGTCGCTCACAATGCGCGATTTGACTACGGGTTTATCAAGCAGGCTTTCAAATCTGCCGGTATCGGGTTTTCCGCTCAACCTCTGTGTTCGGTCAAGCTAAGTCGCGCACTTTTTCCCGGCTTTAAAAGCCACAGTATGGATGCATTGATCAAACGCTTTAATATTCAGTTGCCAACGCGCCACCGCGCACTGGCTGATTGCTTGGGTATTGTTAAGTTTTTCGCCGCTGCATCTCGCTTGCTTAATGGTGCCGATATTGCTGCGGCTTGTCGTGATATTACACAAGCCGCGAGTTTACCTGCACAGCTCCCTAAAAGCCGAGTGAACAAGATTCCCAACGCGCCAGGGGTCTACTATTTTTATGATCAAGCGGGGTTACTACTGTATATCGGCAAATCCGTGAGCCTTAAAAAACGCGTGATGAGCCATTTTTACCAAGATCACAGTAATCCCAAAGATCTCGAAATGAGCTCCCTAATTGCTGATGTTCAATACCTTGTCACGGCATCGGATTTTGGTGCTCAGCTGCTTGAAAGCCAGGAAATAAAGCGTTACAGCCCGCCCTTTAATAGGCGTTTAAAAAAAGTGACCAAGCTTTACCAAATTCAGTTGTCGCGAAATACTAAGGGCTATTACGAGGCGTGTATAAGCACGGTAAAGTACGGTCATGAACAGTCCCTTGAGGCTTGCGGGTTGTTTCGCTCTAAGCATCAGGCACTGGAGAAATTGCGCAAACTTGCGGACAGCTATTACTTGTGCCACCAGCTTCTGGGGTTAGAGCCTGCAGCCGGTCGTGCTTGCTTTCGAGCTCAGCTTAAACGGTGTTTTGGCGCTTGTGCGGGACATGAACCGGCCGCTATTTACAATCAGCGCCTACTCGATGCGCTGGCAGCGTATCGAGTTAAAGTTTGGCCTTATCCTAGTGCGATTGTTATTCAAGAGTGTCCGCAAGTTCCCGGGCAGCGTGCTGCGTCTACGCTTGACGATCAGCTCAGCGATTGCCAATATCACCTCGTTAACGAATGGCGTTATTTAGGGCGCATCTACAGTGACGGTGATTTAGCCCAGTGGGGTA
>DATBNJ010000050.1:0-11007 GCA_036554385.1 Marinagarivorans sp. | reverse complement strand
GAGCACAGCGAAAAAGTCACCACTCAGCGCGAGCAAGAGCAAAACGTGCGCGCCCAGCTAACGGCATTACAGGGCGAAAACCAAAAGGGCAAGGGGCGCTTATCGTCATTAGAGGCGCTCCAGCAGTCAGCCTTGGGTAGCGGTAAAGGGCTTGATGGATGGCTGAAAAAACAAAATATTGAGTCGCTGCCTCGGCTTGCGGAATGCCTCACGGTAGCTAATGGCTGGGATCGCGCCGTAGAGATAGTGCTTGGTAAGCGTATTCAGGCGGTCACCGGGGTGTCAGACCTCGAGCCTTTGATCGACGCCCAAGACCAGCTCGAAAGTGGTGACTGCAGCATATACAACGATGCCCGCGCCGCTAAACCGGCGGGCACAGCCCCAGCTAATACGCTTGAGGCACAAGTAACTTGTGCATTTTCGCTCGGTGGGCTTTTATCGTCGATTTATACCGCAGATGACCTCGCGGCGGCTAAGGCGCTTCGCTGTGAGCTCGCCGATCACGAATCGGTGATTACGCGTGACGGCGTTTGGCTGGGGCCTAATTGGTTGTCAGTGGTGAAAGCCGACGACGCCGGTGCCGGCGTTATTGCTCGTCAAACCGAAATCGACCAGTTGAAATTAAGCTTAGACGAGCAAGATGCTCAAATAGAGCAGCTGGGCGAGCAATTAGAGTTCGCCCGCCAAGCCTTAAAAGATTCGGAGTTGGCCCGCGATGAAGCGAGAACATCACTCGATCAGTGTCAGCGACTGTTATCGCAAGATCAAACCCAATTGACCGCCTATACCGTCAAAGTTGAGCAAGTTCTTGAACGAAAAGATCGTGTAGTGGCGGAGATTGAAGAGGCCAAAGAGCAGCTCGAGCTGGAATCGGAAGGCTTAGCGCAAGCGCGTATGCAGCTCGAAGAGGCTATCGAAGCGATGGAGATGGATACCCATGCGCGCGAAGAGTTATTAGCCAAGCGCGATCAGCACAAAGAGCAGCTCGAGAACAATCGCCAGAAGGCACGCCAAGACAAAGATGCCGCACACCAGTTGGCAATGCGCATTCAGGGGGTCAGCACGCAACTGCAGGCGGTTAAGCAGGGCTTGTCCCGCCTCAGCGAGCACAGTGCCCGCCTTGAAGAGCGCCGCCAGAGCTTGTTGGCGAGCCTGGAAGAGGGCGCTGAGCCCGTTGAGCTCCACAAAGAGGAGTTAGAAGCGCACTTGCAAAAGCGCTTATCCGTGGAAGAGCAGTTGCTTGCGGCTAAGCGGGACTTGGAAACCGTCGAAGAAACCTTGCGAAACGCGGAAAAAGAACGCTTAACGGTTGAGCAAGAAGTGCAGTTTATTCGCGCAAATCTTGAAAAAGAGCGCCTAGAAAGTCAAACCTACGACGTTCAGGCGCAAAATTTGCGTGAACAACTAGAGGCCGATGGCTACAACTTGGAAGTCTTGTTGACGGAGGTCCCCGAGGATGCCGAGCCCGAACTCGAGCAGGCATTGGAGAGAGTCGCTGCTAGAATTGCGCGTTTAGGGCCGATTAACCTTGCAGCAATCGACGAATACAAGACTGAGTCCGAACGCAAAAACTACCTCGACGCGCAGCACGAAGATCTAATGGAAGCGCTCGAAACCTTGGAAAATGCCATTCGTAAAATCGATAAAGAAACGCGCACGCGTTTCAAAGAAACGTTTGACCAAGTCAACAGTGGTTTGCAAGAACTGTTTCCCAAGGTTTTCGGTGGCGGCCACGCCTATTTAGAGCTAACCGGTGAAGACCTGTTAGATACGGGCATTGCCATTATGGCGAGACCACCGGGTAAGCGTAATAGTACAATTCACTTATTATCGGGCGGTGAAAAAGCACTAACGGCGATTGCGTTGGTCTTTTCTATTTTCCGCTTAAATCCAGCACCATTTTGTATGCTGGACGAGGTTGACGCACCACTTGATGACGCTAATGTCGGGCGTTATGCACGAATGGTTGAACAAATGTCGTCGCAAGTACAATTTATTTATATTACCCACAACAAGATTGCCATGGAAATGGCGCACCAGTTGATGGGAGTCACCATGCACGAGCCGGGCTGCTCGCGCATGGTGACTGTGAATGTAGAAGAGGCGGCCGAAATGGCTGCACTATAGGAGAAAATCCATGAGTGAATGGTTAACCGTCATTATTGTATTGCTGATCATTGGGATAGTCTTGGATGGTATCCGTCGCGTTCGCGCCGCGCGCCGAGAACGCATTCACATGGCCGACAGCCTGCCAGAGGATGAGTTTGTCGATGATGCCGGCAGTGAATTCCCCTCGGGTGGTGCGCGGATTGTGTCTTACCGCCACCCGGAAGACGCGGCCAATTTGCACGAAAATTTAAAAACCTCGCTGGCGGCCAGTCGAAAAACCGTGGGCTTAGCGGCTAAGCAGGCGCCGACACCCTCAGCAAATACCGAACACGACCCTATCGAACCGTCGCTGGGCAACCTGGAGGATATTGACGACGATATCGCTGTTCAAGCGCCGCCGCGCGTTAAAGTCGCCCGCGAGACAATAACAACCCGCGAGGCCCAGCGCGAAGCTAATCCGCAGCGTGATACTAATCCTCAGCGTGACACTAGCCCCCAACGTGGCACCAGACCCCAGCGTGAGCCCAAGCCCCAAGAGGCCGCGCCCAAAGTACACGCCAAGCCGGCCCCAGAACCTACGCCTGCGCCTTTGGCACCGGAAGAGGTGATTGTGATTAACGTAATGGCCCATCCGGGCCAGTTGTTTTCAGGTATGGCACTGCTAGAGGTGTTGACCGAGCAAAACCTGCGTTTCGGCAATATGGAAATCTTCCATCGCCACAAAAACGAAGATGGCTCTGGCGAGGTGTTATTTAGTTTGGCTAATATCGTCAAGCCCGGTACCTTTGATTTGAACGATATGGAGTCGTTTTCAACGCCGGGTATCAGTATGTTTATGACCCTGCCGATTCACGGTGATAGCGTGGCGGCTTTTGGTCTAATGGCCCGAACGGCAAAAGCCATGTCCGACGCGTTAGATGGCGAGCTTAAAGATGAGCAGCGCAGCGTCATGACGCAGCAGACATTTGAGCACTGCCGCCAGCGCGTTATTGAATTTGAGCGCAAGCGACGCCTAAGCCGTTAAAGGCTCGGCTCACCTGTCTATACCGAACCGCCGCATGGCGGTTTGTTGTTTTGGAAGTCAAAAATGTCAGATGCCTATACTGCCTCCTCGTTAACGCAAGCCAAACAGCGTTATGAATCGCTAAAACACGATATTCATCGCCACAATATTGCCTATTACGTCAATGACGACCCCAGTATTCCCGACGCCCACTACGACCGGTTAATGCAGGAGTTGCTCAAGCTCGAAGAGCAACACCCAGAATTTGTAAGCGCTGATTCTCCATCGCAACGGGTGGGCGCTGCGCCGCTTGAAAGCTTTGCAAGCGTAGCGCATCTGCAGCCGATGTTGTCATTGGGCAATGCTTTTAGCGACGACGAAATGCGCGACTTTGATAAGCGCATTCGCGATCGTCTCAAAACCGATAAGGCCATTACTTACGTCTGCGAACCTAAGTTTGATGGCCTGGCGGTGAGCTTGCTGTACCGCGAAGGTGTGTTTGAGCGCGCCGCCACGCGCGGCGATGGCACTACCGGCGAGGATATTTCGCAAAATGTGCGCACGCTTAAAAATGTACCCTTAAAGCTACCCTCGGGGTGTCCTACGACGGTAGAGGTGCGCGGCGAAATTTATATGCCGCGTAAAGGTTTTGAAGCGCTGAATCAAGCCGCTCGCGAAGCGGGCCAAAAAACCTTTGTGAACCCACGCAATGCCGCAGCGGGCAGCCTGCGTCAACTCGATTCGCGTATAACGGCGACTCGGCCTCTGGTATTTAATGCTTATGCGGTCGGTGAATTCGATGGTGAATTACCCAGCGGCCACTTTGACACTTTACAGTTGTTGCGCGAATGGGGCTTTGTGGTGAGCCATCTCGTGGAGCGGGTTGACGCCATTGACGGGTGCCTCGACTACTATGCGCGCATGGAAGCGAAACGCCAAAGTCTGCCCTTTGATATCGATGGTTTAGTGTTCAAGGTTGATGATTTCACCTTGCAGCGTCGCTTGGGGTATGTGGCGCGCGCGCCGCGTTTTGCAATCGCGCAAAAATTCCCCGCGCAAGAAGAAATGACCACCCTTAACGCGGTCGAGTTTCAAGTGGGTAGAACCGGTGCAATAACGCCTGTGGCTCGCTTGGAGCCAGTATTTGTCGGCGGGGTGACCGTATCCAATGCGACCTTACACAATCGCGATGAAATCGAACGTTTGGGAGTGATGGTCGGCGATACGGTGGTGATTCGTCGCGCCGGCGATGTTATTCCGCAAGTTGCGAGCGTGGTACTCGAGCGCAGGCCCGACAATGCTCAAGCGATTGTCTACCCAACGGTTTGTCCGGTTTGTGGCGCCGACGCAGAACAACTGGAGGGCGAGGCGGTTGTTCGATGCAGTGGCGGGCTGGCTTGTGCAGCACAAAGTAAAGAAGCCATTAAACACTTTGCTAGCCGCAAAGCGATGGATATTGATGGCTTGGGTGATAAGTTGGTTGAGCAGCTGGTCGACGAAGGCCTAATCAACAACGTGGCGGATTTATACCGTTTGTCACTGGAGCCGCTGGCCAATCTTGAGCGCATGGCGGAAAAATCGGCACAAAATTTATTGGATGCCTTGCAAAAAAGTAAGCAAACCACCTTGCCTCGGTTCTTGTATGGGTTAGGTATTCGCGAGGTTGGACAAACCACGGCCAATACATTGGCGCAGCATATGGGCTCGTTAGAGGCTATTGCTGAGGCTAGTGCCGAACAGCTGCAAGAAATTCCCGATGTCGGTCCTATTGTTGCTCAACACGTTGCGTTGTTTTTTCAGCAGGACAATAACTTGGCTTTAATCGAGGATTTGCGCGCCCAGGGCATCGAGTGGCCGGCAATCGAGGTGCCGGATCATCAGCCGCTTGCGGGTAAAACGGTGGTGCTCACGGGCACCCTCGAAACCATGGGCCGCAGCGAAGCGAAAGAAAGGCTTATGGCATTAGGTGCTAAAGTCGCCGGCAGTGTCTCGGCGAAAACGTTTCTCGTGGTGGCCGGTGCTAAAGCGGGCAGTAAATTGACCAAGGCGCAGGATCTGGGCCTTGAGGTGCGTGACGAGGAGGCCTTTATCGCATGGCTAAACAAACTCGAAACACCTTAGCGCGCCTTTTGGTTTACGCGGCGTTAGGCTTGTTGACGGGGTGTGCAGGCTATCGCCCCGCCAACATGGATGATGCCTGTGAGATTTTTGGCGGCAAGCGCAGTTGGTATAAAGATGCCGTAAAGTCGTCGAACAGGTGGGGCACGCCGGTGGCGACCCAATTGGCGTTTATTCACCAAGAATCGCGCTTTGTAGCCAATGCAAGGCCGCCGCGGCGCAAAATCCTATGGATTATTCCGGGCCCGCGTCCCAGCGATGCCTACGGTTATGGGCAGGTGAAAGACGATACCTGGCGCTGGTATCAACAAAAGACCCGCGCCTATGGCGCCGACCGCGACGACTTTGCTGATGTGACGCAGTTTATCGGTTGGTATAACCAAGAGACGCAGCGCCGCTTGGGTATCGGATTAGGTGACGCCTATCGCCAGTACTTGGCTTACCACGAGGGGCACGGCGGCTACGAGCGGGGCACTTATCACAACAAGCCGTGGCTTAAAAAAGTCGCCTTAAAAGTGTCTCGTCGTGCTCAAATGTACCAGCAGCAAATCAAAGGCTGTAAAAAAGAGCTCGAGAAAAAACGCTTTTGGTTTTTTTAACGCTGTCGCTTCGACAGCATCACTAATGCGACAGGTAGGTAGTCAGTGTCGGTAAGCCTAGAACACTATGTAAAGCAGCACCGCAATAGCGATATTAAAGTGGCTTTTTTTGATGTCGATGGCACCTTACTGGATGCCGGCGGCAATTACCCCAAGCGCCTCGCAAAGAGTCTTAGGCGCGCGCAAGCGCTCGGGGTTAAAACCGCGGTTGCCAGTGGTCGCCCGTACTTTGCCACGCAGTTTCTTTGGCATGATCTAGGTTTGGTCGATACCGGTGTTTTTTGTACCGGTGCGCAAATCTTCGAGCCTAAAACCGGCAAGGTACATCGCAGCATGGTGCTGTCGGATGCCCTTGTGCGGAGCTTACTGAGCACCCTGAGAAACAGCAGTTTGTACTATGAGCTTTATACCAAAAATGGCATTTACGTCGAGCGCGATGTAGCGCCGGATATTCTTGCCGTACATGCGGCTCACCTGAGAGCCACCCCTACCTTGATGAACTTTGACCTAATTGCAGAGCCAGTGGTCAAACTCCTTGTGGGCGCGGATACCCAGCGCGATAACAGCGCGTTGTCGCAACTTGAACGTCAGTTTCCAGAATGTACCTTCGCGTATGCAGCACTGCCGGCGTACCCGAGTTGGTCATTCGCCAGTATTATCGATAAAGCCGCCTGTAAGCGTTCGGCGTATGATTATTTAATCGATTATTACCAAGTAAAGTCCGAGAACGTGATTAGTTTTGGTGATGCGCAGTCGGATATGGCGTTTATTTCGATGGCGGGTATTGGCGTGGCCATGGGCAATGCCTCTGCCGCCGTTAAAGCGGTCGCGGATATTGTCACCGCGCCGGTATGGGATGATGGCGTGGCCGATGTGCTAGATGCGTTAATTGCTTGACGGCAGTGTTGTACCTGCGGCTAAAACTAGGTGGTATAGGGTATTCGGTCCCGCCAAAAATGGCGCTTACTGGGCCAACATTGATTAAGAGAACACTATGGCAAAATTGAAATTCAGAATCAGCAAAAAGACCCGGTTCTTAAGCCACATGCTCGCCTGTGTGTGCTTTATTGGTTTGTTTATTTGGGGTTGGGACCTGCCTGTTAGCGATGTTGTTGCCTACTTGTTGGTGTCTTTGGGTTTGTTGCTGGTTTTGATATCTATTGCTGCGGTGTTGGGCTTGGCGCTGCGCCTATTTCGACGTCGCTCGCCATGGGAAGAGGAATAACATGTTTACACCAAAAGTCTCTGCTGCGTTGGTACGCCATCTACTCGATGAGGC
Organism: Marinagarivorans sp.; assembly: GCA_036554385.1. Lineage (GTDB taxonomy): Bacteria > Pseudomonadota > Gammaproteobacteria > Pseudomonadales > Cellvibrionaceae > Marinagarivorans. The sequence continues at coordinate 3,899 of DATBNJ010000050.1, read as the reverse complement.
CAAACGGTGTGGTATCGATTACACCTCGGCACTCGAAGAGCTCGAGCTCGGCCCCGAAGAGTCCCTCGAGGCTCTATCGTCGTTTAAGTACGGCCAGCTCTATCGCCGGTTAATTTTTTTGAGCGGCGATGAGTGGTTTGGCATGGTTGCTGGGGGCAAGGTGCCGGTGGGCGCGTTTCGACTCATGTGTCTAACCTTACTGACTGCCGGTAATATTCGTCAGGCACTTGAGTTGGCTGGTGAATTTGCCGAAGTATGTAAAGGCTTTAAAGTGCGCTATTGCGTCGATGAATACCAAGGGCTGGCGCGGGTGTTCCTTGCCCCCGTGCGCGCCAGCAGCACTGAAGAGTTCGAGCGAATACAACGCGCCTCCGACCCCGAGCAGTTACTGACGACGCTGGTGTCTTGCCATCAGCTAGCTTGCTGGGCGGCTGGCTCAACACTGCCGCTTGAAGGGCTTCGTTTGAGTTTTGGCGCCGGTGAGACCATTCAGAGCGTGCGCTCTCTTTGTGAGCAGGATGTGCAATACAAGCAACCCGTGAATGCGCTGCTGTACCCACTGAGCGTGATGGATAGGCCAGTGGTGCAAAATCATCAAAGCTTGCCCGACTTCTTGCGCACAGCGCCTTATCAACTGGTTACACAAGATTCCAGCCAAATTAGTACCACCGAAAAAGTGCGGGCTCTGCTTAACAAGGATGTAGGGCACAACATGCCCTCCGCCGACGCCGTTGCCGAAACCCTAAACATGTCGGTAACAACGTTGCGGCGCCATTTGGCCGACGAAAACTCCGCTTACCAGACCTTAAAAGACGAGTGCCGCTTAGAGGCCGCTATCCAGTTGTTGGCCTGCCGCGATCTGACCAATGTTATGGTGGCAGAACGCTTGGGTTTTGATGAGCCCAGTGCATTTTTTCGCGCTTTTAAAAAGTGGACTGGCATGACCCCAGGGCAATACCGCAAAAAAAACTTACAACAAGACTCAATCGTCGAGTAAATTGCGAAGATTGACCTAAACTTATAGCTGTATATTATAAAAAGGGTTCAGCACGCAGAAGGATAGCGGATTAAGTAATCAAACCCGCCTTAATTGGTTATCCAACATCTGCCTATGCGAGGACTACAATAACTAGGAATTAAAAAGGCACGAGGCACGCTATGACTGATTACAAAGTTCCCGCACGCGATATGCAGTTTGTTTTGCACGAGTTGCTTGACTATGAGGCACACTGTGGTCGGTTAACAAGCGGTGAAGACGCTACTCGCGATGTTATTGATGCGGTGATTGAAGAGGCCGGCAAGTTCTGTGAAAACGTACTGGCTCCGTTAAATCGCGTTGGTGACAAAGAGGGTTGTCATTTTGAAGATGGCGTTGTTACCACGCCTACCGGTTTTAAAGAGGCCTACCGACAATATATGGATGGCGGTTGGCCCAGCATGATCCACCCCGTTGAATACGGTGGCCAAGGTCTGCCGGAATCGCTCGAGACTTTTGTCAGTGAAATGATAGGCACCGCGAACTGGGCTTGGGGTATGTATCCCGGTTTAAGTCATGGTGCAATGAAAACGCTGAGCCTGCACGGCACTGAAGCACAAAAAGCAACCTACTTACCCAAACTCGTCGAAGGGCGCTGGACTGGCACAATGTGCCTAACCGAAGCCCACTGCGGTACTGATTTGGGCATGTTAAAAACCAAAGCCGAGCCATTAGATGATGGTTCGTATGCAATAACCGGTACCAAAATCTTTATTTCGGCGGGTGAACATGACCTTACCGAAAACATTGTGCATATCGTACTGGCGCGGCTTCCCGATGCGCCAGAGGGGACTAAAGGCATTTCTTTGTTTATCGTGCCCAAATACTTGCCCGACGGCGAGGGCCTTGGCGAGCGAAATGCCTTGGTATGCGGTGCCATCGAACACAAAATGGGCATTCACGGCAATGCGACTTGCGTAATTAACTTTGATGGCGCTAAAGGTTACCTCGTTGGCGAGCCCAATCGAGGCTTGAACTGCATGTTCACCTTTATGAACAGTGCTCGCCTAGGCACGGCCATTCAGGGCTTGTCGCATACCGAGTTAGGCTTCCAAAAGTCGCTGGCCTACGCGAGAGACAGGTTGCAAATGCGTTCGCTATCGGGCGCTAAAAACCCTTCGGGGCCTGCCGACCCGATCATTGTGCACCCCGATGTGCGCCGCATGTTGCTCACACAAAAAGCCTTTGCCGAAGGCGGTCGCATGCTGACGTATTATATTGCGCAGCTCGTCGATATCGAAGCCCATGGTACCGATAGCGCCGAACAAGAAGAGGCCGGTGAGTTACTGGCATTTTTAACACCCATTGCCAAAGCTTTTATGACAGAAATAGGTTTTGAAAGCGCAAATTTGGGCATGCAATGTTTTGGGGGGCACGGTTATATTGCCGAGTGGGGTGCCGAGCAAAATGTGCGCGACAGTCGTATTGCCACCATGTACGAGGGCACAACCGGTATTCAAGCATTGGATTTACTGGGTCGAAAAGTATTGCAGTCCCAGGGCGAAATGCTTCGACGCTTTACTAAAATTATTCATAAATTTTGTGCCGCCAATAAAGATAATGCCGCAGTGGCTGCCTATATTGAGCCTCTGAATGCTGTAAATAAAGAGTGGGGCGAGCTCACTATGCACATTGGCATGGCAGCGATGAATGATGCGGACGAGGTCGGTGCTGCCAGTGTCGATTATTTAATGTATTCAGGCTATGTGACCCTCGCTTACTTCTGGGCCAAAGCCGCTGTAGTGGCCAGTGAAAAAACAACCGGAGACGAAGCTGATTTTTACCGCGCCAAGTTAAAGACGGCGACTTTTTATTACCAGCGCATTTTGCCCCGCACGCGCACGCTCGTCGAAACCATCAAATCTGGCGCAGGAAACCTTCTGGCCCTTGATGCCGAGCACTTTAGTTTTTAACCGCGCTCTAAGCAGCACTGACCCAGCCTCGCCCTATCAAGCGGGGCTTTTTTTTGGACTGCCGGTAGCTCGTCGGTTTTGAATGTTAAAAAAGCGACACTTAGGGTACTTACACGCTTACCCAAAGCTGCGTTTAGGGTTTATCAAAAGCGCTTGCGCTCATCCATTGTTGGTTAATCAATAATTGAAGCGGCTGGTACTGGCTTTTGTAATTCATTTTTTCGCAGTTTTTGATCCAGTAACCTAAATAAAGGTAAGGTAAAGATAATTTTTTGGCGCGCTCGATCTGATACAAAATGGCAAACCGCCCCAAACTGCGCGCCGTGTGCTCGGGGCAAAAATAGGTGTAAATCGCCGATAAGCCATTGTCGAGGTGGTCGCTTACGGCGCAGCCAATCAGCTTGCCGGCGGAGCGAAACTCGATGTAGTCAGTACACCCCAACGGGTTATTGAGAAACTCGAGGTATTGCTGTCGATTCGGTGGGTACATATCGCCATCGGCGTGGCGGGCATTTATATAGCGCTCGTACAGCGGGTAGTGTTCATCCATGTTGGGTTGTTGGGTCACGGTAATGTCGAGGTCGCTATTGCGCTTGATGCAACGCTTCTGGGAGCGCGATGCGCTAAAGCCATGGACCGCAACGCGAACGGAAATACAGGCGGCACAGTCGTAACAGTGTGGGCGGTATATGTGGCAACCACTGCGCCGAAAGCCGAGCTCGGAAAGCGCACTGTAGGTATCCGTGTCGAGGGCGGCGGCAGGGTCTACAAAGAGGGTCGTTGCTTTTTGATCTTCAAGATAGCTGCAGTCGTGCTCTCCGGTTGTGAAGAGCTTTAGCTCAGATAAATCGCTCATGGCGTGTTAACCTCCTTGGTTGGTTCAGTCGGCGCATAATGGGGCGAAATCGGCGAGCTGAATCCGGGTATACCGGCTTGCTTCGGTATTTGCG
>DATBNJ010000038.1:0-12787 GCA_036554385.1 Marinagarivorans sp. | reverse complement strand
GACCCCATACCGAACTCAGTAGTGAAACGATGCATCGCCGATGGTAGTGTGGCGTCTCGCCATGTGAGAGTAGGTCATCGTCAGGTTCTATTCCTAAAAAACCCCAACCTCATCGGTTGGGGTTTTTTTTTGCCCGCTTTTGACGATATGAGGTGGCGAATGCTTAAGCTGAGTTATCAGTTACGCAACTGCAAGAGGCTAGCCCGTTAACCCGGCTTTTGGGCGCTCGCTTTTAGTGGTGTGACCATCGGTTAAGTCATCGCCTCTCCCCAAGTTGCGTTTACTGGCGGGTTAAGTTTATAGCCATGTAAGGCAGAAGAGGCTTAGTGGTAGGCTTAGTAAGAGTGCGATCACGGAATGCGGGGGGTCGCTTGAGGCCACCCAATCAGCTTTTAGCGTCGTGCCTGGGTTGCTCTCTGGGTCTTTGTTGGCCAGAACAGAACACATTTCGCGGTAATACACAGAGACAACCACGACTCTTGATGACTTTACCGATAACGGTAAAGTCGTAACCATTAACGTTCAATCAACTCGCGCAGCGCGCTAATCGATTTTTCGGTAGCGCCTCGATTGTTTTCTAATAAGCGTAGAGCGTTTGTTCCAAGCCGGTCGCGTTCGTTTTCCGACAAGAGTAGTCGACTGATTTCTGCCGCAATGTCGTTCGGTGTTGCGCTTGCATGCTTAATCAATGCATTGGCATCTAATAATGTATTGGCTAAGTCTTGTATGCCTTTAATATTAGGGCCCACCGTAATGGCTTTGGCAAAAAAGGCGGGCTCTAATGGGTTGTGGCCGCCGGTATTATCAAAGCTGCCGGCGACCGTGCAGACATCGGCAATGGCGTAAAAAAGTAATAGCTCGCCCATAGTGTCGATAAGCCAAACATCACTACCGTCATTGAATGATTCGCTTTGACTTCTTCGAGTGTAAGGAATATTTAAGGCTGTTAATTTTTCGCTTAGGGGCTGATAGCGCTCTGGATGTCTTGGGGCAAGCATTAACAGTGCAGACGGGCAGCGCTTTTTAACCTCACTAAATGCAGCGAGCAAAAGGTCTTCTTCATCTTGATGACAGCTGCCGACAGTCCAAGTAGGCCTCTCACCAATAGTCTTGGAAATCTCGCGTGCGCGCTGGTGTACGTTGGCGGGCGGGAATAGATCGAATTTTAAATTGCCACTCATCGAAACCCGGCCTGCATCAGCGCCGAGTTGAATAAATGCCTCTGCATTGGCTTGGCTCTGCGCGTGAATCTCGTCGAATTGTGCTAGCGCGATTGCAATAAGAGGCTTTATTTTTTGATAAGCGCGGACAGATTTAGCGGATAATCGCGCATTAATGAGCATTAATTTGCTGGGCAGGCTTTTGCTTTGGTGTAGCAGGCTAGGCCATATCTCGGTTTCCATAAAAACCACCGCGCAGGGTTGTACCCGCCTTAAAAAAAGCCAATTACAAACGGGTGAGTCAAAGGGAAGGTAGGCGTGATTAACACGGTTGCCAAATAAACGTTCGACTTGCTTGGAGCCCGCGGGAGTAAAGCTAGTAACGGTAATCGTTTTGTTAGGATAAGCGTCGATCAGCGCGCTGATAAATGGTTTTAGGCTTGTAATTTCACCGAGACTCGCGCCATGAACCACAATGCCGCCGCTGTGCCGAGGGCGAGGGCACAGGCCAAAGCGCTCTTTTATCCGTCGCCGGTATTCCGGCTGTCGTCGCGACCGTACAAGTAAGGCTAAAGCAAGAGTGGGCAGTAATAATGTGCCTATGATCTGGTAGAGCGCCAGTATAAAACGTTGCACAGAAGCCTCTTATAATTTGCAATGGAAAGCATTGCCCGTCACTATGGCGGGCTTATTCGTTGAGTGGGCTGTATGATGGCCCGTTGTCGTGGGCTTTTCCAGTTTAACGCTATGAAATCGTACCGTATTTTCGTTTTTTTAATATTGTTTGGCGCCACTGTCGCCGCGTCTGCCAACGGCGTTTCGCAGTATGTGCCAGTGAATGTCGACCCCGTTGTTGAACGCGACATTGAGCGCTTAGCCGTCTACGCCAATCTCACCGATTTAACGCGGCCTTATAGTGTTGCGCTTATTCAGCAAGGTCTCGGGCATATTGAATCTTCTCATCCGGGCTTACATCGCCGCCTAGAGCGCTACTTGGCGAAGTTCCAAAAGCGACTGGCGGTTAGCCATGCGGCGATTGCGGTTGAGACGTCCGATGGGGATATTGATGCACCCAGAGTGAATCGGCGAGGCTCATCGACGGAGCAATCCGTGGCGCTCAGCTTTCGAAGCCATGCTCAAGTGTCTGATTGGCTAATGCTAAGCGCTGGCGGTGAAGTGTCTGACGATGTGACTCAGGCCTCCGGCAGTTTGCTATCGGTAGGAACGAGCTGGGCGCAGGTTGATATTGGCTATAAAGAATATTGGTTATCGCCGTTTATGGGCTCTTCACAATTACTGAGCTCTCACGCGCAAACACTACCCTCGGTGTCGTTAAGTAATAATTTACCGATCACCTTTTTCGACATGGGTTTTAATTATGAGTTTTTTGTGGCGCAGTTGTCCAAGCAGCCGACGGCCTTTAACGGAGGCTACAGTGACGACGAGCCGCCGTTGTTGGCGAGCGTCCACCTAAGTTTTCAGCCCTTGCCTTGGTGGATTATTGGCGCGACACGCAACTTCCAGTTTGGCGGTGGCGAGCGCGACGTGAGCTTAAGCACCTTGGCGAAGGCCTTTTACGATCCGCGCGGCGCCGATAATGATGCCTCCATCGATGAGGAGTCGGGCAATCAAGTGGCTTCCGTCGCGAGCAAGATGATCTTTGACGGTGCAATGCCCTTTTCATTTAATGTTGAGCTCGCCGGGGAAGACACCTCAAATAACAAAAATTACCAGCTGGGCAACCCTGCGTTGACTGCGGGCTTGTTCTTTCCCGCGTTTTTTACTGACAGCCTGTCACTGGTCTATGAATATGCTGATTGGGATTCCGCTTGGTATGTCAATCATGTGTACCAAGAGGGCTATACCAACGAAGGTTTTGTATTGGGGCACTGGGCCATGCAAGATCAATATGCAGGCAGCAGTGCGGTTCCCGGAACAAGTCATTTGCTGGGTGCACAATGGTGGACGCCCTGGCGCCATATCCTCGATATAAATCTACGCACCGCAGCGCACGATAGCGAGAAGTATCAATCGGCTTGGAATGTCGATGTCGATTACTTTATGCCCGTAAAATCCAATGCGCGCATCGGTTTGGGTGCGTTTTTTGGGCAAGACAGTTTTGATCAATCCTTTTTGCAATTGCGAGTCACTGCACAATGGCTATAAGTATGTTTTTTTCCCAAAAAAAATCGCCAGAAGGTGCAAGTTTGCTGTTCTATTTTGCTTTGCTACTTTGCGGTTTCAGCAATATCTCGGCTGCAGACACTTTTTTCGAAGCTTCTATTAGCGCCGGTGAAAGACAGCTGGATGTGTTTCGCAAGCGCGCGCCCCAAATAGAGGATGATGCCATCTTTATTGGCGTTGCTGTGGCAGCGTATCGAACCTTGAGTGCTAAGGCCGCTTGGGGTGGCGTGATTGAAACGCTGCAGCCAATCGGGCGTGATAAGGATATCGAAAACGGCGATGGTACGCTTTTGGGCTTCCGTCCTATCAATTATCTATACCGTTGGGATAACAATCTTGCAACGGAATTGTTTTTCGGCGCCGCACAATACGACTGGATAAAAAAGGCATCGGGCTATTATCTGGGCGGTAATGCACGCTATTACTTTGGCGAAAGAAAGCGCTACGCGGTAGCGCTTGAGTACCGTTACTTCCAGGATTTAGCGCATGACGGCGGTCCGGGTGGCGATCAAATTGTTGATGGGCCGGGCGTCGGCCTGTTGTTGTACTACCGTTTTGGCCAATAGAGGGGGCTGGCAAGACATCGGCTTGCTTACTCTGAACGATTTTGTGTTCACTTTGTGGGTAAATGTGAGCTGAGGCGTTACCGCCTAGGTTGTTGATTAATCTTTGATTCAGTCCCGGCGTTATAAGCTACCCCCGTGCAACTGAAATGGGAGGTTGGCATGACGTTATTTACATTTAAATCACTTTTTTCATCGGCAAGGGTGGGCACTAAGCTTGCCGGCGGAGCGCTATTGCTTACGGTTTTTAGCCTGTCACCGTCGGTGTGGGCGGCTGAGCAAGGCCGCCACGACAATCATCATCGAGACGGGTATAAAGAGCGGCAGCGTGATTCGCACGCGCGCCGTGATACCTCTCGGCATGACAAACATACCGCTCGACACGATAAGCACCGCAATCACGGTAAGCGCCACGACGAGCGCCATGGTCACCACGGCAAACGCGAACATTACGCGAGAACCGAGCCTAGACGGCATGATGTACACCGAAGGCACCACAAGCATTACCGTAGCAATGCGCATCGCCACCACCGACCGCCTTACTACGGCTCTTCTCACAAGCACCATAAGCGCTACCATCATCGCGGGCATGAGAATGCCGCGTTTTTGCTTGGCGGGGTGATTCTTGGTGCGGTGCTTTCCGATGCGTCCCGCGCCAGCGATCATTACTATTACGATGGTTTCGAACGCCGAAGCTTCAGGCATTTGCATTCGAGCCGCTGTTATCAGTCGTATTACGAAAACGGCAGGCGGGTGCTGGTCGAAGTGCCGAGAGACTTTTGTCGAGCCTATTAAGCGTTGGCGTGTTTCGCGTTGAAGCTTCTTAGGTTGGGGTGATAAGGCGAAACCGCTTACAGTGAAGCGGCTTCGCTATCTTCGTTATCGGACTCAGACATGCCCAGCTCTTTGAGTTTGCGCGTTAGCGTGTTTCGCCCCCAGCCGAGAAGGTTTGCGGCATCTCGTTTGCGCCCGGCAGTGTGTTTCAGTGCGGTCTCAATTAAGGCGCGCTCAAAGGTGGGTACCGCTTCGCTGAGAATATCGTGCTCACCGCGAGCAAGGCACTGATCTGCCCACTGGCGCAGCGCCTTATCCCAATCGCCTGCGGGGGCTTGAGCGTCTTTTCGCTCCATTAACTCCGGAGGTAAGTCTTGCACATGAACTTCGCGCCCCGAGGCCATTACCGTTATCCAGCGGCAGGTGTTTTCGAGTTGCCGCACATTACCCGGCCAGCGCAAGTTCGCTAGGTACTGCTCTGCCTCGCGTGTTAAAAGTTTCGGTTCGACGCCCAATTCTTTTGCCGCGGAGTTTAAAAAGTGCTGCGCTAGGCGCGGAATATCCTCGCGGCGTTCGGCAAGCTTGGGCAGGTGGATGCGAATCACGTTTAAGCGGTGAAAAAGGTCTTCGCGAAAACGGTTTTCTTCGACCAGTTGCTCGAGGTCTTGGTGGGTGGCAGCAATAATGCGCACGTCGACCTTGATAGGCGTATGTCCACCGACGCGATAAAACTCACCATCGGCCAGCACCCGCAAAAGCCGAGTTTGTGTTTCGGCGGGCATATCGCCAATTTCATCCAAAAATAGTGTGCCGCCATCGGCCTGTTGGAAGCGCCCTTGGCGTAAGCCGCCGGCGCCAGTAAACGCGCCTTTTTCGTGGCCAAACAGTTCGGATTCGATAAGATCGCGAGGAATTGCCGCCATGTTTAGCGCAATGAATTGACCGTCTTTACGTGGGCTATGTGTGTGCAGTGCGTGAGCCACCAGTTCTTTACCGGTTCCCGATTCACCATTGATCAATACTGTAATATTCGACTGTGACAATCGGCCAATGGCTCGAAAAACCTCTTGCATCGCCGGCGCTTCACCGATGATATCTTTGGTGACTTCGGGCGTCGGTTGGCTGGGGGTGGCTTGTTGCTGCTCTTGGGTGTGAGCCAGTGCGCGCTGAGTCACGGCCACCGCCTCGTCGATATCAAACGGTTTGGGCAAGTATTCAAAGGCGCCGCCCTGATACGCCGAAACGGCGCTGTCCAAGTCTGAGTGCGCGGTGATGATGACCACGGGCAAACTCGGAAAATCCTGCTGCAGGTGGGAAAGCAGTGTCAGCCCATCGGTGCCGGGCATACGAACATCACTGATGATGGCGTCGGGCTGCTCGATTTTAAGTCGGCTAAGGGCTCGGTCGGCACTCTCAAAGCTTTCGGTAGAGATGCCTGCTTGCTGAAGGGCCTTTTCCAATACCCAACGGATCGATTTGTCGTCGTCAATAATCCAAACGTAGTTAGGCTTCTGCATAGTGTTCATCCAAGGGTAGGTATAGCGTGAATTCCGTCTTGCCCGGTTCGCTCTGGCATTCCACCAAGCCCCCGTGCTGACTAATTAAATTTTGTGTAATGGCGAGCCCCAATCCGGTGCCTTCGGCGCGCCCTGTAATCATTGGGAAGAAGATGTTGTTGATCAACTCCTGCGGTATTCCGGGGCCGTTGTCGCATATTTGTACCCGTGCCACCAGCGAGTGGTGCTGCCGCCCGATGGTAAAGCGGCGCTGAACGCGGGTGGTAAATTGGATGTGCGGCGAGTGTGTGTCGCTTTCCATCAGTGCTTGTAGGGCGTTGCGGCTAATATTAAGCAGCGACTGTATCAGCTGGCCTCGGTCGCCCACGAGGTCTGGAATGCTTGGGTCATAATCGCGCAGGATGCGCACGGTGTGGCCGGCTTCGACGTCGATGACGGCGGCCACATGCTCTAGCACATCGTGCACGTTAACGGGCTTTCGCTCCGCCGGAACGCGCGGGCCGAGCATGCGGTCGACAAGGTCGCGCAGGCGGTCGGTCTCATCAATAATAATGCGTGTATATTCCGACAAGTCCGATTCGCCAAACTCGCGCCCCAGTAGTTGGGCTGCGCCACGTATGCCGCCCAGTGGGTTTTTAATCTCGTGGGCCATACTGCGGATGAGGTTGCGCGAGGTTTCCTGCGCAGACAGCATGGCCTCGTCTTTACTGATGCGAATCAGTCTGTCGAGCGGTTGCACCTCAATCAGTAGCGACTGGCCGTCTGCACTCGGGTCTACCGAGTAATCCACGGTAATTTCGTTGTTGTTGTGTAAGCGCCACTTGGCGTGGCGTTTGGTATAAGGGTGGTTGTTGGCAATCGCACTGGCAAACTGCTCTGAGCAGCCATCTTGCTCTTCAAAGCAGTCGTTAATACAGCGGCCTATCACTTGGTCGCCACTGACGCACAGCAGCACTTCGGCCGCACTGTTCAAGTACGACAACCTGAGCTGGCTATCGACTAAAATTACAGCCGTGACCAGGCGATCTAAAATGTGTTTGTAGTGTGTGTGTTCAACCATGCAGTGCGATCTCATTATTACTAGCGAGCTAGCAAGGATCAAACCAGTTTACGGGGTTGGCTAAACTTCCGGTTGATTGTTCAGCGGGTAAGCGAAAGCGCCAATGGCGGCTCTTTTAAATAGAGTTGTGTAGGGCGAGACGCTAATCGCGAAGGGCTGCTGTGCGCCTCCTCGATGCATTATTGCAAAATAGAGCACCAAATTGAAACCAAAGTGGTCATTTTTGGTGCATAAGGGCGGGCTAAATGGTGGGGCGGCGAACGTAAACAGTGACGGAATTTGAGCGAGCTACGACTTTGCCGTTCGGGTTTAAAACCGCGACGCTGAGCTGATGCTCGCCGCGAATAATCTCGGTAATCACAAAGCTTGTACTGGGTTGAGCACCGCCGTAGGGGCTATTATTCATATAAAGTTGCGCACTGTAGCCGTCGCCAAGTGAAGGCTCTACCCTAGCGGAAACACTAAGGTCCCTCTGCCCGGCGAGAATCTCCGCGCCATTGCTCGGCGAGGTAATCGCAACGCGGTATTGCGTGGTGGCAGGTTTTGGCGCAGGCGGGGTATAAGGCTTGGGCTCGACAGCGGGGGTCGTATTAATGTGTGGTAAGTCCACCGGGTCGATCTTGTTGCCCGTGGGGGCATCGGAGTACGTCACCTTGCCATTTTCGTCGACCGACTTATACACGCCGCTTGCGAGCGCGGTAGCGCAGAAGCTGGCCACGGCAATACTCACAACGCCAATGCCAGCTGCCGATTTTAGGGAGTTTAATATACGCATGAGACTTGCCTCTTATTGTAATTCGAATACCCCGTTAAATGGATTATGAACGACTTAAGTAGAACCTGCTACTTTTGCTATGCTCGGCCGCCGAGCAGTAGCTAACCTACCCAGTTTGTAGCAAAGTTTACGTCAATAAACTGTACTTGGCCTGAATAGCGCGAGGCTACTTTGCGCGACATACGGCGTTGCGCCCCTGCGCCTTGGCGTTATAAAGGGCTTGATCGGCTCGGCCAAAAGCATGGGAAAAGTCTTCTTGATGGCGAACCTGGGCACAGCCAATGCTAATGGTTACGTCGAGGTCGCCCTCGGACGTGGCAAAAGGATGGTCCGCAATGCAGTGGCGAATGCGTTGAGCTAACGCAAGGGTTTGCTCTAGGTGATTGTTAGGGCACAGTAGCAAAAACTCCTCTCCGCCCCAGCGACCAAAAATATCATCGTCGGTTATTTGCGTCTCAATACGCAGTGCCACTTCTTCCAAGATGGTATCGCCTACGCCGTGACCATAGTTATCGTTGACCTGTTTAAAGTAGTCGATATCCAGCACGGCAATACACAGGCGCTTCTTCTGAGCGTTAAAAATAATATCGATAATGTGATCCAGGCCGCGACGATTGTAGACTTTGGTCAGTGGGTCTTTATTGGCGTCGTCTTGTAGTTCTCGATAGCGCGTCTCGAGGGTTTTTAACGATTGGTGATAGCGGCGGTTATCGCTGTATAACTGGTACACGCGGCTGCAAGCCTCAAGCGCAAACGCGCCTATCCACATAGCGATAATGATGGCGTAAGCTAGCGATTTCGGCAGCCATTCGGACACCACGTTAATGCTGTTAATGGCAAAAATATGTGTGCCGTTGGGGGCGTTGTAAAGCATATCAATGCCAATTTGATAGACGTTATTGAACTCTGGTTGCCCCTCTAAACGGCTTTTGGCGTGCGTATCTATCCACCAGTTGGGTACATGGAATTCGTGCAGTTGGAGAAATACCGGTTTGTTGGTTTCGGCCCTTTTTATCTCAACGGAAATAAATTTTTGTGTCTCTTCGTTGCCAATCGCGACATCGCGGTTTTTCGAATTGCGGAGATAGACCCGAAGGCGGTCGGCCGTCCCTTGGTAACTAAGGTTTAGCTCAAAACCTTTAATCGACTCGAAGTTTCGATAGGCCACGGCGTCGAGCTGTCGCACGAATGTAGAGGGATCGTCGGTGTACTGCATCATTGGCTTATTCACGAATGTCAGCGTCATGCCGCAGGATTTATAGGGCGCGCCGTCTCGTATTTGGCAAGCGAAGCTTTTTGGCGTGTCGGCTAGCCAGTGGGCGCTACTATTACCCCTTGCTTGGCTATTTTTATGTCCGTTGTCGGCGTAAATGCTCGGCGACGTGTAGGCATCGGGTTCGATGGGCAGTTTGCGCTCGGGGCTCCACACCGTCACGGCGATAATCAGCAGGCTTAGAAAGCCAATGGCCAGCCGTGTATACGATAGGTGCTTACTGGTGATCATATGGCCGCTAGCCCGAGCTGTCCATGTGCGTATTTTTAGTTTAGCGGGGATTGCCAAAGCTGCTGACCGTTAATGCGCTAAAACTGCTATTTCGGCGGTCTGCTCAAAAAAAGAATACCTCGCTGTTAAGTAAGCGCCTAGAGCAAGTAAGGAGAGGCCGAAACTCGTTGAGTGGAAAAAGGTGTGGCCGAAAGGGGGGAGCGCCGAGTGCCGCTGGATTCTTGCAGCACTCGGCGTTATGGCTACAAAATAAATCGGCTTAGATCTTCATCTTTGGCGAGTTCGTCGAGCTCGCCGTCGACAAAGGCGGCGTCGATAGTAATGCTCTTGTGTTGCTCTCCCGAATCGAAAGAGGTTTTTTCCAGTAGTCGTTCGAGGACCGTGTGCAGGCGCCGCGCACCGATGTTTTCGGTGGTTTCATTGACTTGGTATGCCGTTTCCGCGATGCGGCGAATGCCTTCTGGCGTAAAGTTAAGCTCAACCCCTTCCGCACCCAGAAGGGCAATGTGCTGCTCGGTTAGCGAGGCATTGGGCTCGGTGAGTATGCGCTCGAAGTCATCCGGCGTTAGGGCTTCGAGCTCTACGCGAATGGGCAGGCGACCTTGCAGCTCTGGGATTAAATCCGAAGGTTTTGCCAAGTGGAAGGCACCCGAGGTAATGAACAGCATATGGTCGGTCTTGATCATACCGTGCTTGGTGCTGACGGTGCAGCCTTCAATCAGTGGCAGCAAATCACGCTGTACACCTTCGCGCGAAACATCGGCGCCGCTATTGCCCTCGCGCTTGGCGACCTTGTCGATTTCGTCGATAAAAACGATACCGTTTTGCTCGGCGATTTCGATGGCGCGTGCTTTGAGGTCATCTTGATTGACCAGTTTTGCCGCTTCTTCGTCGGTCAGTTGTTTAAACGCTTGCTTAACCGTGAGCTTTTGCTTTTTGGTTTTGCCTTTGTTCATCGACGAAAACATATTTTGCAGCTGGCTGGTCATGTCTTCCATGCCTGGTGGCGCCATAATCTCTACACCGACCGGGGTTGCCGCTAAGTCAATCTCAATTTCTTTGTCGTCGAGCTCTCCCTGGCGAAGCTTTTTGCGAAAAACCTGACGCGTTGAGCTCTCGTGTTTACTTTCGTTATCGTCACCGCCGCGCGCGGGGGGCAGCAGCGCGTCGAGAATGCGCTCTTCGGCGGCGTCTTTGGCGCGCAGCTCAACTTTTTGTGTTTCTTGCTCGCGCAGCATTTTGATGGCGCTTTCGATAAGGTCACGAATAATCGATTCAACGTCGCGACCCACGTAACCTACCTCGGTAAACTTGGTGGCCTCTACTTTTATAAAAGGCGCGTTGGCCAATTTGGCGAGGCGGCGAGCAATTTCGGTTTTGCCGACACCGGTGGGGCCAATCATTAAGATGTTTTTGGGCGTGATTTCTGGGCGCAGGTCTTCACTAACCTGCATGCGACGCCAGCGGTTGCGCAGCGCAATGGCCACCGCGCGCTTGGCGTTTTGCTGCCCGACGATGTGTCTGTCCAGTTCGTGTACGATTTCACGGGGTGTCATCGAGTGTGTCGTGGTGGGCATAAGTCTCAGTCCCTAAAATTCCAGTTCTTCAATAGTCTGATTTTGATTAGTGTATACGCAAATGTCGCCTGCAATGGTTAAGCTCTTCTCGACGATATCGCGCGCGCTAAGTTCGGTGTTTTCCAGCAGCGCACGGGCAGAGGCTTGGGCGAAAGAACCGCCGCTACCAATGGCGATTAAGTCTTGCTCTGGCTGAATAACATCGCCGTTGCCGGTAATAATCAGCGAGGCTTCTTCGTTGGCAACGGCGAGCAGGGCTTCTAGCTTGCGCAGGGCGCGGTCGGTGCGCCACTCTTTTGCCAGCTCAACGGCGGCGCGTACTAATTGGCCACTGTGCGCTTCAAGCTTACCTTCGAAGCGCTCAAACAAGGTGAAGGCGTCGGCTGTGCCGCCCGCAAAGCCCGCGATGACTTGGTTTTTGTACAAGCGCCTCACCTTGCGTGCGTTGCCCTTCATTACGGTGTTGCCAAGTGAAACCTGGCCATCACCGCCTATCACCACGCTGTTGCCGCGGCGAACTGACACGATTGTTGTCATTGCGAGATCCTTAATTGATAGCTACAAAAGCTCACAATGGGGGTGATTTTGTGGACTTCAATCGACCTGTCGGCTTGTTTTACAGATGCAGTCTTGGTTCGGCCCAGATAGTGCGATATGGCTCTAACTGTTAGCCTAAGCATTTGTTTTTTCTATTTTTTTCAATATGGGCGCATTATGTGCTTTATTTTGGCTAACGCGTAAGCAGCGGATTAAGCCCAGCGGTTGGCTAGCGTTGGTCGACGCTAGAGTGATCAGCGGCAATAACCCGCGTTAACGTCATTTAATAACAAAACGGAGCACTTATGAAACGTATAATCCTTGCAATTATGGCGGCTTTGCCTTTGGTCGTGTCGAGTGTTGAGGCCTCGGCGGGCAACTTTGATAAAGGCGCTAAAAAAGAAATCAACATGGCTGCGAAAGACGCTGCAAAGCATGCTAAGAAAGATGCCAAAGAGGCGATAAAAAAAGCCAAAAAAGATGCCAAAGCAGCGGCAAAGCAAGCTAAGAAAGATGCCAAAGCAGCGACAAAGCAAGCTAAGAAAGATGCAAAAAATGGCGCAAAGGACAAAAAAGGTAAAAAAGCCGCGCACTCAGTCCCCGAAATTGATGCCGCTGGCGCTGCACTTGCGATTGGCTTGTTAGGCGGTATTGCTGCGATTCGTCGTGAGCGCAAAAAGAAAGCGGCACTGTAAAGTTAAGGCCCGTCTTACTAAACGTACCGCTTGTCGTGATAAAAAAAGCCCCAGAGGAAACTCTGGGGCTTTTTTGTTGCGGTATGATTCGTTTTTCCTCTGCTAATACCGCTATGCCATGAATTTAAAAACAATAACATCAACTCGCTGGCCGCTTTTACTGGTTGCCTGCCTGATCCTTTTTGCCGAACTCTTGCTGCTGACTCAAACGGTCGACGCCTATGGGCTTATTATGTATGGCGTTGGCGAGCAAAGCTGGCTGCGTGCATTTGGCTACTTCGGAATGCTAGCTAAGTGGCTTGTTCTGGTGGTGGGCATTGTTTTTGTGCTGCTGCAAAAGCGGCTTGTTCGATACCTGCAGCTTTGGCATGGTGGGTTTTTATGGCGGCGATGCGGTATTTATTCTGTACTACAGGTCATCAGCTTTAGCTGCCTTTTTTA
>DATBNJ010000029.1:0-13334 GCA_036554385.1 Marinagarivorans sp. | reverse complement strand
TAAATTACCCTAAAGCTAGCCCCTTTGGGGAAAATGCCAATAGGCATGCACTCAACCTGTGCATGCGCCTTGGGGAACAAACTAACGTTAATAATTCCCGCCGTTTTCATTTCCTCAAATGACAGCAGTACAAACCCGCCTGTTGCCTTGGAGGACTCAAACCCCTGTTTTATGGCTTTCTCATCGGCTTGAATCATCGCACGGCAAGCTCTCGAGCTACACTCCTGCCAAGGCTCGCCTTTCGGGGAGAAAATATTGACATTGCTTTTTTCATCGACAGACAGCAAGTAGGCCGGAGCGCCAGTGGGGGATGGTAAATCAATTTTGGTTTGGTTGCCTTGGCAGCCCGCAATAACGGCAGCTAGAGCCGGCACGCAGCCAAGGGCTAACCACTTTAACACTCTTATTGTGAAGACTTTTTTCATGTTCTTCTCCTGATGGTGGGGTTGGTTTTATTAGGACTGCCAATAATGCACAGTCCAGAGCATGTTAATCGTATAACCTAAAAAAATACATAGCATCAGTGTTTGGGTGGTTAATGTATTCATTGTGCGGTGCGGCTCGGGATTTTTAGGGTTTAGTATACTGCGATAGGTGAAATCGTACGGTGCCTTGAAGAGCAGGTAATTTGATTTCGCGTAGCAGGGTGAGGGCGGTGGTTATTTTTTTTTGCTCTAGCTGTTGTAGCGCACGCGTTAAACGCTGAATGTCGTCATGGTGTGTTTTTGCGGCCTGCGGGTCTTTGTTCAGAAGTGTAAATAGCGCTGTGCGTTGCTTCTTGTTACGCAATGCAAAGTTACCTAGCCCGACAATGTGGTGGTTTAACGGGGCGGGTGCAAGGTGCGCGGCAATCGCTTGGGATAACAAGAGGCATGTGTCGAGCTCGCGGTTAAAATGCTCAATGCGCGATGTGGTATTGATAATGTCGCCAACCGGGGAGTATTCAAAATGCCCAGCCGCCCCTAAATTGCCCAGTGAAAACTGCCCACCGTGCAGTGCGTAGCAAGTGGGTAAGTGCTGGGTTAATTGCGGGTGGGTGTCGATAGCCGATTGCATATCTAATACCGTGCGCAGTGCGCGCTCGCACATGTCGGAATCAATATGTGGGCCTGTCCATATCGCCGTTAAGCTATCGCCCACAATATTGGCGACGGTGCCCCCGTTTTTGTTGACTGCCGACACCAATTGCTCGTAGTACCGGTTCATCAGTGGGTGCAGCGTTTGCGCCGGTAGCGCTTCCGATAGCGCGGTATAGCCTTTGATGTCTGTCATGAGTACAACGCCGTGTACCAGGTGATGCTGCTGTTCTAAATTATTGATACTGCGCGATAAGGCGTCGGCCGCGCTATTGGGCAGATACTGGGAGAGCGCATAACTAATATGCGCTAAGCGTTGGCGGTTAACGCGGTGGGCGTTGTGCAATTGCAATAAGTTGCCCGCGATCGCTGCTAGCAAGGGCAGGGTTATTGGCAAGCTCGTGTGATGTGTTAAAAATAGGTAATAGCTGAAGCCGCTGTAAGCTAGCGCAATGCCCAGTTGTAGACCGAGGCTCTTTCCGGGTGTAAGCCTCGCCGCCCAAAATCCTAAGCCTAAAAAGCTCAACACAATCAATAGGGTTAATGCTTTGGGCAAGGTTCTGATAAAACGGTTGTGTTTAAGGTTGGCAAATACCGTGGCGGAAATTTCTACGCCGCTAATGTCGATGCCGCTGTTACTGGTGTATACCGTTGCGTAAGCGTCTTGTTGCTCGGTTTGCCGCGTTTCTAAATAGCCGATATACACGACCTTGCCGCCGACCTGATTTTTTAGCGCTGGCGTACTGAGGTCGAATGCCGTGGCGATATCGAGCGTTGTTAATGTTTGCGGCCCGCCAAAAAAATTAATGAGTAAAGGCTCGCGTTGCGAAAAAATGGTGTGCAACAGTTTGACTGCTGCTTTGTCTGGCGTTTTTGTGGTGCCAGCTTGCTTGTCGCTTAGAACGCGTTGGCTTTGAGTTGCAGCATCGAAAAACGCCTTGGCGCGTGCTTCCAGTGGCAGTGAGTGCGGGAACGCTCGGTCGCTATGTTGCCGCCAAAACGCTTGTTGCTGAGCGAGCGGTACTGTCGCTAAAAAGGCCAGTAGCGGCTGGCTTGCCGATGGCTCGCCCGCTATCTGTGCAAACAGCGTGGTATGCGTCACTGTGGGAGCATTCTTGGGCAGGGTAAAGTGGCCGCTGGCCAGAGCGGCTGACTTAAACGGTGTTATTGGCGGTATTGGCTGTTCGACATCGACCGAACCACGGTCCATGCTTATTTGGTGGCGCTGCAAATAGGTGTAGAGAATCGTATTGCCATTTTCACCAATGGCGTGGGCGAGCGCCTGATCTTCTGCATGGGTTCTCGCCGCTTTAAAAGCAATATCAAATACCACCAGTTGAGCGCCGGCATCACTGAGTTTATTTAACAGTGTTGCGTAGACCGTTCTTGGCCAGGTATGGCTATGCCGTGAAAGTGCCAAGCGCTGCGCCGCTTGGGTATTCAGCGCAATTATGACAACATCTTCGGGGGGCGGCACTGGCCCCCGTGTGAGGAATAAGGCCGCAAGGCTGGTGTGGCGCTCTAGGGTGTTGGTAAGTGAAGAGACACTCAGCAAGCCAAAAAACGCTATGGAAAGCCACAGGGGCGCGTATCGCGTTGCGCTTGCGGGTATTAATTTTGAGCGATTTGTCGCAAGATACATCATTTGTGCTTGATCATGCTAAGACCTGCTGGCCAACTCAATTAAAAATGCCGATCAGAGATGCGGATTATGTTGAATAACGTCCATTTGTTTTCGCACATGCCTGAAGACTGTTTAGTGCAGCTTGAAAAGGTGTCCACGCTTCGTAAATACCCCAAAAACGCGATTCTTTTTATGGAGGGTGATAATACGGGACAGCTCTATATTGTACAAAGCGGCTTGGTGTGTATATACACGGATGATGACGATGGTCGCCAGTTGGTGCTTAACTACATGGGGCCGGATGAATACTTTGGCGAGCTGTCGTTGCTGGACCAGCAACCACGGTCGGCTTCCGCTAGTGTTGCCGAAGACAGTCAAATACTCACGATTTCGCGTGATGCCTTTCGCGCCTTTTTAAAAGAGCACCCCGATCTATACGAGCCGCTTATTGTTGAGCTAACAGGGCGCATTCGGAACTTGACCTCCAATGTGAAAGATATGGCGCTGTTAGATGTATACGGCCGCGTGGCCCACACCTTAGAGCGGCTGTGCCAAGAAAGCACCGATGGCATTCCCAAATTAACCCACCAAACCATTGCCAATATGGTCGGCGCCTCGCGGGAGATGGTAAGCCGAGTTATGAAGGAGTTGGTGGTTGGCGGCTATATCGAAATGCACTGTAAAAAAATCCGTATTCTTAAGAGCTTCCCCAAAAATTGGTAACCGTGTAGTGAATCGATTATCAGGCTGACAGCTCTTGTGCCGTTGCAGGCTTTAGCTGCTCACGGTTAATGACTAAATTGAAGTGGCAGTAGCGCTCGGGTACCCGTTGTTGGGCGCTGGGCAATCGCTGCTCGAAAAGTGCGATGCAATGCGCTTTTTTAAGCAATGGCAGGGTGATCCAATACGCCGCCTGTGCCCGTTGCCTGTTTGACCATTCGGGCCAAGTGCTTTTTAGGTTGTGCGGAAGGTAGTGAATAAACCGCCGATAAAGAATGCGATCACGCCTATCGAAAATCTCGATCCAACAACCGATCACGCTTTTGGGCACATCGCCGGTGGGCGCGGTGTCGGTCGGCAATGCCGCGCGGTGGTTTTCAATGCGTTGGGGTTCAAATGCCGTCTTGTTTGCGCGAACTAACAAGCGTAACGCGTGTGTCTCCATAACTTCTCCAACCTCAGTGGCGGTCACTCGCCGCTAAATCATCATTTGAGGTGTGAGTGTAGTGAGTGTCAGCAAGACGGCGCTGTAAACAATTCCCCAGTGCTTTGTGACATATTCACATTAGGGCGCTTCTAAAAATAGTAATTTTTTTGTGAGAGCAAGGAAGTACCGCCCGGAGAGCCGCAGTTTACGTGGGGTAAATCACTCAGCGCATCCCTGCGCTTCACCCTACGGGCAGTAAACTGTGCAAATTGATCCTTCAATTAGTGAGGATTCGAGGACGGAACTTATGCACAGGACATGCGGTAATCCGGATTTGCAGGAGCAAAAGCCGGTGACGCCGCTATCGCCTAAAAAGTGCATTTTTAGAGGTGCCCATTAAAAGAAGTCACTCAACCACCTCTACATGACGATGATTGAGCGCGTACCACCGATTTCAGGCGCTACCCCGGAAGCTGGCAGGTGGGTGGGTAAATGACTTTAAAGCCACCGCCTGTAGGAAAAATACCGATCGGTTTGCAGCCAATCTGTGCGTGCGCTACGTTGGCGCTTGGCGCCGATAGTGCGCAGGCAAAACTTAAAGAATAAATAATCTTTTTGACGCTTGAATTAATTAAAGCCATTTTTCTCTCCTGAAAAATACTGAAAGGTTACACCGCTCAGTGGGCTAAGTAGCACAAAATCCCCCTGGCGGGCTGTGCATTTGTCACTCTATGTGACGCCCGTAGTTTACGTATTTTAGTTAGCGTGTAAACGGTATAGGGCGCCAGTGCGCCGTCTTATAGTATCGACGGATAAGGTTTTACCCTTTTAGGGCTTTTAATAACGCAAGGTGGCTGCCGTAGTTATTTTTTATTTAACGACCGGATATAAAGCGCTTCCACTTTTGATCTTGCCCAGGGTGTTTTGCGCAGAAACTTTAAGCTGGATTTTACGGAGGGCTCGTGGCTAAAGCAGCGTACGGGAATGCGATCATATAGGCCATCCCAGCCGTATTGCGCCTGCAATTGCTCGACGATGAACTGCAGTGTTTTGCCGTGAAGCGGGTCTTTGTGGAGTGGGTTGTCTGTCATGCGTTAGGCCAATACTGTGGATGCTGTGGTGGAGGCAAGCTGCATTCTACCTCGCTTGCGCGGCGCCAGGTTACAGTAGAAGGTCAGCCTAAGGTATTCGGCTCGCCATAAACCCGATAAAATGACCATCAATTTTTCAAACCTTCTCGTTTTCAAAAAAGGGTTACCTATGGTCGATGAACTGCCGCTTAAAGACTGGCTTGTTGCCGTGCCCGAGTCGCGCCAGCTCGATGTGCTTAACGATATGCTGACCGTGCGCGGCGCTAGCACTTTGCGGTGTCCGTTGGTTTCCATCCACGACGCCCCCAATGACGCCGACATCCAAGCGTGGTTAACCACCTTTTGCCGCACGGATTTTGACGACTTCATTATATTGACCGGCGAAGGTATTCGGCGTTTGACCGGCTTTGCTGAGCGCTTTGGCATAAAAGACGACTGGGTTGCCGCGCTGGCCCGCGTTCGCAAAATCGCCCGTGGCCCCAAGCCAGCCAGCGCTTTGCGCCCGTTGCAGTTAAAGCCCGATGTGCTTGCCGTTGCTCCGACCACCGAGGGTGTTATAGCAACACTCGCCAGCGAGGACCTGGCCGGTCGCAAAATGGCCGTTCAACTTTACGGCGAAGAGCCTAATCATAAGTTGCAGGATTTTCTGCGCGAACGCGGCGCCGAGCTTTCGTTAGTTGCGCCTTATATCTATGCGTCCGATAGTGAATCCTCGGCGGTATCGTCGCTGATCGATAAGCTTATTGCCGCTGAGATCGACGTGCTGGTGTTGACGAGTATTGTGCAGGTCAAGCGCATTATGGCGGTCGCCAAGCAAGAAGGTCGCGAAGAGGCGGCATTGCAGGGCCTTCGGCAAACGCATATTGCGGCGATTGGCCCCATCGTCGCTGAACAGTTAAATGGCCTGAACATCCCGATTGCGGTGATACCTGAAGACAAGTTTTTTATGAAGCCGTTAGTGAGAAAATTGGTCGACTTTGTTCAGCAAAACCCAAAAATTTAAAGCGTCACGTAACTATCTAGCACCCTTTCAAACGGTTTATTTTTATTTAGCTGAATAGTTACAGCGTCACACCCCTTTTAACCCTCAACCGTAAGTAGACTGATTATGCCCACTGCATGTGCAAGACATATTCTTGTTAAAACTAAAGCGGAGGCTGAAAAGCTAAAGCAGAAAATAGCCAATGGCGACGATTTTGGTGAAATCGCTAAAAAATACTCCCACTGCAGCTCGGCAAAGCGCGGCGGTAATTTAGGGGAGTTTGGCCCCGGGCAGATGGTTAAAGCGTTTGATCAGGTGGTGTTTAAAAAGCCGATTTTAACCGTGCACGGCCCCATAAAAACCCAATTTGGCTTTCATCTTATAGAAACCATTTACCGAGACTAATTTACCGACACTAGGTGATGCTATGCAGATTTATATCATGGTCGACCAGCCGGACTTTGGCGAGCGCGAGCAAGCCGCCATTGCGGCCGTAACGACATGGGTTGAAGAACATAGCCCGCATGCCACGCTGGTACACACCGATGCGGGTGAAGGGGCGGAGCTGGAGCTTGGCATAGAAATGCAAATTAAAGCCGCCAAGCAATTGATTCCCCCGTTGAACGATTTTTACGCGTTCGCTAAAGAGTACAAATGCGACTTTGTCGTGGGCCTTATCGACGGCGACGAGCGCGAAGATGTGTGCTTTTTTGGCCACGAAGAGGGCAAGGCGGATGCTTTTGAGGTCGGTTGTTATTTGGGTTTTGATTAACGCGGCAAGCCAAAAAGGCCTCGCATGCGAGGCCAAGGTGACGGTGGCAAATGTGTGTTGCGCTTGGCGTTTAGCGCGACTCTGATTCGATAATGGCTACCGGTTCGGCGAGGTTGCGATTAATCACTTCAATATCGACGCGGCGATCGCGGGCGTATTGCTCGTACTGACCTTGCTGCGCGGTCGAAAGGCTTGCCCCGAGGCCGTGAGTGATAATGCGACTGTCATCTACCCCGAATGATGTTAACGCTGCTTTTACCGTGTTGGCGCGCTCGATTGCCAGCACGTTGTTGTATTCGTCGGTGCCGCGCGGGTCGGTGTGACCACTGAGATTAACGATTAAATCGTCATTGGCCCTTAAATGCTGCGCTAAGACTTCTACGCGGGCTAAATCTTGCTCGCTCAAGGTGTCCTCGCCGGTGTTAAATAGTACTTGTAGCGCCAGCTTATCGACGGTTTTTTGCTCGAGTGCGGCGATGGTGATTGCTTTGTCTTCTACCGCTCGGCTCAACTGGGTGAGTTCTTGATTGAGCTGGTTCATGGTGTTCTGCGAAGCCTCCAAGGCGATTTCGGCATTGTTGCCTTTACGGGTTTGGTCGGCTAACAACATGCCGACCACGCCGCCCACCATAAATCCGACTGGGCCGCCCGCGGCCGCGCCAGCGATGGCAGCGGTACTCACGGTGCCGCCTTCAAGCCACGCCTGTTGGCTTTCGCTGCGCGCAGCGAAAGCTTGCGGGCTAAGTGACGTTGATACGGTGGCGACTAAGGCAATGGCGGCGGGAAGTTTGCGAATTTTCATCATGTTTCTCCAAAAGTTTCAGTGTTATAAGAGCGGTTGCGACACCGAGCCATGCTGTGTGTCTGCGGTGTATGGTGCTATTAAAGCGCTGAATTCTGGCAATCTTGAGGAGCGTAAATGATGCTTTGCGGAGCAATTGTGATGAAATATGGCGGGGCAGATAAAGCAGTCTCGGCGCGCTCGGCCTATACTGTTTTGCTGGGTCGGTGGCTTGCTGCTTTGCGCTATTTTGCGCCACGCGGGCCCAGTTGCCTGCACAACACGATTAGGAAAACGCTTTTGGCACCTATATTTCTATTGGTGTGCCGCAATTTGCCTTGCCTTGGGCCGGTCTGTGCTATCGAAACACGCGAACAGTGCTGGAGTTTATTGCGTCAGATCTCTATAATTAGCGCGATTTTTTGGGGCTAAGGCCAGCCCAATCTTGTGTAGCGACTCCGCTTGAGTGCTGCAAAGGCCCCGTTTGGCGGGCAATTTAAAGCAATTTGCGCAAAACTGGTTTTAGCCCATGGGTTAAGGCCTAGCCGCGCTCGTATTGTTAATTGGGCCTATATTTTCGGTTTTCGGCGCCTGAGTGACGGCGGAAACCTACACGTTTTACCCACTTTTTAACTTTAACTTTAACTTAGGCAAAGACGTATGAGAAAAATCCGTCAAGGGCTGGACTTGCCAATTACTGGTAAGCCTCAGCAATCCATTGAGGATGGCCCTAACGTACGCTCTGTTGCAGTTGTTGGGTTTGATTACCACGGTATGAAACCCACCATGGCTGTGCAGGTCGGCGATAAGGTCAAACTCGGACAAGAGCTCTTTTCCGATAAAAAGACGCCGGGCGTTATTTACACGTCGCCAGCGTCGGGCACTGTCGCCGCCATTAATCGTGGCGAGCGCCGTGTTTTTCAATCCATCGTCATTGATGTTGAGGGCGATGATGCTGAGATTTTCGCTCACTACAGCGTTGACCAGCTTCCTTCGTTAAAGCGTGACAAAGTTGTTGAGACGCTGGTTAACTCGGGTTTGTGGACGGCATTGCGCACGCGCCCGTTCAGCAAGGTCCCGGCTATTGATTCGACCCCAGCGTCGGTTTTTGTAACGGCGATGGACACCAATCCATTGGCCGCAGACCCTGCTGTGGTACTCGCGGATAAGCCAGAAGCCTTTATTCACGGTTTGGAAGTTATCGGCAAGCTTACCGAAGGTAAAGTCTTCGTGTGTCACGCTGAGGGCGCAAGCATTCCGAAAGGCACTACCAGCAATTTGCAGTACGAAGCCTTCGGTGGCGTGCACCCAGCCGGCAACGCCGGTACACATATTCATTACTTGGACCCTGTCAGTGAGCGCAAAACCGTGTGGACGGTGGGCTACCAAGACGTTATCGCCATTGGTGAGCTGTTTACCAGCGGTAAGTTAAGCACCGAGCGCGTTGTCGCTTTGGCCGGCCCACAGGTCGAAAAGCCCCGTTTGATTCGCACACGCTTAGGCGTCGATTTGCAGGAGCTGACAGCCGGCAATTTAAAAGCGGGCGAAAACCGCATTATTTCCGGTTCTGTTTTTGGGGGTCGCGCGGCGCGCGGTGCAGTGAGCTATCTCGGCCGCTACCACACTCAGGTCAGCGTTTTGCTTGAGGGCCGCGAGCGCCAAATGATGCACTATTTGCGCCCCGGTGTTGATAAGTTTTCTGTAATGAACATTTACGTTTCCAAACTCGCCAGCAAAGTGTTCGATTTTACGACCAGTACCAATGGTAGCGAGCGGGCGATGGTGCCCATCGGCGCTTATGAAAAGGTGATGCCGCTCGATATCCTGCCGACTCAGCTACTGCGGGCCATTATCGTTGGCGATACCGAAGTCGCACAGAAACTGGGTGCATTGGAGTTGGATGAAGAAGATTTGGCGTTGTGCACGTTTGTTTGCCCTGGTAAATACGAGTACGGTCCTTTGCTTCGCAACAACTTAACCCGCATTGAAGTGGAGGGCTAACCCATGAGTTTGCGTAAAATATTAGATGGTATGGAGCCACACTTTCACAAAGGTGGTAAGTGGGAGAGCTGGTACGCGCTCTACGAAGCGGTTGATACAGCGCTTTACAAGCCAAGTGACGTAACCAAAACAACCTCTCACGTGCGTGATGGGATTGATTTGAAGCGCATGATGATCACCGTGTGGTTGTGTGCATTCCCGGCTATGTTCTTCGGGATGTACAACATTGGTTTTCAAGCTAACACCATTCTGGCCGATATGGGCATGAGCAATATGGAAGGTTGGCGCGGTGCTATCGCTGCGATCTTAACCGGTCATAGCGCCTCGAGCATTTGGGACAATATGATCCTCGGTGCGCTTTACTTCTTACCGGTTTACCTCACAGTGTTTATCGTGGGTGGTTTCTGGGAAGTGCTGTTTGCGATGAAGCGCGGCCACGAAGTGAATGAAGGTTTCTTTGTAACGTCTATTTTGTTTGCCTTGATTCTTCCACCCAGTGTTCCCTTGTGGCAAGCCGCTATGGGCATTAGCTTTGGTGTGGTTATCGGTAAAGAGGTGTTTGGTGGTACCGGTAAAAACTTTTTAAACCCCGCACTGACTGGCCGTGCATTTTTGTTTTTCGCCTACCCAAGCGCCATGAGCGGCGATACCGTCTGGACGGCGGTTGACGGCTACACCGGCGCCACGGCTTTGTCTATTGCCGCATCGGATGGTGTTGATGTGCTCAGCCAGCAAATCACTTGGTTTGATGCATTTTTTGGCAGCATTCAGGGCTCAATGGGTGAAACCTCGACCTTGGCCATCTTAATTGGTGGTGCGGTGCTTTTGGCGACCGGTATTGCATCCGCGCGCATTGTGGTTGGCGTTTTCTTAGGTATGGTGGCTACGTCATTATTGTTGAACGTTATTGGCTCAGACACTAACCCCATGTTTGGCTTGCCCTTTTACTGGCACCTCGTTATTGGTGGTTTTGCCTTCGGTATGATCTTTATGGCAACCGACCCTGTGTCGGCTTCGATGACTAACAAAGGTAAATGGATTTACGGCGGCCTTATTGGTTTTATGGTCGTCATTATTCGCGTGGTAAACCCCGCATTCCCCGAGGGCATGATGCTGGCAATTCTGTTTGCCAACCTATTTGCTCCCCTTATTGACCATTTTGTGGTTGAGTCCAATATCAAGCGGAGGTTAGCACGTGGCTAGTAAAGATAGCATTGCAAAAACGCTGACCGTAGCAACCCTGTTATGTGTGGTGTGCTCGGTTATTGTTTCGACAGCAGCAGTTTTGCTTAAACCCGCACAAATTGCTAATAAAGAGCTCGATTTTAAACGCAATATCTTGTCGGCAGCGGGTTTGTTAAAGCCTAGCGAATCTGTTGAAGAGCAGTTTAAAAATGTCGAAATCAAAATGGTGGATTTAGATACCGGCAAATTTACCACCGATATCGAGCCTTCTAACTACGACCAACGCAAAGCGTCGAAAGACCCTAAAATGTCTGAGCAGCTGAGCAACGAAGAAGATCTCGCCAAGATTGGTCGCGTTGAGGAATATGCCAAGGTGTACATCGCCACAACCGAGGCCGGTAAAAAAGTCGTTGTTCTACCGGTGCGCGGTTATGGCTTGTGGTCAACACTTTACGGCTTTTTGGCGGTAGAAGGTGACATGAATACCGTGGTCGGTTTTGGCTTCTACGAGCACGGTGAAACACCGGGCTTAGGTGGTGAAGTGGACAACCCGCGATGGAAAAACTTGTGGCCTGGCAAAAAGCTATTTAATGAAGATGGCTCGGTCGCCATTGAGATTGTTAAAGGCTCTGTCGATTCTGCTGCTAAAGGCGCAGAGCATAAAGTCGATGGTCTTTCCGGTGCAACCTTGACCAGTAAGGGCGTACATAACCTGCTTCAATTTTGGTTGGGCGAAGAGGGTTACGGCGCATTCTTGGCCAACATGAAAAAAGGTAAAGCCTAGTCATGAAAACTAAAGAACTCTTATTTAGACCCATTTTGGATAACAATCCCATTGGGTTGCAAATCCTCGGTATCTGTTCGGCACTCGCGGTTACCAGTAGTTTGAAAGTGACCTTAGTCATGTGTATCGCATTGACCACGGTAACGGCCTTTTCAAACTTCTTTGTATCGCTTGTGCGCAACCATGCGCCGGGTAATATTCGTATTATTATTCAAATGACGATCATTGCGTCTTTGGTTATTTTGGTCGATCAGGTGCTTAAGGCAGTGGCTTACGATATTAGTAAGCAGTTGTCGGTATTTGTGGGCTTGATTATCACCAACTGTATTGTGATGGGGCGCGCTGAAGCCTTCGCCATGAAGAACCCACCAATCCCAAGCTTTTTTGATGGCATTGGTAACGGTTTAGGTTACAGCTTCTTCCTCGTTATTTTAGGTACGGTTCGCGAGTTGTTTGGCTCGGGCAAATTGTTGGGCTACGACATTTTGCCGTTGGCAAACGAGGGCGGTTGGTATGTGTCTAACGGCATGCTTTTGTTGCCGCCGAGCGCGTTCTTCCTGATCGGCCTGATTATCTGGGCGATTCGTGCCTACAAACCTGCGCAAGTTGAGCCTGATGAATTCAAGATCGCTCACAACAGCACTAAAACGGCGGAGGTTCTGTAATGGAAGAGTTACTCAGCTTATTTATACGCTCAATTTTTATTGAGAACATGGCGCTTGCATTCTTTTTGGGGATGTGTACGTTTTTAGCGATCTCTAAAAAGGTCGATGCGGCCATGGGCTTGGGCATCGCGGTAATCGTGGTGCTGTCGGTGACTGTACCGGTCAACAACCTGATTTATAACTACCTACTCGCCGATGGCGCGCTGGCGTGGGCCGGCCTTCCCGACGTGGATCTTAGCTTTTTGGGCTTAATTTCTTATATCGGTGTGATCGCGGCATTAGTACAGATTATGGAGATGGTTTTAGATAAGTATTTCCCGGCTTTGTACAACGCCTTGGGTGTGTTTTTGCCCTTGATTACCGTGAACTGCGCCATCTTGGGCGGCGCACTTTTCATGGTAGAGCGCGACTACAACTTTGTAGAAAGTTCCGTGTTTGGTTTGGGCTCGGGTGTTGGTTGGGCGTTAGCGATTACAGCGCTTGCCGGTATTCGCGAAAAACTCAAGTACAGTGATGTACCCGATGGCCTTAAAGGCTTGGGTATCACCTTTATCACTGTTGGCTTGATGTCTTTGGGCTTTATGTCGTTCGGCGGCATCGACCTGTAACCACGAGGTATATCACACAATGAATATTGAAATTGTATTAGGCGTGGTGATGTTTACCGTCATCGTGCTGGCACTAGTGGGCGTTATTTTGTCTGCCCGTGCCAAGCTTGTGGCCAGCGGTGATGTCACTATTTTGGTCAACGGCGAAAAAGAAATTGTTACGGCTGCAGGCGGTAAGTTGCTGCAAACGTTGTCGGGCGCCGGTTTATTTTTGCCATCTGCCTGCGGTGGCGGTGGCAGCTGCGCACAGTGCAAATGTATTGTGGAGTCGGGTGGTGGCGAAATGCTACCGACCGAGGCATCTCACTTTACTAAGCGCGAAGCAAAAGAAGGTTGGCGTTTAAGCTGCCAAGTGCCGGTTAAAGAAGACATGCACATCGAAGTTGAAGATGACGTGTTTGGTGTTAAGCAATGGGAGTGTACCGTTGAGTCGAACCCCAACGTCGCAACCTTTATTAAAGAGCTTACCCTTAAACTGCCTGAAGGCGAAAACGTGGACTTCCGGGCTGGTGGTTATGTTCAGCTCGAAGCGCCTGCGCACCACGTTAAGTTCAAAGACTTTGACATTGAAGAAGAATACCGCGGCGATTGGGAGACGTTTAAGCTTTTTGAGTTAGA
>DATBNJ010000026.1:0-2186 GCA_036554385.1 Marinagarivorans sp. | reverse complement strand
TAAGGTTGTCAGCCATTTACGGCGTCCTTATGATTGCGCAGGTTTGAATTAAGCCCTCGGAGATAAAACTATGAGCGATGCAATCGTTACTCTCAGCGATGCCAACTTTGAAGAAGAAGTTAAACAAGCAGAAGGCCCCGTACTGGTTGACTTCTGGGCACCTTGGTGCGGCCCTTGTAAGATGATTGCCCCCGTGCTTGAAGAGCTTGCCGGCGAATATGCAGGGCAGATCAAAATCTGCAAGATGGATGTTGATGCCAACAAAGAAACGTCGTCCAAACTAGGCATTCGCGGCATCCCAACACTGACCATTTTCAAAAATGGCAACGCCGAGAGTACCAAGGTGGGCGCGCTGTCCAAGGCCCAGCTCAAAGCCTTCATTGATGCAGCCATTTAAAGGCTACTTAAGGGCCCGCGACGCGAGCCCTTTCTTTTTTTGCACACTTTAGCTTTTACGGCTATACTCAACATTATTGAGATCAAGTTATCTCGCTACGCCAGCCTTTCCTAGGCGTCCCGCATATAACCCCTGAAGTCAATCCCTCTCGATTCACCTCAGTGACTGTACTGCGCGATAGATCTCACAGATAACATCAAATACTCAAGCAAAACACTCACCTCTAATTAACCCTACGTTTGTGCTGCCGCTGAACCCAGTCTATGTTTAAGGCACCAACAAACCCTACGATAAAAATCACATATCATGCCGCAATCTTGCAATACACCACCTAGCGATCAACCCGAAAACACCGCAGCGCCAGCAAACAAAGAGGCTCCGGCAAAGCCGCAACGCCAGCGCAACAACCAAGGCCGCTCTCGGCAAACCCCCAATAAAAATAGTGAGCCTGGCATGCAAATGAGCCTCACCGATCTCAAAAAGAAGCCCATTGAGGAGCTCATCGAGATGGCCGCCGCACTCGGCATGGAAAGCTTAGCCCGGTCGCGCAAGCAGGACGTTATCTTTAATTTATTGAAGCGTCACGCCAAAAGCGGTGAAGACATTTACGGCGATGGCGTACTGGAAATTCTGCAAGACGGCTTTGGTTTTTTGCGCTCCGCAGGGTCATCTTACCTCGCCGGCCCCGACGACATTTATGTGTCACCCAGCCAAATTCGTCGCTTTAACTTGCGCACGGGTGATACCATTTCTGGGAAGATTCGCCCCCCTAAAGACGGCGAGCGCTATTTTGCACTGTTAAAAGTTAATGAAATTAACTTTGATAAACCCGAAAACTCTCGCAATAAAATCCTGTTCGAAAACCTTACCCCACTTTTCCCGCAAGACCGCATGGTACTTGAAGTAGGCAATGGCTCGACCGAAGATTTAACCGGCCGAATCATCGACTTGGTTTCCCCCATCGGCAAGGGACAACGCGGCTTAATTGTCGCCCCGCCTAAAGCCGGTAAAACGATTATGATGCAGAATATTGCCCAAGCAATCACACGCAACAACCCTGAAGTTCACCTTATCGTACTGTTAATCGACGAGCGCCCCGAAGAAGTTACAGAAATGCAGCGCTCGGTGCGCGGAGAAGTCGTTGCGTCAACCTTCGACGAACCGCCAGCCCGCCACGTTCAAGTAGCCGATATGGTTATCGAGCGCGCAAAGCGGCTCGTCGAACACAAAAAAGACGTCGTCATTTTGCTCGATTCGATAACGCGCCTAGCCAGAGCCTATAACACTGTAATCCCCTCTTCCGGCAAAGTACTAACAGGCGGCGTTGATGCGCACGCGCTCGAAAAACCCAAACGTTTTTTTGGTGCCGCGCGAAATATCGAAGAAGGCGGCAGCTTATCGATTGTGGCGACCGCGCTAATCGATACGGGCTCAAAAATGGACGAGGTGATTTACGAGGAATTTAAAGGTACAGGTAATATGGAGTTACACCTAGACCGCAAGATGGCTGAGCGCCGCATTTACCCGGCAATTAACATTCGCCGCTCAGGCACCCGCCGAGAAGACCTCTTAATGAGCGAAAGCGAGCTGTCCAGAATGTGGATTTTGCGCAAAATCTTAAACGACATGGAAGACATAGCCGCCACCGAGTTTTTAGCCGATAAACTGAAATCCCATAAAACGAATGACGAGTTCTTCCTCTCCATGAAGAGTAAATAATTCGTCACTATTCAGCGGCTTGTTAAAGTGGGCGCTGATCAAGCGCTCTGGTAAATCTTACTTCTGCTTT
>DATBNJ010000025.1:0-4191 GCA_036554385.1 Marinagarivorans sp. | reverse complement strand
AACCCCATCATGGCACTGAACAGAGCGGCCACCTCTGGGCTGACTTTCTGCCGTTCAGACAGCGATTGGAATTCGGACTTAATCGCGTCGAACTCTTCGCGCAAGGATTGTTTGTTAATGGTGTGCATGGTGAGGTTTTATACCATTCAGAGTTTTTTTGAAAACCCTTTATGCCGCTCAATCTTCCGCTACGGGAGCTCTGTGGTAGGGCTGGTTTCGGAGTGTGATGGGCGGACCGTCACCCGCGGGACTAGGGTGTCGAGCTTACAGGGAAGTATTTACAGCGTGTCCGACATATCATACTGCGGAAGCAGACCGGGAATCTGGCATTTAGGGGGTGAGTAGTTACAATAAAAGTAACTATTCAGCGGCTCATGAAATTGGGCGCTGGCTAATTATTTTCTAGGCCGTTCAAGCCATCTCGACGGGTTGCTCCTGCACTGTTCTATCAAGTGCATCCATGCACAAGCCGGCGCTTCAATGCCCAGAAAATAATCAACCAGCACTCTTTTAAACGGTTTATGTTTATTTAGCTGAATAGTTACAAATAAAAATTTCCCAGAAATAAAAAGTGCCTGCGAAACGCCCTGCGCGTATGGCTCAATCATTGATCACTAACGCCGCGAGTACTATTAAGTACCAATGAATAAGCGCCAATGAATCTTTCAAGCAAAGAACTGTGCCAAGTGTACATCGAAGCCCGCCACCAAAATCCCGCCTGGCAGATTTTGGCGGCTCGCCGTGGGCCATTGGTTTTGAGCAGTCTAAAGCCGCTATTTGAGCAAAGTACCAATGGCATTGACGAACATGACGCGCTCCAACACTTAGCCGACGCCCTAGCGTTGAATGCCAACAACGAGGAATTTGGCATCAAAAGCGATGGCGACGACTATCGTGCCCTGGCCCGCAAGGAATTCCGCGACTGGATCAGACGCGGCTTAGTCATCGAGCGCGAAGGCAAGCTTATCGCCACCGATGCTCTGCAACGGGCACTGGATTTTGTCGGTGGCTTGGGGGAGCGCATTATGACCTCCACCGCTTCCCGTTTAGGCACTGTGCAGCGCGAAATAGAAAACTTGGAAACCCGTCTCAACCCAGACCCTCAAAGCCGCGTCAATCACTTACAACAAAAAATTCGCGCCCTGGAGCAAGAGCTGGCTGCCGCACAATCCGGCCGATTTACCGTTTTGGAGGGCAAGCCGGCGGTCGAAGGTATTCGCGAAGTTTACCACTTGGCCATGAGCCTACAGGCGGATTTTCGCCGAGTAGAGGACTCCTACCGAGCGGCGGACCGGCAGCTGCGGCAAACCATTATTAGTGAACAGCGCCATCGCGGTGAGATCGTCGACAGCTTGCTGGACAGCCACGAACAGCTGCTGGAAACCCCCGAAGGCCAAGTGTTTCACGGCTTTTATCAACAG
Source organism: Marinagarivorans sp. (assembly GCA_036554385.1). Lineage (GTDB taxonomy): Bacteria > Pseudomonadota > Gammaproteobacteria > Pseudomonadales > Cellvibrionaceae > Marinagarivorans. The sequence goes on along the minus strand of DATBNJ010000025.1, from coordinate 2,770 downwards.
CTGCACAGCGCCGTCGAGCTAGACCAGATGAAACACCGGCTGCGCAATATTCTGCGCAATCCCAGCATTAATCAGGCATTAACCTACCAGCAACAGGCCGAACTGCGCTGGCTGGTGGCGCGCTTAGTGGGCGAGTCCGCCAATGTTATTCGAGCCCGCGCACGCAGTGAGCGAGACGTAAAAGGCTTTATTAAAACCGGGTTGGCCGCCGAGCATCACCGGGTCGGGGAATTACTGCGGGAGATTCTGGATGTCGCACTGGATGTGGATTGGAGCAGCGCCAGCGAGCGCCGCAGTCCCGCGCCCCTCCCTCCCGTCGGTATTGCCGTAACGGCGCTCCCGCTGGTGGAGCGACTGCGCTTTAAATCCCTCGACACAGACGCCCCCACCGACTTAACCTTAGCGGGGCAGAACGCTCACTTAGACGACATTGAGCCCGATTTTTGGGTTGCCTTCGATAGCCTCGACCGCCACCAACTATTGCAAGACACCTTGCAATTACTGTCCGTCACCGGACGCCCCATGAGCGTTGCCGATCTCGCCGATCACTTGCCGCCGACCCATGACTTAGAGACCATCACCCTCTGGCTAAGCATGGCCCGAGAAGCGGAAGTGATGACCGTAAGCGAGCGCCAAACCGTGGATATTGTAGATCGCGACGGCCACGCTTTACGCTTCAACGTACCGCGCATCGCATTAACCGCCGATGCTGTAAAATCGATATCTTGGGAGCTGTAGCCTTGAGCAGTATTTTTGATCAACTCACATCCACAGATAAACCACCGACAGGTGAGGGACCAGCCACCCAGCAAACCGTCGCTCCGGAATCACACGCTGCGGTCAGTGCGGCGACATCACAGCATACCGGCAGCGACATTAAAAATGCCGCACAAGAGCTGCTAAAGCACGGTTTACTTGAGTTCGAACGCAAGCCCAACCTCTATAAAATTGCGCGGACCCAACAAGAAGCGATTGACCGCGTGCTAGAGCCGCTAGACCTGCGCCTGCAACTTGACGAGGTACGTGGGTTGGCGTTTGTGGTGGTTGCCCAAACCTTCGCTCAAGAAGGCGATGACGACGAATGGAGCCACCCACTCATACGCAGGCAACGGCTCAATCTTGAGCAGTCTTTAATGATCGCGATTTTACGGCAATACTACGTCAGCCACGAACAAGAGGCCGGTATAGGTGCTGCAGAGGCAACCGTGGCTTTGGACGAACTGCTGCCTCAATTGCAGCTATTTTTGGGCGATATCGGCAGCGACGCCCGCGAACAAAAACGCTTGCGCAATTTACTGGAGCACTTAAAAAGCCACGGCATCGTGTCGGATATCGACGCTAAAGACCAAATCACAATTCGGCCCATTATTACTCACCTGGCCAACCCCGAGAATTTGCAAAACCTGCTACAACACCTGCGCCAACGTGCAACTGGGTCGAACCGTAAAATACAAGCTGAGGACGAGGAGTGACCGCCGTCGCAACGCCACAAACGCCCGCTGGCACAGTCTTGAGCGACAACGCGTTTATCCTCAGGAATCTAGAGGTGTATAACTGGGGGCCGTTTGGCGATTACCTGCACCGGGCCGAAATCGACCCCCGGGGCACTGCGATTATCGGCCCTACCGGTAGCGGCAAAACCACTCTGATTGACGCCTTACTCACCTTGATCACCGCCCAGCCCAAGTACAACCTCGCCTCTACCGGTGGCCATGAAAGCGACCGGGATTTAATGTCTTACGTGCGCGGCGTGGCGGGTGCGGGCAATGACAGCGGTGACAATTTGCACATTGCCCGCCCGGGCAAAACCGTAACTGCCATTGCCGCGCACTTTGCCAACGGTAGCCAGCAGGCACAAATGACCGGCATCTTTTGGATTGACGGCACCAGCTCTGCGCCGTCCGATTTAAAAAGGCTGTGGATTTTTTCCGAGCGGGACGATAAGCAACTGGAGGATTGGCTCACCCTCCATCACGACGGCGGTTCCCGGGCACTCAAACAGCGGGCGCGCGAGCTGCCCGGGGTGCAGGTCTTTGACAGTAAAAAAGCCTACTTAGCACAGCTGCGACGGTTTTATGAAGTCGGTGAAAACGCATTTACCTTGCTAAACCGTGCCGCCGGTTTAAAGCAGCTCAATAGCATCGACGAGATTTTTCGTGAGTTGGTTCTGGATGACCATTCGGCCTTTGGCCGCGCCGCAGAAGTCGCAGCGGAATTCGACGATCTTGCCGCCATTCACGCCGAGCTAAAAACCGCACGCAAGCAGCAACAATCACTAGAACCCATAAAACACGCCTATAGCGCGTATCAAACCTGCGAGCAACAACGGGATGAGCAGCAAATTCTATTAAACGCCCTACCCATATGGTATGCCTCGGCAGGTCACACACTTTGGGGGCAACGCCTTCGGCAAATAGACGGTGAAATCAACGCCCTAACCGACAGGATTGACAGCCTAGAGCACCAAACGCATGACCTACAAGGCAAAGCCGACACCCTAAAGGATATTTATTTACAAGCCGGCGGCGCCAGCATTGAACAATTAAAAGAACAGATAGCCACCCAAAAACAACTAACCGATGAACGCCAACGCAATGCACAGGTGTACCGCACGCTGGCAAAAAACCTAGGGCTGGACGACACGCTCAGCCATGAGGCTTTGCGTGCCAACCAAGCGCAGGGCCATAAGCAGCAGGCAGAGCTACAAGCGCAGAGCGATATTTTACAGCGCGCGCAACTGAACTTGGGCGCCGATTTGGTCAATAGCCAA
>DATBNJ010000016.1:0-16942 GCA_036554385.1 Marinagarivorans sp. | reverse complement strand
GATTTACCTTGCGAGCATTAGCTATCTCAGCCCGCTTGTAATGAGCAAGCGCATTATGCGAGTGGTCGAGCGCCTGCGCGAAATCAACTCGGGAAAAGGCGACTTAAGCCAGCGCATCCCCTCCCACTCACACGACGAAATAGGCGCCTTATGCAACGAATTTAATGGCACCCTCGATACCTTTAGCGCCATGATTAGCAATATCCGTGACGAAACCACTTCACTGCGCGAGCGCTCACAAGAACTCAACGATGTTATAGCGAGCGTAAACCACAGAACAGAACAGCAAGGCACAGCCCTAGGTGCTTTGGCTGCATCATTCCATGAGAGCGCCACCGCAACTCACGAAGTTGCCAATATCGCCACGCAAACGGCAGACAAAACCCGAGAATCGACACAGGCGGTAAAAACAAGCATATCGAACGTGCGAACCACCGCCGCTAACATCAGCGAACTATCGAATGCGTTTAGCAATACCTACAGCACCGCCGATTCACTCAAACAAAACTCCAGCGAAATCGCATCGGTGGTTGAAACCATTCGTGCAATCGCCGAGCAAACCAACCTATTGGCGCTAAACGCTGCCATAGAGGCCGCGCGGGCCGGTGAGCAAGGTCGAGGTTTTGCGGTAGTCGCCGATGAAGTGCGCACCCTGGCCAGTCGCACCCAAACCTCGACCAACGACATTCAAGAAATAGTCACTCGGCTACATAACCAAATAGAAGATGTGTTTTTAGCGATATCGAATGGTAGCCACCAACTAGAATCGACCGTATCACTCACCCAGTCGACCAGCGAACAACTCAGCAATATCAGCGAGGTGATGGACGGCATTGGCAACATGACCTTGCAAACAGCCACAGCCACAGAAGAACAATCGCAGGTAAGCGCTGAAATTAACCGCAACATCACCCTAATCGACGAAACCTCTCAGCACAACATAGACTCAACCCAGCAAATACAGGCCATCAGTCACCAGCTTACCCAACTTGCCGAGGACTTAGAGCGCGACATTAACCAGTTTAAGGTTTAATCAGCATACGCAAAAAACGTGAAGCGACAAGCTGTACTAAAGCAAAGAAAAGCACCGTAAATACTGCCCACTGTGCCGCGATCCAACCAAAAAGCACCGGCGCCCACATCATCGTCGACATCAGGGATTGCTGGTAATAGAAAAACCAAGGGTTTCCAGGGGGGAACACCCACTCGTGCATTTGACTAAAAGCCTTAGTGGGCCCCACCAGCACCAGCACCAGCACAAAAAATGCGATTAACGCAACCAATGCAATACTCTGGTACAGCACCGACGGCGGCTTAATGCGAGCGCGATAATAGTGAACCATAACAATCACCCAGAGTAACGCAGCAACAACAATTAGCCACTCAACCTTATTGACCAAATGAGCCACGTCAGTCAGGTGAATAATTTCGTCTTTTGTCAGCAACTTTTGCTCGGGGTGCGAAGGTACTTTATAGGTAATGGATGCTAGCCCCTCACCATCGCGGTGGACAGAATAGCTAATTTTCTGAAATAACTCCTCTCGCTGCGCTTTGGTCGTATCGGCAAAGCCAGTGCGGTAATAGTTTTGCGGGCCATATTTTTCAATGGCCTCACCAATCCCCCCCACATCGTGCCAAAGCCCATAAGAAAAGTTCATCTGGTATAAGGCAAGCCAAGATAGGCCAAAGGCCAAAAAGAAGCTCGTAAGAGCGAATGTACCTGCGGACAACAGCTTTTTAATCATTGGTTCGCTAACCCTATTAACTTATTCTGAAACGCCGGCTTGAATCGCAATTACCGCGACTTGAAAATGCAGTGTTTGGCATAACCAGAGGCCTCATTGACCGTCCAGTCCGTCTTTGGTTTCTCAGCGAGGCGCTCACACCAGCGCTCGCTCCCTACTTTTGCGCAGCCCGCAAGCGCAACCAGCAAAAAACTCAGCAATGCAATCTTGGTGAATTGAATCGGCGACATCAGTAATAACCCAACTAAACAAGAGGGGTAATTTGTCACTAAGCGCCGAACGAGGCAAGGCGCGAGTTAACAGAATTCAACATATCAATCGCTCTTGTGTCTCACTCCCCCAGGAAGCCTCATCCCCGACCTTTCGCACAACCACAATAAAAAAGTGCGGTTTTTATTGCCACCACACTGAAACACATAGGCACAAAAAAGGAGGCCCATGCCTCCTTTTTTGTGCCTATGTAAGCGCAGTTTATATTCCCAGTATCACAGCTGCGAGGGTAAGCTGACAGTGCTACCCGGCAAAGCGGTTTTCCAGTCGGCCTGCGACATCAACCCTGACGGAAAACACCGAGCCCGAATCCGGAAACTGCTCTAGTTCTTGCTCTGGCCTGCCGCCAACCGAAGTAATGTACAGCGTTTTCAAGTCCTCCCCCCCAAAAGCCACCATCGTTGGGCACTTAGCGGGTACGGTTATCTCCTGCACGATTTCGCCTTGCGGGCTCACGCGAACGACTCGGCCACCTTCGTACAGCGCACTCCAATAGTAACCCTCGCTATCAACAGCAGCGCCATCGGGCCGCCCATTGCCATGTGGAAATTGGTGAAAAACCGAGCAATTACTGACTTCACCCGTTTCAAGGTCAAAATCGCAACGGCTAATCGCGTGGCTCGGCGTATCAGCGTAGTAAAACGTTTTGTTGTCGGGACTAAACGCGATGCCATTGGCCGTTAACAAATCTTTAACCCAGGTTTTCACCTCGCCCTCTGGGCTCAAAGAGTAAATACTCGCACCACCGTAATCCTTTGGAGGGTAAACACTGCCGGTAAACAAGCGGCCTTTATCATCACACCGCCCGTCATTAAAGCGGTTTTTATCCATGCCCTCTTCAGGGTCGGCAATAAACGTTCGCTCAGTATTCCAGCCATCGATAGTGTAAAGCCCTGTGCGCATCGCCAACACAAAACCGCCTTTTTCGCGCAGCGCAAAGCAACCAATTTCCTCATCAAATTGAAGAAACGTGTCATGCCCCGTTTCGGGGTCCAAGCGGTGAAGCTGACCAGCATTAATATCCAGCCAATATAAAACCTGTTCTTTTTCGTCCCACCGAGGACACTCTCCTAAGCTCGCTTTAATTTTCAGGGCAACTTCGACTTGACTCATAACTTCACACTCTCACTGACGGGCGCGTTAGACACCGATGATCACTTCACAAGGCGCGACCACCACTTTCATTGGGGCGGCATGATCGCATAAACTCCCCCGCTAGCGCTAGGCATCCGCCTTCTGGCATTCGGGCCGTGAACTATAGTGATGAAACTGTGGCGCCAAATAAGCGATTTGATCTTCGCGTATCCGGTGGCTGTTAATTAAGGCCATATACTCGTACGGGTTGGGCTGATAAGGCAGTGCCAACAACGGCATATCAATTTCGCTCAGCAACCATGCCGCCTTTTTCTGGTTGCAGCGCTTGCAGCAAGCGACAACATTTTCCCAGCAGTCCGCGCCACCTCGACTCACCGGTTGCACATGATCGCGGGTTAACTCCGATTGCAAAAACCTGTAGCCACAATACATGCACTGATAATTATCGCGCTGGAATAGCGCTCTATTAGTTAATGGCGGCTTAATGCGCACAGGCGCCATGCGCACGCCATCGCACGCCACAATGGCCGGCAGTGACATCGAACTCGCGCAATGCGTCAGGCGCGAACAACCACCTCGAACCCGTTTGACTTCACCCCCTAAGCTCCACACCACCAGCTCTCGAGCATACAAACAAACCACCTCGCGCCAACTGAGCCACTCAATGGGTTGCCCTGCAATATTGAGCCGCATTATTTGAGCTTCCACTGAAATCCCCCTGCTTTATCAAACAACACCATCACGCCCCCCGAGAAGAAGCACCCACCCATATCAAAACCAAAGCCCCGAAAACGAAAAAACCCGCGATGGCGAACCATGCGGGTTTTAAAAAGAGATAACATTATAAGGTCGCGCCAGCCTCGCAATCTGCGCCGCAGGCCAGCCTCGCACCCGTGCTTTTATCAAAGCCACCAGCGCAGGAGAAATCTTAAGATAATCAAAATGTATGAAGGCATTACCCTCTAGCGATTTAAACGCCTGCTGGCTGGGCGATAGCCGCCAGCGCCATAACTAAATCAATCAAGTCGTACTCTTTGTTAGTGATTAACAGTACTAAACCGAGGTTCAACAGGTCAACCAACTTATCGTACTAACTCATCAGTTTTTTAATAACCAAAAAAAGGCCGCCACAGTGAAGTGGCGGCCTAACTCACAGAACCTATTTCGTAGGCTTGACCCATCCGTTGGGTCAATCGTCCCTGTCATCCATGGCCGCTAGTTTAACGATATAGAGCTCGGGGAAAAGACGATATAGCGCGCAATATTTGTGAGACATTGACTACAAAGGCGGCTTCCCCCATCGATCGCACCTGCCAATCAGCAATATCGCGATCAGCGCAATTCGGCTAACACGGCAAAGAAATTTAAGTGATAATGCCCCTGAGGCCATCAATCCTCGCCTCGCGACTCAACCATTCATGTTAGGAGAACATTATGAAAAAATTCATCATTAGTGCCATAGCGGTTGCCTCAACAATCGGTTTGCTCGGCTGCGGTCAAAATAGCAATGAACAAAGCGCTGAAGAATCGGCAGAGGCGGCCGTAGAAAACACCCAAAAAGCCATAAACCAGTCAGCGGAAGACGCTAAAGAAGCTGCCAAAGCGGCTGCCGAAAAAGCCAAAAAAGCGGCACAAGACGCCGCGGAAGACGCCAAAAAAGCGGCTCAAGAAGCAGCCGATAAAACGCAAGAGATGGCCGATGAGGCAATGGATTCAGCAGAAAACGCTATGGAGTCTGCCGAAGATGCCGCAAAGGATGCTAAAGACGGCGCCAAAAAAATGATGGACTCTTATAAAGACTAATCATTTTAGCCATCAGGCAAGGTAACACCGAGTATCGAGAGTGCATTCTATAAAACGATAACAACGAATGCGCTCTTAATTGCCAAAGGCACTAAGCCCTGACACCAGCATTCTCAGCCCTACCAGCAACAGCAACCCAACAAACAAGCCATCTAGCCAGCGTGCCGGTATTCGACGGCCGAGCTTAGCGCCGAGCGGCGCAAACACTAGGGTACAAGGCAAAATAGCAACGAGGGCAGGCAGATAAACCAAGCCGAACGCACCCGCCGGGCGCCCCGCATCGACTACCGAAAAAAGCAACATCCACAGTGAAGCCACCAGCGCCAACACAAACCCCATTGCCGCAGAGGTACCAATAGCCAGGTGAGTTCTGCGTCCCAGCGATTTCAATAAAGGCACACTCATGGTGCCTCCGCCGACACCCGCCAACGTTGATACACAGCCTATAAAAAGCACCAACACCGCCGTCCACCCAGGCACCAAGCCGCGCGCGACGCTGATGCTCACCACCGCTTGCCGCTGCACAAGCACATTTAGCAGCGCGACCAACCACAAAAACGCACCGAAAAAAACAATTAACGACGGCGTTCGGTAGCGCGCCACAAGTGTGCTACCTACCACCGCACCCAAAACCAGTGGCACCAGCCAGCGGCGCAAAACCGCGCCGTCGACCTGCCGCAGCCGGTAATGGCTGACAGCCGAAGAAAATCCCGTTACCACAATGGCCAACATCGAGGTGGCAATTGCCATGCTCATCGCAAGCTCGCCGCTTGTCCCCAACCTTACCAACACATAATAAACAGCAGGGACAATCACAACACCACCGCCCAAGCCAAACACACCGGCAATAAACCCAGCCAGCACAGCGGGAAGGATCAGCAACACAAGCAATTCAAAGGGCATGGCACTCTCAAGGGTTGATGCAAGCTGAACCTTTACAACAACAAGTCCGGCAAAGCATGGATGTAAACGGCGGCATTATCACTTGCCAAAGCCCCATAAAACTAGTGCGGTCAATATGCGGGCATCGCTTAGTCGCGCTCACACCCCAGCTAAATACTTACCTAGGCGCTTTGCGCGTGTGACAACATAAGCCGAATTGCTCATGGACAATCAACGCGTGCTCACGTAAAATCTCGCGCCGAATCAGGCACTATTAAGCCCTTGCGTTTTGCTAGGCGACTAACTCGCGGTACCGGCCCCAGCTGCCTACCACCGTTTGCAAAATCGCTACCCAAAAGCGCTGATAACCAAATCCGACAAAAGCGAGGTGGAGCGCAAGTTGCACCTCGCTTTTTTGCAGCCTAAATTTTTTGCTTTTGCGTCGGCCCAAGCCGGCAACATAGCAAGCACCTTAGTTTTCAAGCGTTAAGGTAATAGGCGGCACCGACACTTTCGTTTTAATTTGTAGGGCTAGCAATAGCCACACCTGGAGGATCTTACGTTGACAACCCGGGCCTTAACCCCTGCCATTCTCGTCCTAGCAGACGGCAGTGTTTTCCGTGGTACCGCATTTGGTGCCGAAGGCATTTCCGTTGGAGAAGTCGTTTTTAACACCGCGATGACCGGCTACCAAGAAATACTCACCGATCCCTCCTACGCCGAGCAGATTGTTACACTCACCTATCCGCATATCGGCAACGTAGGGGCCAATGACGAAGATGAAGAGTGCGGCAAAATATGGGCGAAAGGCCTCGTCATTCGGGATCTACCACTGATAGCCAGCAACTTCCGCAGCCAAATAGACCTCGACAGCTACCTTAAAAAACACAACATCCTCGGCATTGCCGATATCGACACCCGTCGGTTAACGCGCATTTTGCGCGATAAAGGCGCCCAAAACGGCTGCATCATGACAGGCAGTATCGACGAAGCCACCGCACTCAAAGCGGCGCAAGAATTTGCCGGCCTCAAAGGCATGGACCTCGCCAAAGTCGTCACCACCGATAAAACCCACACTTGGGAAGCCGGCAGTTGGCAGCTCGGCAAGGGCTTTAGTGCCCTGCCAGACGGCGAGCGCTTTAAAGTTGTGGCCTACGACTTTGGGGCCAAAGCCAACATTTTACGTATGCTGGTCGATCGCGGCTGCGAGCTAACTGTGGTACCGGCACAAACATCGGCAAGCGAAGTACTTGCCATGAACCCCGACGGCGTATTCTTGTCGAATGGCCCAGGGGATCCAGAGCCATGTACCTACGCCATCGAAGCGATCAAAATTCTGCTCGAAAAAGATCTCCCGATTTTTGGCATTTGCTTGGGTCACCAGCTGCTCGCATTAGCCAGCGGCGCCAAAACACAAAAAATGAAATTTGGCCATCACGGCGCCAACCACCCCGTACAGGTGTTAGCAACCGGCGAAGTGATGATCACCAGCCAAAACCACGGCTTTGCGGCTGACGAATCCAGCCTACCTGCCAACCTAAAAGCAACGCACAAATCGCTGTTTGATGGTTCGCTGCAAGGCATTGAGCGCATCGACAAGCCAGCCTTTAGCTTTCAGGGGCACCCTGAAGCCAGCCCTGGCCCACACGATGCAGCGGCACTGTTTGACCACTTTATCGATCTAATGCGCAAAGCGAAGGCCGGCTAGCACAGAGCACGGCGGGGCCGGTCAGCGAGCACCGCGGCGCTCGCTAGGCGCGACATGGCCCTTTAGATCCCCAACGCAACTCTTTAAAAAGCAGGCTGCCAGCCTCAACAATTACCGCCGGAACGAAGATACCACTATGCCAAAACGTACCGACCTTAAAAGCATCTTAATTATTGGCGCAGGCCCCATCGTCATTGGTCAAGCCTGTGAATTTGACTACTCAGGTGCGCAAGCGTGTAAAGCGCTACGCGAAGAGGGTTATCGCGTTATTTTGGTGAACTCTAACCCAGCCACCATCATGACCGACCCCTCCATGGCCGATGCCACTTACATCGAGCCCATCACTTGGGAAACGGTCGAAAAAATCATCGAAAAAGAACAACCCGACGCCATCTTGCCTACCATGGGCGGGCAAACCGCGCTTAACTGCGCTCTAGCGCTACACGCACATGGCGTGCTCGAAAAACACAATGTCGAGCTGATCGGTGCCACACAAGACGCCATCGACAAAGCCGAAGATCGCCAGCGCTTCGACCAAGCCATGAAGAAAATTGGCCTCGAAACCGCCCGCGCCCGCATTGTTCACACCATGGAAGAAGCCTTAGACGTCCCCAAGGAATTTGGCTTTCCGTGTATTATTCGCCCCTCGTTCACGATGGGCGGCTCCGGTGGCGGCATTGCCTACAACTGGGAAGAGTTCGAGGAAATCTGTACCCGAGGCCTCGATTTATCGCCCACCAATGAATTGCTTATCGACGAATCTCTGCTCGGCTGGAAAGAGTACGAAATGGAAGTTGTGCGCGATAAAAACGACAACTGCATTATCGTTTGCTCTATCGAAAACTTTGACCCTATGGGCGTGCACACCGGCGACTCCATCACCGTCGCGCCGGCGCAAACCTTAACCGACAAAGAATACCAAATCATGCGCAACGCCTCATTGGCGGTACTGCGTGAAATCGGTGTCGAAACGGGCGGTTCAAATGTGCAGTTTTCGGTAAACCCCGAAGATGGCCGCATGGTCGTCATCGAGATGAACCCGCGCGTATCGCGCTCATCCGCACTGGCCTCTAAAGCGACCGGCTTCCCCATCGCCAAAATCGCCGCCAAATTAGCTGTCGGGTTCACCTTGGACGAACTTCAAAACGACATTACCGGGGGTGCGACGCCGGCTTCCTTCGAGCCCTCCATCGATTACGTCGTGACCAAAATCCCGCGCTTCACCTTTGAAAAGTTTGGCGACGCCGATGCGCGCCTCACCACCCAAATGAAGTCGGTGGGCGAAGTCATGGCTATTGGTCGCAACTTCCAAGAGTCACTGCAAAAAGCCCTGCGCGGCCTAGAGGTTGACCGTTGCGGCTTAGAGCCCCGCGTCGATCTTAAAGACGAAACCGCGCTACAAGAAATTCGCCAAGACCTCGCCACCCCCGGTGCCCATCGCATTTGGTATGTCGGCGATGCTTTCCGTGCAGGCATGAGCGTGGAGGAGGTCTTTAACACCTCGAAAATCGACCCGTGGTTTTTAACCCAAATCGAACAGCTCATTCAGATCGAACAAGGCTTAAGCTCTAAACCTCTCAGCGAGATCGACGCCGCCGCCATGTTCCAACTTAAGCGCAAAGGCTTCTCCGATAAACGCCTAGGTCAATTGCTGGCGGTCAGCGAAAAAATGGTGCGCGACCACCGCCACAAGCTCGCCATTCACCCAGTTTACAAGCGTGTTGATACCTGCGCCGCCGAATTTTCCACGTCAACGGCCTACATGTATTCCACCTACGATGAAGAGTGCGAATCACTCCCCTCAAACCGCGACAAAATTATGGTGCTCGGCGGCGGCCCCAACCGCATTGGCCAAGGCATCGAGTTCGATTACTGCTGTGTACACGCCGCACTGGCCGCACGGGATGACGGCTACGAAACCATAATGGTTAACTGCAACCCCGAGACCGTCTCTACCGATTACGACACCTCCGATCGCCTCTACTTCGAGCCCGTCACCCTCGAGGACGTGCTCGAAATCGTTCACAAAGAAAAGCCCAAAGGCGTCATTGTTCAATTTGGCGGCCAAACGCCATTAAAAATTGCCCGCGCCCTAGAAGCCGAAGGCGTACCCATCATTGGTACCAGCCCCGAGGCCATCGACCGCGCAGAAGACCGCGAGCGCTTCCAACAAATGATCGAACGCTTGGGCCTCAAACAACCGTCCAACGCGATTGTTCGCTCGACCGAAGAAGCTATCGGCGCAGCGGTGAGAGTGGGCTACCCGTTAGTGGTGCGCCCGTCTTACGTGCTGGGCGGTCGCGCTATGGAAATCGTGCACACCGAGCAAGAGCTGCGACGCTACATGCGCGAAGCCGTGCAGGTATCCGAAGAGGCGCCAGTTCTGCTTGACCACTTCCTCAATAACGCCATCGAAGTCGATATCGATGCCGTTTCCGATGGCAAAGACGTCGTCATCGGCGGCATTATGCAGCACATCGAACAATGTGGCGTTCACTCCGGCGATTCCGCCTGTTCACTACCGCCCTACTCGCTAGCCGAAGACGTGCAAGACGAAATGCGCGAACAAGTGAAGAAGATGGCGCTAGAGCTTGGCGTGGTCGGCTTGATGAATGCACAGCTCGCCTACCAAGATGGTGAAATCTACATTATCGAAGTGAACCCACGCGGTTCACGCACCGTGCCTTTTGTATCAAAATGTATTGGCGTATCTTTAGCCAAGGTGGCGGCACGTGCGCAAACGGGGATTAGCTTGGCCGAACAAGGCTTTACCACAGAGATTATCCCCAAATACTTTAGTGTTAAAGAAGCGGTATTCCCGTTTAACAAATTCCCCGCCGTTGACCCCATTTTGGGGCCTGAAATGAAATCGACGGGTGAGGTTATGGGCGTTGGCGACACCTTCGCCGAGGCCTTTGCCAAAGCGCAATCGGGCGCAGGCTCCAAGTTGCCAACCTCGGGCAAAGCTTTTGTGAGTGTGCGCGACTTCGATAAAGACGACGTAGTCATCGTCGGCAAAGAGCTCGTCAACTTGGGCTTCCAGCTGGTCGCCACCCGCGGTACCGCCGCTAAGCTGGCCGATGCTGGCATCGCGGTGACCGTAGTTAACAAGGTCACCGAAGGCCGGCCACATATTGTGGACATGATCAAGAACCGCGAAATTGCGCTAGTGATCAACACCACCGAAGGCGAGCGCGCAATTAAAGACTCGGCCGCCATTCGTCGCAGCGCCGAAAACAACCGCGTTTACTACACGACAACATTAGCGGCGGCCAACGCCCTTTGCATGGCATTGCGCTTTGGCAAAGAGCAACAAGTGCGCCGCCTACAAGATCTACACAAGGAAATTGCCAATGTCACTCAATAAAGTTCCCATGACTGTCGATGGCGCAAAAGCGCTACAAGACGAACTCGAGAACCTCAAAAAAGTGGTAAGACCACGCATAGTGGCTGCGATTGCCGAAGCGCGTGAACACGGCGATTTAAAAGAAAATGCCGAGTATCACGCAGCGCGCGAGCAACAGGGCTTTTGCGAAGGTCGCATTCAAGATATCGAAGGCAAGCTGTCGCACGCACAGATTATTGACGTGCGCTCAATGCCAGCCACCGGCAAGGTCATATTTGGTACGACCGTCGACATCATTAACGTCGAAACCGATCAACACCTAACCTACCAAATAGTCGGCGAAGACGAAGCGGACATTAAAAATGGTAAAATCTCCATTGCTTCGCCCATTGCCCGAGCCCTAATCGGCAAAGAGATTGGCGATGTCGCTTTGGTTAAGGCCCCCAGCGGCAACATCGAGTACGAAATCGATGACGTAAAGCACCTGTAACCCAATCACACCAGCCCTCGGACCCACTTGCGCAGTATTCCAATTTATCGCGCAAGTGGGTTTGTCTTTCTCGCTCACATTACCCTAGTTAACCTGCCCTATGTCGCAACCACCGCCCCAAACACAGCCACAAACTCCGTTTTATGTTGTCTCTATGGGTAAGTTTTCGGCACTGTTTATTGGCACCATGGGCTTGTATCAATTTTACTGGTTTTACAAACACTGGCAGCTTTTAGGCAAAGCGCAACAACGTAGCACTCAGCCCATCTTGCGCTCGATATTTCACGTCTTTTTTATCCCGTTCTTGTGTACCGAGCTCGCTAAAGCCGAACGTGAAAAAGGCCAACAATACCGCTGGAACCCGCAGGCTGTCTCGCTTGGTTTTATTGTGCTGCAAATTATATCGGTGCTAATTTCGTACTATGTCTACCAAGATGCACTAGCGGTTGAATGGCTAGCAATGCAATTTCCTTTGTTGTTTGGGCACTTTTATTACCTCTACAAATTTCAGTTGGTCGCAAACCGCGTCAGCGACGACCCTTTTGGCAAGGCCAACACAAAGCTTACCGCCGCCAACCACGCTTGGATTATCTTTGGCATTATTCACTGGTTAGACCAAGTGCGTACTCTATACTTACTGGTATCCGGCCAAATATCGCTTTAAGTGCCCTGTTAGTCTTACTCTCTATACAGCATTGCCGGGCTTTGCTAGGCTCGCGACCCATAACTACAAGGCGAGCAACCGCCTTCTAATAAATATCTGTAATAGAGGGTACCCCATGCGTCAAAAATTATTGGCACTGCTAACCGCGACCTTTTTTGGCTCGGCATCGCTGCACACTAGTGCCGCCCCAGCGCCGGCAGCCATAGATACAGCCGCTGGCATCTACGCCAACCAAATTGGCTTTTTGCCCAACCAATACAAAGCTGCCGTAGTGCCAAATACCGGTGCTAACGAATTTAAGCTTACTGACAAAGCGTCGGGCAAAGTCGTTTATAACGGTGTACTGTCATCGGCGCAAGCGTGGCAAGAAGCCCAAGAAACCGTTAAAACCGCCGAATTTACCGGCTTTAACTACCCTGGTGAATACCAGCTCAGCGTAGACGGCGTTAAATCCAGCTTTGATATCACTATTAAACCGGGCATTTACCGCGAGGCGCTGGCAGGCGCCATTAAATACTATTACTACAACCGCAACAGCGCCGCCTTAGAACAACGCCACGCTGGCGAATTTCACCGCCCCGCCTCACATCCCGACACCATCGTATACGTTGATGCCTCTGCCGCTACCGAGGAACGCCCAGCCGGCGCGATTATCGAATCCCCCAAAGGTTGGTTTGATGCAGGCGACTACGGTAAATATATCGTCAACTCCAACATCACGGTCTACACCTTGCTGCGCGCCCTCGAAAACAACCCCGCCCTATTTGCAAGCTTAGACCTAAACATTCCAGAATCGAACAATGCTTTACCGGACCTGCTCGATGAGATCCTGTGGAATCTGGATTGGATGGAAACCATGCAAGATACCGATGGCGGGCTATACCATAAACTGACCGCGAAAAATTTTGAGGCGCTTGCCATGCCGCACCTCGAATACGAGCCGCGCTACGTGGTGCAAAAGTCCACCGCCGCGACTTTAGGCTTTGCCGCCACAATGGCACGGGCAAGCCTAGTACTAGAGCAATACAGTAAACACCTGCCCGAACACGCCGAACGCTACAAAAATGCGGCGCTGCGCGCCTGGGAATGGGCCGAAGATCACCCCGCTACCGTATTTGAACAACCCGAGGGGTTCCGCACCGGCATGTACGCTTCAAGCGCCGACCAACTTAGTGATGAGTGGGCTTGGGCCAGCGCAGAGCTGTTCGCCTTAACCGGCAAGAAAAAATACCTCAAAGAATTTGAAGTGCCCAAAAGCATTCGCTCGCCAGAGTGGCGCGATGTCGAAGCCCTCGCCATGCTAAGCCTTGCCAACAACCCTAAAACGCCCAAAAAGCTTAAAGCCGAAGTGGAGGCCAAGCTCGTCGAAACCGCTGATAACTGGGTACAACAAATGAAAGCATCTGGCTACGGCGTTGCCATGGCCGGCGGCGATTTTCGCTGGGGCAGCAACGGTGTCGCCGCGAATAAAGCGGCGGCCCTATTTGCCATTAATGCATTGGCACCCAACGCTGCCTACCTAGAAACCGCCGAGTCGCTGCTCGACTACCTGTTGGGCCGTAACCCCAACAATGTTTCTTATTTAACCGGCTTTGGCGAACGTGCCATAAAAGCGCCGCATCACCGCGTATCGGAAGCTGACGACGTGCTAGCCCCCGTGCCCGGCATGCTGGCCGGTGGCCCCCATACCGGGCATCAAGATAAAGACGAGTGCGAGCGATTAAAAGCCCCTTACGAGGCCAACATTCCCGCCAAAGCCTACCACGACCACTGGTGCAGTTACGCCACCAACGAGGTCGCCATCAACTGGAATGCTGGGCTAGTTTATACTCTGGCAGAAATGAACCGACGCAACTAAATAGCCACCTAACCGGCCAATAAATAAAAAGCCCCAGCTTGCACAAGCCGGGGCTTTTTTATTGGCGTTTTTTAGGGGTTTGAAGCGCCATTTTTGCGCTTCAAACTTGTGGCCGCTTAGAACTTAACTTCCATACCCAAACCCAGATAGTTTGCGTCATAATCAATTTCGTTGCCGTCAACATCCACACCCGCAAGGAAAGTATCATTGGTATAAAAACCAAATAGCTTGGTATTTTTGCTTATTTTGTAATCGGCCCCCAAACTAAAGCTGGTTCCGTCCTCTGCTACTATATCTGACTGCCCGAACTGTGCCTTCAGCGCCCAATCATTAAGCTTATACTGGAACGAAGCCATAATACCGCTGACCTTGTCATTATCGGGCCGCTCGTACTCTTCTGCTAGCAAGCCCAACTGAAAGCTTTCGAAGTTGTACTGGAACACCGCGCGCACCGCGCTGCTGCCCTCTTCCTCAACGTCTAAATCGTACGCTAAGGCACCGTAAAAGCCATTCGCTTCGTAGGTTGCAGCAATCGATGTAGCGTTAGAGCGCTCGCTTCCCTCGGGTACCGCATCGTTATCTTGCTCGCTAGCGATCAAATCGGCGTACAGCATAAAGCCCGAAAGGTTAGGTGATGAATACATTAGGCTATTGCTACCGCGGTTTTCGTTGCGGGTAATGATGTGCTTAATATCGCCATACAGGTCATTGAATAAATCGACTTTTTTCTGAGCCCGCTTTAAAGGCGTGTCAAAGTGGCCCACAATCACCGAACCAAAACCGCCCTTCACACCAACAAAAATATTGCGCTTGCTAAAAACATTACCATCCGATGTTTCGCCATCGTCAAACGCCACCTCAAATTCCGCTTGGTAGATCGCCTCTAGGTTATCGGAAATCGCCTCAGCCCCTTTAACACCAATGCGCGATGCGTTGCTAGCCACCTCTAAAATAGATTCTTCTGACTCGCCTTGTTCAACTTTGGTACTGGCATAGGACACATTGGCCTTACCATAAAGTGTGGGCGCAGCAGACGCGACAACGGGAACACACAAAGCCAAGGCAATGGCAGTAGACAGTTGTTTTTTCACGGTTTGACTCCTAATTAAAGACACGGGGTTGTTGGCAACAAAAATTTTTAGTCAGCGCCCAAATTACAGTGGATGCAAGCCTAAAACTTAACGTGTACGTCTTGCATTCCCGTTATACAGGTTAGCACTCGATGACACTTACGTTGCAAATTTGTGGCAACTATATGTCCGAATTATGACACTTTAATTACATAGCAATGCAAGGTGCGCTGATTAAGTGACTTGAAACGCCAACTTTTTTGTGCAGAGCACAGCACCAAAACCGACCCACCGCACCGCGACGCTTTTCTCGCCCTAAAGCACCTTGGATGGATGGGGTTGGGGAACACGGAGGATTGCCTGGAGCAATCGCTACCCGCTTATATTTTTGATGCAAAGGGGATAGCCATCAAAAAAATCTCGTTATTGGCAGAGCGCTAACTAATAACGTCTGCCCATAAAGCATGCAAGCGTTTACTGGACACCGGCATCGCGGTTTTCAGCGTTTGAGCAAACTGCGAAACCCGAAACTCTTCAACCATGTAACGGTACGTTTGCCATTGCGGATTTTGCGCGTAAGCACTGGGGCCTTGTTTTGCCAATAAATCCTCGTGTTTTTGCCAAGCTTTCTGAATATCAAGCATGGCCAGCTTGTCCTTTTGGGGGTTTTGTGGGGCTTTCTCCAAGCGCACCTCCACCGCAGTTAAATAACGTGCATAGTGTTCCAGCCAAAGCAGTGGCGTCATCATAAAAAAGCCCTTAAAGAACAAGCCATTCAATTGCTGTTTTATATCGGAAAAAGCAAACGCCAAGAGCAAGGCATTTTTGTTGGCTTTCATCGTTTTATTAATGGCCACCAACTGCGATAGCCAACCCAGCAGTTGCTTTTCCAGGGTCTGCGCACGTGCCGTTAACGCGTTTTCGCCCAGCGCAATAGCAGCATTAAAATCCGCTTGCGTTCTCGGTAATTGCGCTTCACACCCGCAAACATCCATGGCGGCCGCCATAAGCAAATCATCAACCACGTCGGCGCGACTGCCCAACGCCAACACCGATAAACCCACATCTTTGTTTTTTAACAATGCTTTGCGCAAATATTTAACGGTTTTGGGCATGCCCAGCAACAACAAGCGCGCCACACCGTAGCGGCTTTGCGCGTGCGCATCGGCGGGGTTATCGAGAACTTTTAAATCAACCGCGCTGCCGGTATCGCACAAGGCGGGAAACGCCTGCACTTTAATCGCCCCTTTTTTCAGCGTGCACTGCTCGGGCAGCTGATCAAAATCCCAACCGGTAAGCTGCTCGCGTTCAAACCCACTACCGGCTTGCTGCAAACTTTGCTGAACGTGGTCACGATACCGCTCTCGCAAGACATTTAGATGACGATGGCGATCAATAACACGCCCTTTATCATCTAAAACGCGGATATTCATACGGTAAAATTCATCGAGCTGAATATCGCTATACACCGCCTTGGGGATTTCAACGCCAGAAACATGCAGTAGCGCCGTCGCTAAACTATCCATCAAGCTGCCCTTACCCACCGTCATCCGCGCCATGGCTTTATCGACGTATTCGGGCACGGGCACAAATTGCTTACGCCATTGTTTAGGCAACCCTTTTAACAACGCTATGCACTTTTCGCGCAGCAAGCCTGGCACCAGCCACTCTAAAGGCTCTTCCGGCAGACTGTGCAAAACACTGGCCGGCACGCCAATGCTAACGCCATCATCGTTGTGGCCCGGATCAAAATGATAAAACAGCGGATAGAGCGAACCATTAACCGATAAGCTGTTGGGAAAGGCATTTTCCGAGATATGATCGGCCCCGTGCTGCATCAACAGGGTTTTGGGGATATGCAGTAAACTGGGATTATCCTTTTCCTGCTGTTTGCGCCAATGTTCAAAACTATTAAGGCTGCAGATCTCTTCGGGAATACGCTCGTCATAAAAACCATAGACCACTTCGTCATCCACCAAAATATCGCGTCGACGGGACTTGGCCTCTAAGA
>DATBNJ010000341.1:0-2754 GCA_036554385.1 Marinagarivorans sp. | reverse complement strand
AACCCCGAAAGCCGCTTAAAGAGCTATCCTCACGAGCTTTCCGGCGGGCAGCGCCAGCGGGTAATGATCGCCATGGCGCTGGCCAACAAGCCAAAAATATTATTGGCCGATGAGCCCACCACGGCGCTGGATGTTACGGTACAAAAGCAAATCCTCGATTTAATTCAAGACTTAAAGCAGCAATTGAATATGGGCGTCATGCTCATTAGTCACGACCTGGGTGTCGTCAAGCGTTATAGCGACACCATCGCCGTAATGCGCGACGGAGAAGTTGTTGAGCAAGGCGCTGCGAGCGATATTTTTAAGTCGCCATCGCACCCTTATACGCACGAGCTGATAGCCGCCGACCCCAAAGGCTCACCATTAACGCGGCGCGGCCACGGCAGTCGTGATGGCAATGCGCTAAGCGCCAGCAATTTGTCGGTGAAATTCCCGCTGAATAAACCACTTTTCCGAAAACCCACTCAATGGCTACACGCCGTGGACAAGGTCGACATTCAAGTGAAGAAAGGCGAAACTTTAGGCATTATCGGCGAAAGCGGGTCGGGCAAGTCGACCCTTGCCATGGCGCTACTGGGCCTACAACGCAGTGACGGCGATGTGTTTTTTGAGCAAACACCTTTGCACACCTTAACCTCGAAGCAATTGCGCCCCTATCGCCAGTGGTTACAGGTTGTGTTTCAAGACCCTTTTGCAAGCCTAAGCCCACGCATGACCATCGCGCAGATTGTTGCCGAAGGCTTAGTCGTTTTTAAACGGGAATTAACCAAGCAGCAAATTGAACAGCAAGTCGATGAAGTGCTAAAAGAGGTAGGACTCAATACCGAAATTAATCACCGCTACCCACACGAATTTTCCGGTGGCCAGCGTCAACGCATTGCAATCGCGCGGGCATTAATTTTGCGGCCGCGCGTTATCGTGCTCGATGAACCAACCTCGGCGCTGGATCGCGCAGTGCAGGCTCAGGTTGTCGAACTACTGCGCAACCTGCAAGATAAACACGACCTTAGTTACATTTTTATCAGCCACGACCTTAAAGTCATTAAAGCGCTGAGCCACGATATTATCGTGATGAAAGACGGCAAAATTATCGAGCAAGGCCCAGCACAAACCCTACTCGATAATCCGCAGCACGCCTATACGCAGGCGCTGCTTGAGGCAGCGCTAAATTAGCGCTGGTAGCGGGACAGCGATAGCTCAGGCAATCTGATGGCGCTTGTGGTCATTACACTCTATTTTTCTGAGGGGACAAAATAGAAGCTTCCGCCCTCGTGGCCCGCTTCGCGCACGGGCTTCATTTCCGGCTTTTGCCGCATCGCTAACGCATCGGCGCGCTTAGCGACATTAACCGACAGCAACGAAAACAGCTGACTATCGCGAAGCGGCTTATCGTTGGCCTCCAGGGCATCAATTAAGGCACCGGCAAACACGGAGTGGTTAGAACCATTGCCATCGAGTACTGGGCGCTCGCCACCCGATGAAATCACAATGCGAGAACGTCGGTCTAGGCCCGCCTCGATGGTGCTTCGCGATAAATTCGCATCGCTCAAACCAAATAAATACGGGCTTTTATCTTCGCCCAAGTAGCCAGCAAAACATGAATCGGATATAACCAGTACCGAACGCGCCTTCAAGCGATCCAAGTGATCACTGATCACGGCGTTGTTAATCCAGTGGCTAATATTGTTGGCTTGGGCATCGACGGGCAACCAATAACCACGCTCTTTGCGGCTAAGCCCAGCAGTTGATAACTCGCCGTGGCCGGCATAAAAAATTAGCAAATTATCGCGCTCGGTCAGCTCATTAAATAGGCGGTTTATCGCCATTAATACGTCTTTCTCAGAGCCGTTGGAAATTAACTGGGTGGTAAAACCATAACGGTCTTCGAGCACGCTTTGAAGGCGCTCGGCGTCTTGCAGCGGTGAACTTAAGTCGTCGAGGAATTGGTATTCCTGATTGCCGATAATTAACGCGTAGTAACGGCCAAAGTTTATATCTTTAGCAACGCGCTCCGCACCCAAATCAAAAGACGCCGGCGTAAGAAGTTCATTTTGGGTGAATTTACGATAGGCAAGGCTCATCGAATCGAGCTGCCCTTGCAAACGTGAGCGCTCGGCAACCGAGCGATCATACAGGGCTCGTAGAGCATTGACGTGCTGGTCTGCTTCTGCGTGGGCAACGCGCTGTTGCTCTTTGGCTTCGAGTCGGCGCAATTCGGAGCCCAAGTCTTGTGCCTGCTCTATCGAAGCGGCTAAGGCCCCCTCCAGCGCGCGCTTTTCTTCTTCTAGAGCTTTTTTGGCCTCTGTGCTTAAGAGTACTGCATCATCACTCACGCCAGATGCCAGACGGTAGTACTCTAGTGCTTTGGGTAAATTGCGCTCAACGCCTAAGCCCTTTTCGTTTAACAAGCCCAAATTAATTTGCGCGCGGGCATAGCTTTGTTCTGCGGCCTTGTTGTACCAATACGCGGCCTGCTGGTAGTCGGTATCAATACCTAAGCCTTTTTCGTAGATTTCACCCACATAGTTTTGTGCCTTGGCATCGCCTGCACTCGCCAGCGGCAGCCAAACCGCTAGGGCACTTTGATAATCGGCGCGGTCGTAGGCAACGTATTCGCCACCGCGAATTTCGCAATCGTGCCCCGTGGTTTTAATGGCGCGACGCGCGCTGATATAACGAGTTTGCCCTAACTTACGGATTTGCCCAGGCAGTAAACAATCGATAACGGCAAGGTCTTCTTGGTGTATTACCTCG
>DATBNJ010000325.1:0-8012 GCA_036554385.1 Marinagarivorans sp. | reverse complement strand
TGGATCTCGCCACCGGCGGCAAGGTTGAAAATGGGGATGGGCGCGCCCCAGTAGCGCTGGCGAGAAACGCCCCAATCGCGCAACCGGTAGTTGGTCGTGGCGCGACCTTTGTTGGCGGCCTCTAGGGTGTGCACGATGGCGGTAAAAGCGCCGTTAAAATCGAGGCCGTCAAACTCGCCCGAGTTAACCAATATGCCTTTATCGGTAAAGGCGGCTTGGGTTAGGTCAACCTCGGTACCATCGCTCGGTGCAATCACTGGGTTGATGGCAAGATGGTACTTTTGGGCGAATTCGTAATCGCGTTGGTCGTGCGCGGGTACCGCCATCACGGCGCCGGAGCCGTAATCCATTAACACGTAGTTGGCGACCCAAACGCTGACCGGCTCGCCGGTTATGGGGTGAGCCGCGGTAATGCCGGTATCAAAGCCCTTTTTTTCCATGGTGGCCATATCGGCTTCACTTACCGATTGCACTTTGCAAGCATCAATAAATGCCGCTAGCTCGGGGTTGTTTTTGGCAAGCTCCAAGGCAATGGGGTGTTGCGCCGCTAGGCTTACGTAGGTTACGCCCATAATGGTATCGGGGCGGGTGGTGTAAACCTCAAAGCCGGTGTGCTCGGCGACCGGTGTGCTTAAATCAAAGCGCATTTCTACGCCGCGGCTTTTGCCAATCCAGTTGCGCTGCATGGTTTTGACTTGCTCGGGCCAGTGCGGCAACTTATCGAGGTCGTTAAGCAGCTCTTCGGCGTAATCGGTTATGCGAATAAACCACTGGGGGATTTCTTTTTTCTCGACCTGGGTCCCGCAACGCCAGCAGCCACCATCTTCGACTTGCTCGTTGGCCAAGACGGTTTCGTCAAAGGGGCACCAATTTACCGACGATACCTTTTTATAGGCCAGGCCTTTTTCGTACAGGCGGGTAAAAAACCACTGCTCCCACTTGTAATAATCGGGCTTGCAGGTGGTCACTTCGCGGCTCCAATCAAAACCAAAACCTAGCGCTTTGAGTTGGTCGCGCATGTAATCGGTGTTGCTGTAAGTCCATTTGGCCGGTGCGGTATTGTTTTTAATAGCGGCGTTTTCAGCGGGCAAGCCAAACGCATCCCAGCCCATCGGGTGCAGCACGTTTTTGCCGAGCATACGCTGGTAGCGCGAGATAACGTCGCTAATGGTGTAGTTGCGCACGTGGCCCATGTGCAGGCGGCCACTGGGGTAGGGGAACATGGCTAGGCAGTAGAACTTTTCTTTGCTGGTGTCTTCTGTCACCGCAAAGCTGTTGTTGTCTCGCCAGTAGCGCTGCGCGTCTTGTTCGATCTCGGACGGATTGTAATTCTCGTTCATCAGTTGTTTGATCTCTAACCCAGTGAGGCAAAGGTGTGCTGCCTTTGCAAAAAGCTTGGGATTATAGGCCTTGCGCGGGGTAAATAAAACGGGGCGGGCCTTTGTCGGCAAAATTGGCTTTGCGGCGAATGGCTTTGGGGCGCGCTTAAACTGTGATTGATGGCATGAGGGTTGCTGTGGGGTGCCTATGGGAAGCTTATAAGATAACGGCTCGTTCTTACCTGCCGTTAACCTGAATATGCACTAGCTCGTCGCCTTCCTGAAACGCCGCCTGCGGTATTTCTCGGCGTCGTAATAAAAAAGTGCAATTTTTTATTGCTCGCAAAAACAGGTACTTACGTTTTTGTTTTTGACGGTAGGTTCATCTGCCGTATGGGTGCCCACCAGCAATAGCCGTTTTAAATGGGCACCAATCTAGAGCCCTAGTGAGGTCGGCCGATGCATTACTGCACGGCATGGCCCAGGTGATATGCACCAAATAAGAGAATAAACAATGAAGACTGCCATAAAGCAGAGCACTCAGCCTCAACCCTTTGAGCTGTTTTGTAATCAATTTCGAAGCCAGCGCGATGCTATCGTATTGTTGCGCCAGCTACATCATATGTCTAAGGCGGTGCAGCGCCATCGCGGTATGAGCATGGCCTTGCTGGCGGGCAATAAGATGTTTGAGGGCGATTTTGCCATTTTGCAGCGCCAAGTCGAGCGCAGGCTGGCAACGCTTGAGATGTTTGCCGCCGCCGGTGGCGATTTGCTCAGCGAACGCGATCAGCAAAACCTGCACAATGCCTGGAATACCATTAGCGCCGACTGGCAAAACGACGATGTGATCGACAACTTCGAGCTGCATTCGCACTTTATTGAGCAGCTGCACAATATGATTGCCGAGCTAGCCAGAAAGGTCGAGCGCCCGGTGTCCGCCGCGATGGTAGAAGACCACGGCGCCGACATTGCCAATATTGACTCTTCCTACCCCAAGGTATTTAAGCAAATTGAGTTGCTGAACTTTATCGCCAAACAAACCCCCGAAATGGTCGAGCAGCTTGCGCGCATGCGCGGTTTGGCAACCTACGCCGCCGCCAAGGGCGAGTGCGAATACTACCTCGATAGAAAACTGCGTTTTGCTTTGCAGTGTGTGCGCACCCAGCATGAAAAACTGCGCTTACAAGCCGAGCGTATGCACACGGTGCTCGAGGGGGCCTTGCCGTCGGTCAGTTACATTAAAACCTACGAGCTCAAACTGATGTTTTTGCTAAATACCGTGGAAATGGATGTTTTGTCCGGTGCGGAAATCACCAGTAGCTCACACCAGCTCTTCAAGCTGGCTACCGAGATTATCGATGTTTATTTGAAGGTGGCCGAAGATGGCTTTGATGTGATTGCCAAATGGCACGATGAAGATTTGGAGATGTGGCTAGCGTAGCAGGGGGGGCAGGCTGCGGCGTTAAACCTGGCCCTCAGTTGGTGAGTTAATGGTTAACCCTCAAAAAACTAAAATCCCAAAAGATAGGCATAAAAAAACCTGCTTTGTCTCCAAAGCAGGTTTTTAACGTCTAGCGTAGCCCGTGCGGGGCTATCAAGCAGCGCGCTAAAGCGCCACTGGCCTAGCGCTTAGTTGTTGGCAATGTGCGTAATTAGGTCGACGACTTTGTTGGAGTAGCCGATTTCGTTGTCGTACCAGCTCACCAGTTTAACGAAGTTATCGTTTAGCGAAATGCCAGCGCCGGCATCGAATACCGAGGTGCATTTTTCACCGACGAAATCGTTAGACACCACCGCATCTTCGGTGTAGCCCAGTACGCCTTTTAGCTCGCCAACAGAGGCCGCTTTCATGACCGCGCAAATGTCTTCGTAACTGGCGCCTTTTTCTAAGCGGCAGGTCAAGTCGACCACCGAAACATCGGGCGTAGGCACGCGAAATGCCATGCCGGTGAGCTTACCGTTAAGCGCTGGGATAACCTTGCCCACGGCTTTAGCTGCGCCAGTTGATGATGGGATAATGTTTTGGCCCGCGCCGCGGCCGCCGCGCCAATCTTTAACCGAGGGGCCATCAACGGTTTTTTGCGTGGCCGTGGTGGCGTGAACGGTAGTCATTAAGCCTTCGACAATGCCAAAGTTATCGTTGATTACCTTGGCTAAGGGCGCTAAACAGTTAGTCGTGCACGAGGCGTTAGATACGATATCTTGGCCGGCGTAAGCGTCGTGGTTTACGCCCATAACGAACATGGGGGTGTCGTCTTTGGAGGGCGCGGACATAACCACTTTTTTGGCGCCCGCTTCGATGTGTTTACGCGCTGTTTCGTCGGTCAGGAAGAAGCCCGTTGACTCTACTACGTAGTCGGCATTGATGTCGCCCCACTTCAAGTTGGCGGGGTCGCGCTCTGCGGTAATGCGAATGGTGTTACCATTGACAACCAAGCTGCCGTCAACCACTTCAACGTCGCCATTAAAGCGACCGTGCGTTGAATCGTACTTAAGCATGTAGGCGAGGTAATCAACGTCGATAAGATCGTTGATGCCGACTACTTGAACGTCGGAGCGCTCGCAAGCGGCGCGGAATACAAATCGGCCGATGCGGCCAAAACCATTAATACCAATGCGAATCATAGTGGGATTCCTAGATTATGAGTATTCGGGGGGTGTGGGGGTGTAGCTCGCAAAAGGAGCTTGCCCAAAACCTTATAGTCAACGAGAATAATATCCCGCTAGAAGCGCGGCGATTATCCGTAATCACAGTTGAAAAAGCAACCAATGAGCCACTACAATACCGCCGCCTTTCTGGCCTTGTACCCAGAAGTAAGCGTATGATTTCCGAAAATGTGGGCCACAAGTTTGCATTTTGTCGAGGTCTAGCAAATGAAGCGTGCAGGTGTACGAGCACGCAGACTCGCTGAGTTTGCCTCCGCCAGACGTCGGCTAATAAGCCTTGCGCTCTGACTCTCAATAAACGATTTTAGGGCTAACCCCCTCCTCTCACTGTAGAAAAGGCAGGTGTGAACCGGTATGAATACTGACATCTTGATTGTAGGTGGCGACGGCGATTTGGCGCTGCGCAAACTTTACCCCTCGTTGTATTACTTAACACTAAACGGTTGCATGCCTGAAAACACCCGAATTTTCGGTATGGCGCGTTCGGCGCGTGAGCACGACGCTTTTGTTGCCAAAGTTAAAGAGTGGTTGATCGACAATACCGGCTCGCTTTACGACGACGTTGTTTGGGAAAAGTTTGCCCCGTGTTTAAACTACGTACAAGGTGACTCTACCGACCCCGCCAGCCTAGAGCGCATTAAAAAAGAAAACTTTACCGAAGGCGCCAGCCTGATAGTTTACCTAGCGGTGCCGCCCAGCATTTTTGGCAAAATTTGCACAGCTTTAGAAGCGGCCGGTATGTCTGGCGAAAACACGCGCATTGTGGTCGAAAAGCCGCTTGGCAACAGCAAAGAAACCTTCTTGGCTATCGACCAAGAGTTCAGCCGAGTTTTTAAAGAAAACCAGATTTTCCGCATCGATCACTATCTCGGCAAAGAATCGGTGCAAAACTTGTTGGCGCTGCGCTTCGCGAACGATATTTTTGAGCCCATTTGGAATCACCGTCACATTGACCATATCCAAATCACCGTGAGCGAGACGGTGGGCGTGGGTAACCGCTGGGACTTTTATGAAGAAACGGGTGCCATTCGCGATATGGTGCAAAACCACTTGCTGCAGGTATTGTGTTTGGTGTGTATGGAGCCACCTGCGAGCTTAGACGCCGATTGTGTGCGCGCTGAAAAGCTAAAAATCTTAAAGTGCTTAAAGCCCATTAATGCGTCGAATGTTAAAGAAAAAGTAATACGCGGCCAGTACCGCGCCGGCGTGGTTGGGGTAGAAAAAGTCCCCGGCTACCTTGAGGAAGAAGAAAGCCAAGGCCGCGCTAGCGATGTCGAAACCTACATCGGTATTAAAGCGGAAATTGAAAACTTCCGTTGGTCGGGCACGCCTGTGTACTTGCGCACCGGTAAGCGCCTAGACAAGCGCCACGGCGAGATTGTGGTGCACTTCAAGCAAAACAATACGCGTTTATTTCGCGACCAACTGACCGACGGCTGCGCCAATCAATTAGTTATTCATTTGCAGCCTGACGAAGGCATTCGCATTCGCATGAAAAACAAGAAGGCCGGTCTCGATGCGCGCGTGCCCTTGATTGATCGCACCCTCGACTTGTCGTTTTGCGAAACGGCGAAAGCCAAGCGCCACGACGCTTACTCGCGCTTGTTATTTGATGTGATTCGCAACGACCAAACCCTGTTTGTGAGTGAGCCCGAAGTGGAAGCCGCATGGGAATGGATCGACACTATGCGCGCCGCGTGGAAAGAAACCGGCCACAACACCGTGGGCTACGAAGCGGGCACCGAAGGCCCCAAAGAGTCCGATGAGTTTATGGCGCGCGATGGGCGCAGCTGGCATAACGGGCGCTAAGCGTTCGCGATTGTGCCGTAAGTTCGCCCTTGGGGTCTCCGAGGGCACTAGTGGTTGTGTGGTCTCGGTCGTTGTCGCACAATCCAGAACGCACAGACACATTGGCATCAAGCTTGATGTGTCTGCAACCAAGGCCGAGATTGATAAGCGGTTTAAAGCAGTATCCAGCGTGAGCACAACGGGAGCAACTCTGTGAACAGTGTGATTGAAGCGGTAACAGCTCGAGTAATCGAACGCAGTGCCAAAATTCGCCAGCCTTATCTGGCTGCAATGAAACGCACCATGGACGAGCAGCCGCCCAAAAAGCGCTTGTCTTGCGGTAATTTAGCGCACGCCTATGCTGCATGCTCTTCGGCGGATAAAAATACAATTCGCCTGATGCAAAGCGCAAACATCAGTATTACCACCGCCTATAACGATATGTTGTCGGCGCACCAACCCTACGAATCTTACCCCAATATTATTAAAGAGGCCGCGCGCGCCATGGGCAGCACGGCACAGATTGCCGGCGGTGTACCCGCTATGTGCGATGGTGTGACCCAAGGCTTAGCCGGTATGGAGCTCAGCTTATTTAGCCGCGAAGTGGTTGCGATGTCGGCGGCGGTTGGCCTTAGCCACAATATGTTTGATGGCAATATGTTTTTGGGTGTCTGCGATAAAATTGTGCCGGGCTTAGTCGCGGCGGCGGCGGCCTTTGGCCACTTGCCGGCGGTATTTGTGCCGGCAGGGCCCATGCCTTCGGGTATCCCCAATAAAGAAAAGGCCAAAGTTCGCCAGCAGTTTGCGGCTGGGGATGTCGGTGAAGAGCGCTTGCTGGAAGTGGAAAGCCAGTCCTATCACAGCCCGGGCACCTGTACTTTTTACGGCACTGCCAACAGCAATCAAATGCTTGTTGAGATGCTGGGGCTGCAGTTACCTGGCTCGTCATTTGTTGCGCCCACCGACCCCATGCGCGAGGCCTTAACGCGCGCCGCCGTTGAGCGGGTTATTCTAAGCACCGAAGCGGCCGGTACTTACACGCCAGCTTATGACGTGCTGACCGAAAAGTCGTTTGTCAACGCAGTTGTCGGTTTGTTGGCCACCGGTGGGTCGACTAACCATACCATGCACTTAGTCGCGATGGCGCGCGCTGCTGGCGTGATTCTCACCTGGGAAGATATGGACGAGCTTTCGCGTGCTACCCCCTTGTTGGCGCGCATTTACCCCAACGGCGAGGCCGATGTGAACCAGTTCCATGAGGCCGGTGGCATGGGCTATTTGGTCAAAGAACTACGCCTAGGCGGCCTGCTGAACGAAGACGTCAAAAACATTATGGGCGTTGGCCTCGACAGCTATGAAAAGCACCCTACGCTCAATGACAAGGGCAATGTTGAGTGGCTGGAAAAAGCCGGAGAGTCCAAAGATCCAATGATTCTGCGCCCCGTTACCGAACCCTTTGATAACGAAGGGGGCCTGCGTTTGCTGGCGGGCAACCTCGGGCAGGCGGTGATTAAGATTTCCGCGGTGGCGCCGGAGTTTCGTGTGCTCGAAGCGCCTTGCATCGTATTTGAAGACCAAAACGATTTACTGGCCGCCTTTAAGCGCGGCGAATTGAACCGCGATTTTATCGCGGTGGTGCGCTTCCAAGGGCCGTGCGCCAATGGCATGCCCGAGCTGCACAAAATGACGCCCCCACTCGGGCTGTTGCAAGACCGGGGCTTTAAAGTAGCGCTGGTCACCGATGGCCGCATGTCTGGGGCCTCTGGCAAGGTGCCATCAGCTATTCACATGTCGCCCGAGGCGTTAAAGGGCGGCTTGCTCAACAAGGTACAAACTGGCGACATTATTTATTTTGATGCCGAGCGCGGTCTTGTCGAACTAAAAGTCAGCGACGAAGAGCTGGCCAAGCGCACACCGGCTGAACAACCGGAACAAAACCACGACTTAGGCCGCAACTTGTTTGGCGGTTTCCGCACCTTGGCCGACCGCTCTCAAGACGGCGCCAGCGTGTTTAATCAGTCGATCGATTTTAAATAACCCATCTAAAGGGCAGAGTAATGACTATTACAAAAGAATTTTTGGCTCCCATTGGTGTAATGCCTGTGATTGTATTGGACGCCGTCGAAGACGCCGTTCCGGTGGCCCAAGCGCTACAAAAAGGTGGCATTACCTCTGTCGAAATCACCTTGCGCACCCCCGTCGCACTAGACTGCATCAAAGCGATTAAAGATGCATGTC
>DATBNJ010000321.1:0-32492 GCA_036554385.1 Marinagarivorans sp. | reverse complement strand
GGTGCCGGCGCTTGGCTAAGCCGTTCAATGAGCTAAATCGAAAGTACTCCGCCCCCTTAATTCTCAGCATCCTCAAAGGCTGTCGCGTGCTATGAATCATGCTGATGCCCACATGATCGGCCTTAATTCTGTGCTAGTCAGCCCATGCTTTGGCAGGTCAGCCATGGTAGGCATCGCATCGCTATAGGGAATTCGTTAATTAAACTAACACAGGGATAAGCAGTTATCGGTGGAGCGAGATGTCGAGAAGGCTTGAGCGGCCTGCCAAATAATTAGCCAGTGCCCACTTTAGCGAGCCGCTGAATAGTGACTCCTAAAATTCAAATTTCCCGTGTGCCCGCGATACTAACCGCATTGGTAGGTCATTTTTTGACTCAGCGGTGTAAATAAACGCGATAAATATTGATTGCCATATAGTCATTTATTGGGGCCCTGCAAGACATTTTTGGCTACGCAGTGCGAGTAGGCCTTTCGGGCCTTTGGTGACCGTAATGATTGGCTAGATCGATATGTTGCAATGGTGTCTGCAAATGCGGCTGTTTATAGCTACCGGATATATCCGCAGTACCCACAAACTAAAAATGCCAACTACACTCTTTAGGTCGTTATCTATATCAGACTAAGCGGCTTTGCTAAGCAAAGTGTTTGCGTCCCGTGACCCAGATGTTACTGCAACCTTTGTCTGCTTGCCGCGATTGATGACTGAAATACAATTAAAGGATTTTATAGTGAAAAATGAGCTTTCTAGGCCTTTTGTAAGACCACTAGGTTTGACGTTTCTCGCGACTTTGACGGCTTTGGCTGCGGCATTGTCGAACTCTGCCAATGCTGACTTAGTTGAAGGGCGCTACGGCGCCAACCAAGTATGGGACGCGCAGCGCAGCCCAGCTTTTCCATCCGATGGCGCCTCTTTTACGATAAGGGGCTTTAAGTCGCCTTACAGTAACCTTGATCGGCGTCAATACACGATTGCTAGTGGGCAGTATGTCCAGTTTTTTTATGTGGGTGGCACATGCACTGGAGATAATATCGGCATTCGCCTGTATAACAGCGATGGAACAGTCGATGACGCTACCTATGCTGACGGTATTGTTTCATCAGGCGGTAGCATTTATGGCTTAGGCCCAGCCTTTTTACACAACTCAGTGCCCTCGGGATACGGTACGGTGGTGACTAACGATCAAGCGTTTGAGGTGGGGGGGACTTTCACCTATAGCCCCTATACAGGCAAGGCCACCTGCGACCAAATTGCCGATTACGATGCCAATACAGAACCTGAGCAAGTGGCGGCGACTAACTCGGCGCCGGTTGCGAATAATGATTCGGTAACGACGCTCGAGGATGTCGAGGTGCTTGTGGACGTCGCGAGTAATGATACGGACGAAGACGCCGACGATAGTGTTGTTTTAAGCAGCCTTAGCATTGAAGTTCCACCTCAAAACGGTACGGCAGAAATTATCAACGGCCAGATTCTATATGTGCCGAATGAAAATTTTCACGGCACAGACCAACTTGCCTATACCATTGAGGATCAGAGCGAAGCCAAGTCCAATGTTGCACTGGTATTGATTAACGTCACCAGCGTAAATGACCGCCCAGTCATCACATCGACCGCAAATATAAGTGCAACAGAGGATGTTTTATATCATTACCCATTAAGCGCCCAAGACGTGGAGGGTGATCCTCTAACGTGGCGGGCTGGGAATGGTACGGTTTTACCCGACTGGTTGAGTTTTCAAACCAACGATTCAGACCCAGAGATTTTCCTTGGCGACGGTACGCGCCCTGCGGGGGACGGCACTTATGACAGCGCCGATGGCAGCGCAGCTGAAAACGCTAAAATTATGGCAAACGGCCTAAGTTTCTCTGGCGGCAACCTGTATTTTTCCGAGCAAGAAGAGCACGGTATTCGTTATGTCGATAATGCTGGGCAGCTGCAGACCCTGTACGCAGGCGATGGCGAATACACCAGCTTTCAGCCATTGGGTATTGCGTACGATAGCGATCGTCAAATCGGCTATGCTTCATTCTACAGCCAGCATAAAGTGGTAAAAATTGATGCCAATGGCAGCCTTTCTGATGTGTCGGTCAATATTAATTATTTCCCACAGTCGGTAATGCTAAATGACAGCAACGATAAATTATATGTTGCGGCCCGCGCCGGTATTTATGAGATTGATTTAACCAATTTAGACCCGGCTAGTAATGCGCGTTTGGTGGTTGGTGATGGCGCCTTTAGTGGTGATTATTCAGATACCGGTGTTGCGACGACCTCAAAAATACATAACCCTTCAGGGATGGATTTTACAGCCAATGGCGACCTTGTTTTTGCTGAGCAGAGCAATCACATCATCCGGCGGGTTAACCTGCAGAACGACACCATAACAACAATTGCTGGCACGGCCGGCGACAATAATTCCGCGGGTGATGGCGGTGCTGCGCAGTTGGCGTCCTTTTCAAATCCATCTGGCGTGGCGGTCGATAATGACGGTTCAATATTTATTACAGAAAGACTCAAAAAATCTCTTCGTAGAATAGATGCAAGCTCTGGCGTAGTTGATCAGCATTTAGACTTGTCAGCGCTTAAAGGCAGTTTTGTTACGCTTTTAACTATCGGTGATGAAGGCTTGTATGTGGGTACCGAGTCGCAGGTTTTTAAACTTCCTAACAGCGCGGAGGCAGCTCTTGCCGGTACACCACCGCAGAGCGCTGTCGGTGATCACGAGGTTTGCATTGAGGTCAGTGATGCAAGTGATGTGAGTGATCCTCAGTGTTTTACGTTGAATGTAGCACCAGTCAACGACCCACCTGAAATGGCGGTGAATTCGGGCGCGGCTGTCGATGAAGGCGGGGTTGTGGTTATTACCACGAACATGCTGGCTGCTGTTGACGAAGATGACCAAGGAGACGGCCTTGTGTTTACGGTAAATTCGGCCCCCGCCAATGGGCAACTCTTTTTAGATCGCAACCAAGATGGTCTTTTCGGGGCAGAAGAGTCGATTGCCGAAAATCAAACCTTCACTCAAGCGAGTATTGACAACAACCTGTTAAGTTATTTGCATGACGGAAGCGAAACCCTGAGCGATCAATTTGTTTTTAGCTTAGCCGATGGCCAAGAAGACGGCGCCGCAGCGATTGTAAATCAAACCTTTTCGATCTCGGTAAGGCCCGTTAACGACGCCCCGCAATTGAGTGGCTCGCCCATTGGGGTTATAGATGAAGACTCACTATATCGTTATGAGCTGATGGGGTCTGATGTTGACTCAGACGATTTAACCTATCTGGCTGAGAACCTACCCAGCTGGCTAAGCTTGGATAGTGCCACAGGTGTCCTTAGCGGCACGCCAACTAACGATGATGTGGGCACTACCGAAGGCATTGTCCTAACGGTAACCGATGGCGACCTAAGCACGTCGCTGCCGGCCTTTAGCCTCACCGTTAACAACACCAACGATGCGCCAGTGATTACCGGCAGCCCAAGTCTTTTAGTCGATGAGGATAGCGGTTATGTGTTTACCCCAATGGCCAGCGACGTGGATAGTGGTGATAACCTTGTATTCAGTGCTGAAAACCTACCGAGCTGGGCGAGCATTGACCCTGTCACGGGTACAATAACGGGTACCCCACGTAACGATGATGTAGGCACCTTTCGCGATATTATCGTGACTGTGAGTGATGGCACTACAACCACGAGCTTGCCCCCTTTCAGCTTGACCGTCGCCAACACCAATGACGCCCCTGTGGCCGCAAGCGATAGTTACAGTACCAGCGAAGGCGGCCTGCTACAGGTCGATGCCCGCGACGGCGTACTCGCCAATGATAACGATATTGATGTCGGTGATACGCTTACCGCGTCGCTAATTAGCGGGCCTGCTCACGCTGGTAACTTTACGTTGAATAGTGATGGCAGCTTCAACTACCGTCACAACGGCAGCGAGACCCGCAGCGATAGCTTCACCTATGCGTTAAGCGACGGTACCGTGACATTGCCAGCGACCATGGTAACTATTGCCATTGCGGCTGTGAATGATGCGCCGCGCTTTATCAGCACCCCAGACCAACTAAACTTGACCCCCGGCGATAGGTTCCGCTATACGCCGATAACGACCGACCCCGATAGTGTGGTTAATGTGGCATACAGCCAAGGACCTAGCTGGTTAACCTTCGATGGTACCTCTTTGAGCGGGCGCGTACCGCTTGATGCCGCGATTGGCAGTCAAACCATCATACTCACCGCAAGCGACCAAAGCTTTGAGGTACAGCAAAGCGCTGAACTCACGATTGTCGAGCGCGATACCGCGCTTATTAATATAGCCACCAGCTGGCAAGGGCTGCCGGCCCTAGCGGGTAAAACACTATCGCTAACGGCTTTGCTTAGCCACAGCTCAGGGCCTCCTGTAGCCGATGGCGAGCTCATTGTTACTATACAGGGCGACGACCCTAACGCAATCGTGGCAGGTTGTACGGCAACTACCAGCGAGCAATACACTTGCCCGTACAGCTTGAGTGCCGGCGCTTCGCAGACCCAAAAAATTACGCTTAGCCGCGAAAGCGAAGGGGATATCATCGTGACCTTAAGCGCACGCGACCTAGTCACGCAAACCGAGGTCGGTTCGGCCATTACCGATGTAAGCGTGACTGATGTTGCCGTGGGGCAGGGCAATGTGGCCTTCAACCTAGCCAACGCTACTAGCCTTGCCAGTATTGATTTAGACGGGCAAGGCAATCGCGAACTGGTTGCCGGAACTAAGCTCGGTGGTGAGGTAGTGCTGTTGCGCTATGACGTCGATAATGCCAATGCCGAAGCGATTACTACGATCGATAATACGGGCTTTACTCGCCAAGTTCAGGTGGCCGATATTAATGGCGACAGCCTCGAAGACATTGTGGTTGTTAATGATGCTGGCGATGCCACCAATATCTACTACCAAAACGGGAATCTAAGCTTTGCGGTTGATAGCCAAACGCAAGCGCTGCCGTTTGCAACGCGTAGCCTGTTAGCCGACTTGAATAATGACAATCACCCCGAGTTGATATTGGGTGGTCGTGGTAACAGGCTCTATGTCTACCCCAATGTGGGCGGTGTGTATAGCCAAGCGCCATTTGTGCTTACCTCGCCGGTTGAGGTTGTACATTTTGCGTTAATTGGGCAGGCAGGCGCGTCGGCACCTTATTCGGGCGAACTGGCGATAAGCACTCAAGATGCGTTAAAACTTGTGCGTTTTAACTTGAGCGAAAGCGCCAGTCAAAAAGTAGCTAACGACGTTGCTTATAACGACGTTGTTTATAAAGCTGGCAGCGAAGCGGCCGCTGAGCAGGTGCTCACTTATCAAGAGCTCGATTCGCTGCCCATTAGTGGTATAACTGAGTTGATAAGCCAAGATTTAGATAATGACGGTGAACAAGAGCTGATAGTGAGTAGGTCGCATAGTGATAATTCGGCGAACCAGTCGGGTGTCAGTATTGTCAAATTCACGGACGGCACTTTGCAGCTGATAGCAACACTTGGTAAAGCTAGCGCCAAACAGGTCGGCCTTGCCGACTTTAACGGCGATGGTTCGCTAGACATACTAGTGGCCAACGACAACGGTAGCTATCAGTTTTATTACGGTGATGGCAGCGCAACGGGCTGGCACTTAAAAGACACGATTATTTTTAACCCATCGACCTTGGTGTTGCCGGAAGATATAGATAATGACGGCTTGGCGGATGTTTTAATTTATGAGGATGAAACCGATCAAGCCAATTTATATCTGTCGGCCAGCGACGGCACCTTGGGGCAAAGCGCTGACCTGAGCGTGGTAGCCGAAACCTACGTTCTAAATAAGGCACAGTACCAGTGGCAGTATTCGGCAACCGTCACTAACCCGGCCGCCGAAGCGGTAAACAATGTAACCCTAACGATTGACTTACCGGCCGGGGTGAATGTTGCGAGTAAACCCGAGCTCTGCAACGTGGCAGCCACTAGCGTTAGCTGTTGGGTCGATAGCCTGCCAGCGGGGAGTGAGACCTTTACCTTTACCTTAGCGGCAACGAGCAAACCCAGTGGTAGTGCTAGCGCCTTTGTTACCTCTGATGCCTTAGATAGCGATATCACGAATAATACAGCGACAAACGAAATTACGCCGCTATTTACGCACACCCAAGCGCGTGTTGAAGGTGGCGGTAAAAGTGGTGGCGCAAGCGGCTGGCTAGCGGTATTGATAGGCGGCTTAGTCGCTATATTCAAAGGCCGGCTTGGTCGGGGTAAATTCGGTCGCAGTAAGTTTACACTGGCCATGTTGTCGCTATTGGCGCTTTCCGGTCAAAGCAATGCGGACCAGACCATGTACATCGAGGCAAGCCTTGGTAGGGCCAGTAGCCATTGGAATGCCTCAGGTTTGCATGCGGCCATGAAAAACAACGCGCAAGAAATCACCGTAACCAACGTGGATGATAAGCGCGGTACCCAAGAGTTGTTATTCGGTTACCGCTTGTTGCCGATGTTAGCTATTGAGCTTGGCTACCGCGACTGGGGTGAAATTAGTTATTCACTCGAAGGGGTTGCCAGTAGCCCCGACGCGGTTCTCGGCGCAACACAATCGTATTATCCCGCCAGTGGTAAGGGGGCATTTGCAGGGTTGCGCGCAAGTTATTGGCACGGCGATAACTTAGAGGGCTATGCCAAACTTTCGGCATGGGATTGGTCGGGCGACTATACGACAATCATCAATAGCGAAGCTCACAGCTTTGCGGCCGGCGATACGGATATTGTGGTGAGCGTGGGGTTGAATGGCTATTTCTATGAGCGCTATTCAGCGGGCGTGGTCTATCAAACGACTCGACTGGAAGGTCAGCGCAATGTGATGGTCGGGGTGAGTCTCGGAGTAAGGTTTTAAGTATCGCGCCTAGTATCGGTATACCTTAAGCAATCAGGCGTTTCCAAGCTTGATTTATGCAGAAAGTTTTGCCACGCGGCAGCTCTTCTGGCCTACAGGCTCTGGGCTGCTCGCGGCGAACAACCGAGGACTCAGCCTCTATAAAGTTCGTTTTTATAGTCGTGTGGTAAAGCTTCATCTCGCATACACAGTGGTATCGGCTGGCCTTTTCGAGCGTGGGTGCTACTACCCGTGCGCCACTGCGGGTAGAAGGGGCTGAGCGGCGGATGGTGGTGATTACCTGCACGTCAGATTGGACATCCTTCGGCTGAACACTGGGTGCAGATAATAGCCCAAGTCGTCTCAAGCACCTTAATCCGCATTTCACGCAGTGACCAAACGCTGTACTTGTTCTATTCTAACTCCAGCTCAAGCGCTTACTCATTCGTATTCGTTGTATGCCACTTTTGTGCGTCTTGCAGGCGCCCTCGTGATTGTCTGCATATTAGTCCGCTGTTTGGTGATTGCGGTGTATACATTGATGAGTGCTGCGCGGATTCGCCCGGGTTTTGAACCATAATTTGTTTAGAGCGGGGCGCTGCTAAGTGAATGTTTGCCGTAAAGGTTGAATGCGGGCGGGAAAATAGGCATATTTACGCCAAGGGATTGCCGTTATCGGCAATAAGGTATTATTTAATAATAAAGGTATAAGAGAATGGAAGAAAAAGTCGACAACCCCTACAAAGCGCCAGAAGCTCAAGTCGAGGCACCGGCCACCGGCGAGCTTAATCAAGTTTTTGACCGTTTTACGGCGTGGGGCGTGTTTGGTCTGAGTATTATTACCCTGGGCATCTATTCCGTTTATTGGTTGTATAAGCGCACTCAGCGCGTCAATGATCGCACCAATTCCAATATTAGCTCGGCATTCGTCAATGCGACGCTGGTTGTCTATACCATTTCACTGTTATCCAATTTAGGTGAGCTGGTCGCCCCAGAACTTGCTGCGGTGCTCGGCCTGGCGGCTCTAGCGGCTTGGGTTATGATGATTGTATGGGCGTTTAAAATTCGCGCGGCAATTCATGAGTACGTTAATGCAAGCAAAGGCAATTATGACTGGGCGAATGCATTTCTGACCTTCTTCTTTGGTGCGCTCTACCTGCAATACAAAATCAATAAAATTATTGATAACCAATAATTTTTAATTCGGCAAGGCGGTTGCTTTGCGCAGCCGCTTTGTAGACCTCTCTATGTCCCCACAGCTCGATACGGCTTATGACGTGGAAACGCCAGAAGCCATTGACCTATGCGCCCAGTTAGCCGGCCCGTTGCCGCGCATATTGGCGTACCTTACGGATTTTTGCATTCGCGGCGTTGTGCTTATCGTGGCAATGACGATTCTGGCTTTTTTAGGTAAGGCTGGATGGGGTGTGTTTCTCATTATTAGTTTTGCGCTTGAGTGGTTTTACCCAGTGTTGTTTGAGGTTTTGCGTCACGGTCAAACGCCCGGCAAAAAAATACTGCACATTGCGGTGGTCAATGACGATTTAACACCTATTACGTGGAATGCCTCGCTAACACGCAATTTACTGCGAGCAGCGGATTTGCTGCCGTTTGGGTATTTATTGGGTGTCGTATCCGTGACTTGTTCGAAGCATTTTCAACGCTTAGGTGACTTTGCCGCAGGCACTCTTGTTATTTACCGTAAAAAGGCGCAGCAGGGCGTATCGTTACCCGAGGTGTCACCGGTAGCGCCAGCGGCGGGCTTGTTAAGCTTTGATGATCAGCTCATGATCGCTAGCTTTACCCGCCGTCACGACCAGATTTCCCCGGCTAGGCAGCAAGAACTTGCCGAGATTTTGGCACCGCTAACCGGTAAGCAAGGTGAAGAATCGGTTGCCTACCTGCACAGCATTGGCGTTTGGTTATTGGGGAAAGAGCCGTGAAACAGCGTGCATTTGAACAGCGGTACGAAGGCGTGTGGCGGGAGCTGGAGGTCGCGTTAACCCGCCAAAAAGGGCGTGATGATGGGGCCTTTCCCGAGCGCTATCGAGAATTATGCCATCATTTGGCCATCGCCAAACAGCGCCGCTATAGCCCACAATTGATCGAGCGTTTAAATACGCTGGTTACCCAGGGGCATCATTACTTTTATAGCCACACTTACCGCGGGCGCTTGCAATGGCTCGAGTTTGTGCTGCGTGGCTTTCCGCGTGTTGTCAGAGCTAACCGCCTGTTCGTTTACGTTGCCACGGCACTGTTTGTTGGGCCTTTGTTGCTGATGGGGCTGGCTTGTTACCTTAATGCGGAGTTTGTGTACAGCGTGCTGGGTGTCGGTGATGTGGCAATGATGGAATCCATGTACGAGCCCGGCGAACAA
Source organism: Marinagarivorans sp. (assembly GCA_036554385.1). Taxonomy (GTDB): domain Bacteria; phylum Pseudomonadota; class Gammaproteobacteria; order Pseudomonadales; family Cellvibrionaceae; genus Marinagarivorans. The sequence goes on along the minus strand of DATBNJ010000321.1, from coordinate 23,258 downwards.
AAAGCTGGCCGCCAACGCGCTTCTGATACAGATATTTACATGTTTGGTTTTTACATTAAAAACAATATAGGGATTAGTTTTCAAACCTTCGCTGGTGGCATTTTGTTTGGTGTGGGTTCGATATTTTTTCTGATGTATAACGGTATTTATATTGGTGCAGTGGCGGGGCATCTCGCTCAAGCGGGTTATGGTTCGACGTTTTTCCCGTTTGTTGCGGGCCACGGCTCGTTTGAATTAACCGCCATTGTGTTAAGTGGTGCGGCGGGCTTGAAGCTTGGCTGCGCTCTTATATGCCCCGGTGATCAGCGCATGAAGTTCGCCCTTAAAGCGGCGGGCAAAGATGCGATTCTGATCATGTACGGAGCCATTATCATGTTGCTGATCGCGGCGTTTATCGAGGCGTTTTGGTCGTCTAGTACCAGTATTCCCGCGCTGGTGCGTTACGCCGTTGGGCTGTGCCTTTGGGCATTGGTAATCGGGTACTTTGTGGCCAGTGGGCGCCGCCGTGAATCTTAGCAATATTGCGATCAACCCGAGAATGCGCACCCCTTGGGAGGCAATTGATCTCGGCATTTTAATGACGCGCGCTTGGTGGTTTACGCTGTTCGCGGTATGGGCTATTCCGGCATCGGTGGTATTTCTTGCGGCAACATTTTTGCTGTCTGATTACATTTGGGCTGCATACATAGTGGTGTGGTGGTTTAAGCCGCTATTTGATCGCGGGCCCTTGTATGTGGCCAGTCGCAGGTTATTTGGTGAGCATGTTAGCCTGCGAGAAGCGTTGCGAGCACTGCCGGGGCTCTATAAAACCGATGTCATCCCCTGGTTAACGTATCGGCGATTTAGCGTCAGCCGTGCATTTGATATGCCGTTGACGGTACTCGAAAAAGCAAAAGGCGCGGCTAGAGCTAAACGTATTAGTGTGCTGCATCGTAAATACGGCGCCGTTGCCGGTTGGTTAACGACCCTACTCATCCATATGGAAATGCTAATCGTGTTGGGTGTGATGAGTTTTCTCGTCTTGATGGTGCCCGAATATGTCGAGATCGATTACCTTGATTTGGCGGTAGAGAGCGACAGTATCGCGTTGTGGTTAAACCACTTTATTTCGTTTGCTGCCATGACTTTGGTCGGTCCATTCTATGCAGTGTGTGGCTTCGCTTTGTATATTTGTCGGCGCATCGACCTAGAGGCATGGGACATCGAAATACACTTCCGGCATTTGTTGTCGTCGCAAACGGTACGCGCTCGCGACAATAGCGCCGGTAAAGCCTTGGCGGGTTTGTTCGCAATGGTTTTGCTGTTCGGCTCGAGCGTCGCCGGCGCGCCGCCAGCAATGGCTGAGCCCGCGGCGAATGAACCCCTTGTGTTAACGCTTCCCGAAGAGCCCGCGCTAGCGGCAGACAAACAAGCGATTATCGAGATATTAGAACGCGACGCATTCCACCAGTATGAAACGGTAACCGATTGGCGTTTTAAAAAAGTTGACCAAAGTAATGACGAAATCCCCGAGTGGATGATTTATATCATCGAGCGACTTGTGGCGCTGTTTGCGGGAATGGAGTTTGAAGACGGTTCTTTCAATTATGTTCTTTTGGTGGAAATCGTTATTTGGTTGCTGTTTTTTTTGCTTGTGGCTTACATTCTGTACCGGTATCGCAAAGGCATTAGGCGTTTGGTTTTTTCTGGGCGCGAGCCCGTGCCCGCGGTTCGCCCGCCCGAAACCCTATTCGGTCTAGATGTTCGACAAGAAAGCCTACCAACTGATGTGGTCGCCAGTGTCGAGGCGTTGTGGCAAAACGGCCGCCACCGCGAGTCGATAAGCCTGTTTTACCGCGCCCTGCTTGGCACTCTAATTCATCGCCACAACTGCCAGTTTGAAGATAGTTACACCGAGGGCGAATGTATCACGGTGGTCAGAGCAACCGGCAATTTACCATTAACGGAGTTTACCGAGTCGCTATCGGGTATGTGGCAGCGCTTGGCCTATGGGCACCAACAGCCCAGCACCGCCGATTTTCACGAGCACTGTCGCCGATGGCGGGAGATTTTTTCGGATGTTTAGTCGGCTGCTTTTAATCATTGTGTTGGTGCTGGCTGCATTATTGGGGTATGGGCTTTACAACGCCATTGAGTTTTATGAGCAAGAGCGGGACCTTGGCTGGCGGATTGAAGCGCGCCAAAATCCCTATTTAGCGGTGCAAATGTTTGCTGAACAACGCGGGCAAACGGTCGAGGTTTTTGACTCCATTCATAAAGTAGGTGAGCTAAACCAATACGATTTCATCTACATGACCGATAGCCAATTGGTGTTTTCCCAGCAACGCCTCGATGCGCTACTCGAGTGGGTGCGAGGCGGTGGTCACGTTATGGTCGGTGCTACCGCCGTGAATAGTGGCAGCGGCGATAAGCTTTTGGCCTATATCAATATTGAGGTTCTCGATTCGGGATTCGAAGGAGATTTCGGGTTCGAAGATGCTTTTGAGTCGATTCAAAACGACCGCAATGACGAGTCCCAAGAAACAACTGACGAGCAGGATCGTGCCTCCAAGGCCGACAAGCCCAGTGCTGATGCTATTGCCGAAGAAGTCGGTGAGCGCCTGCGGCACTACAATAAAACCCTCAAAGAGCAACAAGCTCTATTGCCTGATGAGCCGGTGCTTGGCGCCGAGGCCAATATCGCATTACAAGAGCGTGGCATTGAATCGCAGGCGCTAACGCACTTGCGCTTTGGTGATGACGACTACAGCGTGCGGGTCTCTTTAAATCGTGCCTATGACCTATTTCACCCCGCTATGAATAATGAAAGTTGGCAGGCTGATAATGGCGAGCTCATCTATTGGGAGGGCACGGAGCAGGGCGATCACTTTGCGCAAATTGAGCTTGGCGAGGGCCTAATATCGGTTACAACTGACTCCAATATTTTTGATTCCCACGCCGTTGGGTTGTTTGATCACGCGTATTTATGGCAGCTGCTCAGTGGTGACCGATCGGCTGTGATTTACGGGTCGAATATGCCGAGCCTGGGGCAAATTCTATGGCGGCTTTTGCCGGAGTTAATGTTGATTTTGCTGGTGGCTCTGGGGTTAAAAATATGGCAAGTTGCGGGCTATTTTGGCCCTAAACGCAACCAAAATTCGCTGGCGCGCCGGTCGTTTAACGAGCATCTTAGCGCCAGTGCAGGCTTTTTATGGCGTAATGGCCATCAGCAACAGCTGCTTAAACCACTGCGTGATGACATCTTGGCCAGCTACAGTCTCACGGTATTGGGCTTTGATCAAATGAGCAGCGAAGCGCAGGCGCGGTGGTTGGCGGAACAAAATCATATGGCCGATAACACGGTGTTTGAGGCGCTATTTTCGGTTAAGGCACTCAGCGATGACGGCTTTACGCGCTGCGTGCAAACACTCCAAAAATTAAGAGGAAGGCTATGACCGAGTCTAACCCAGTTACGGGAAACGAAAGTGCAATTGATGAACAGGCGTTACAGCAAGCGCTTGGCACTTTGAAAAACATTCGTCGCTTTATTAACGAGCGAGTGATCGGCCAGCCGGTGGTGATCGATCAGGTCCTAATGGCGTTGTTGTGCAATGGTCACGTATTGTTGGAGGGCGTGCCAGGGCTGGGTAAGACACTATTAGTGCGTACGTTATCGTCATGTTTTGGGGGTGAATACAAGCGCATACAATTTACCCCCGACTTAATGCCAGCGGACATTACAGGCCACGTGCTTTTTGATATGAACGAAAGCCGATTTCGCGTTCGCAAGGGGCCAGTATTTACCAACTTGCTGCTTGCCGACGAAATCAATAGGGCGCCTGCTAAAACGCAAGCGGCGTTGCTTGAGGTAATGCAAGAACGCCAGGTGACACTGGAAGGCAAGGCGAGGGCGCTCCCCAAACCGTTTATGGTTTTGGCCACTCAAAATCCCATTGAGCAAGAAGGCACTTATCCGTTACCCGAGGCCCAGCTCGACAGGTTTTTGTTTAAAGTTCTATTGGATTACCCCAACGAAGCGTCGGAAGTTGAATTAACGAAGCTGATTACTCAAGGCGTTTCCGGTGACTCTTCGCTAACCGATGCGGTGCAAAGCTTTTTAATGCCCGAGCAAGTTTCGCAGTTGCAAGCGCTGGTTACAAAAGTCACGGTAGATGCCCAAGTCATGGAATACGCTGTGCGCCTTGTGCGCGCGACTCGTCACAATACCTACTTTGCCCGCGGTGCCGGCTCTAGGGCCTGTATCGCACTGGTGCGCGCCGCCAAAGCACATGCGTTGATGCGTGCATCGCATTTCGCGTCGCCCGACGACGTAAAAGGCATGGCCCTTGCGGTGCTGAGGCACCGGGTAAGCTTGTCTGCCGAAATGGAAATGGAAGGGCTTGATGTCGATACTGTGTTAATGAAAGTGATCGATACCGTGGACGCCCCGCGCCTATGAGGCCCAGTAAGAAACTGCTCGACTTAGTTGTTGCCTTTGGCGTTTTGGCGTTTTTGCCGTTATTGGCGCGCAGTTACTTGAGCGACGATGTGGCTAGGATCGGCGCGCCCAGCGGTTTTGCCGAGGTACTTTCTGGGCTCTGGTGGACAGCATTAGTCATCGCTGGCGCCGTTGTGATCTGGGATGCTATATGCGCATTTAAGGGGCTTGATATTACGGTGAATCGCGATTTGCCGCGAAGCATGGCGCTCGGTGTTTTTACCAATGTCCGTTTAAATGTGGTTAACAATAGCGCGCGCGACTTGCACGTTTTACTGGCCGAGGCAATTCCGGGGAATACTTCGGCTAAGGCGATGCCTTTGGACTTTACAATAGCAGCCAATGCCAAAAAAACGCTGAGCTACGGGCTGTTGCCCGAGCAGCGCGGTGAAGCAGCGTTCGGTAAAACTTGGCTTCGCATTGCAAGCCCTTTGGGTTTTTGGCTTAAAAGCCAAACTATCCGCCATGCAGATAATGCAAACAGCGTAAAAATTTACCCAAATTTTGCCCCGATTGCGCACTCGGCGGCCATATCTCTCGATCACCATATTGCACAAATGGGCATTCATTTGCAGCAGCGCCGCGGCGAGGGTAGTGACTTTCACCAGCTGCGAGAATTTCGCGAGGGCGATTCGCTAAGGCAAATCGATTGGAATGCGACCTCGAGGCGCTATAAGCCAATTTCGCGAGAATACCAAGACGAACGCGATCAAGATGTTATTTTTTTGCTGGATTGCGGACGCCGGTTGCGCACCAAGGAAGATGGCATAAGCCTTTTTGATCACGCGCTCAATGCCTTTTTGTTGACGAGTTATGTTGCGCTTCGGCAGGGCGATGCCGTGGGTTTTTTGAGTTTTGGTGGTGATCATCGTTGGATGCCGCCGATTAAACACCCTAAAAATATCAATACATTGCTCAATCAACTGTACGACTTACACAGCCAAACCGACGCAAGCGATTTTATTGATGCGGCGCAACAGCTTTTGTCTCGACGTAAGAAGCGGGCGCTGGTTATTTTGCTAACCTGTGCACGAGAGGACGACGTTGATGAGCTTACAACCGCGGTCAGATTGCTGTCATCTAAGCATATGGTCATGGTCGCTAGCTTGCGTGATGGTTTTTTTGACCAGAGGCTGGCAGAGCCCGTTGAGTCTTTTTCCGAGGCGTTAAGCTATGCGGCAACGTTTGATTATTACAAACGAAGGTTGCAAGTATTAGCGCAGTTGCGCGCGCGGGGCACAGTCGTGACCGATGCGTTACCTGCACAATTACACCTGCTCTTGGTTCAGGAATACCTAAAGCTTAAGCGAAGCGGTAAGTTTTAGGGTTGCCCGAGGCCCAGTGTTTTTTGGGCTGACTGCCATTTGTGGGTCGCCACGCTGCGCTGGTCAAGTTTTCCAATACCCCCCATCTCCAAAAAATCTTGCCAAAATACCGTCGAATATTTTGCGAGCCTAAAAAAGTGCTTGCTCGCTTTTTTTTTGCGGTATAGCAAGACCCCAGGCGTTAGTTTTTGGGGCGAGCAATAAAAAAATTGGAGCTTTTTGGTGACGGCATTTACAAACGTCCTTAATTCGCTATGCCAGTTTTTTGGCGTTGTTAGTGGCAAATTTTTTTGCGGTTTACAAGTGTCGTTAAAGCGTCAGAGTCTTGCTTGTTTTTGGTGTTTCGCGGCAATAGGGCGCTAACAGTTTTTTAGGTTTTTTAGCTCGGGAGTCGCCGTAAGTCGCCCATTGCAAGCTCGCTTATCGCCAATAAGGCCCATTTGCTGTTGTTAGTATTCCTTTTATCGTCTTAATAAATTTCTTTTTAATAGCATTAAAAGTGCAGTTGCCGGTAATTATCGAAAGTTTTAGTTATTTTAATGCGTTTTTTAGATGGGAAACGCGTAAATTCCCCGTTCTTATCTACAAGAAAGTTATTGAATATAACGTGAGTTTTTATCTTGTAACCAAAGCTAAATATCTGGTTCTTAACCCTGTGTGCCGTTTGTCGTTATTCCGTTTGCGGCTGACTTGGCGTTGCTTAAATTGCGTCTAAGCTTGGTTTAAAGGGAAGTTGAACGTGGTGCTATCAGGACGATGCCTAGGATGACGGTTTAATGCGCTCTACCTTGAATTGCTGTGTGTGATATGAGGTTCTCGCGAGATGGTCGCCAAGTTAAATGGGCTTATTAGCACGTTTTACGATTTACTTTGGAGATAAATTCATGGGTAAGCAACAATCAGGTTTTACATTAATTGAGTTGGTCGCAGTGATTGTGATCTTGGGTATTTTGGCAGCTACTGCGGTTCCTCGGTTTTTCAATCTGCAAGAGCAGGCATCGCAAGCGGCGGTTAATGGCGTCGCGGGTAGTCTGGAGAGTGCTTCGGCGCTAAATCATGCGGTAGCCGTAGCGGTGGCTGCAGGATTAACATCGTCGGATGCGGATCCGTTTTATACTATAGATAACTGTACCGATGCCGATAGTCTGTTGCAAAATCAGGCGTTGCCATCAGGCTATACGATAACAGCAGGTGCTGTGGCCGCTGGCGATACGGCTACGTGCACACTAAACGGAGTGCAGGGGGCAACAGCGTCATTTGTCATTATCGGCACCGAGGGCGGCACAGATCCAGACGCTTAACCGAAGTGCGCTTACAGGCATGTTTTTATGTTTATCAATCACCGCAGCCAACAAAATGGGTTTTCACTTATTGAGTTAGTTGCGGTGATGGTGATTGTGTCGATTATTTCGGTAACGGCCATAGTACGTTTAATGCCTAGTTCGTTATTTGAGTTGCAGGCAGCGCGGGATCAGGTGGTTGCGGCTTTGTTTCACGCCCAGCAAAAGGCGCTTTACACGCCCCATTCGGTGCGCGTTATTTTGTTGGCAGGGTCCGTTGATGTGCGTGCAGATATTAACGGTGATGGGCTTTTCCCCGCTTCTGAAAGTATTCGTGTTGGCGCGGTGCAGTACCCCTTAACACTGGTGAGCGGTGTGCAGGTTTCCTCTCATACCCTGAACTACAGCTCGCTCGGCGAAGTACCCGCCACGGACGTCACGGTAAGCAAAGGGGGCAAGTCTGTTGAGGTTGCGATTTCGGCTTCGGGGTTTGCCCAATGAGGCGACCAGAGCGCGCTTTCACCCCACGCTTGCAGCGCGGCGTAACCTTAGTCGAGGTTATTGTCTTTATTGTGGTGATTAACCTTGCCTTTGTTGCGGTAATGCAGATTTACGGGCAGGCCGTCGTCAATTCGGTGGACCCCGTAGTTCGCGTGCGTGCCACGGAGCTGGCAAGAGCGACTCTGGATGAAATCTTAGCAAGGCGTTTCGACGAAAACAGTCCGTCTGGTGGTATACCGGCTTGTGGTACCGCTGAAGGTGAGGCTTGCTTGGGGATCGGCGCTGATACCGATTATGACGATGTGGGTGATTTTAACGGTTACAGCGATGCGACTCACCCGAATTACCCTGTTGCGGTTTCGGTTGTGAATGCCGGTGGCGATTTGGGCTTGGCGCCTGCCATGGCGAGAAAGATTACTGTGGTTGTCGGTATGCCCGACGGCAATCAGGTAACCCTGGCCGCCTACAAAGCCAATTATTGAGGTGGCCGCGCTGTGAGACTCCCTCGATCGAATGCTGGCTTTACCTTGGTTGAGTTAATCGCGGTAATTGTGGTGTTGGCGATTACCGCGGTTGTTGGCGCGGGTTTTATAGTTGATGTGGTTGACCAGTACCAAAAAGCGCAACTGCGTTCAACGCTTGTTCAGCGCGGTACTGTGACGCTAGAGCAACTAACACGCAAGTTGCGCATGTCGGTGCCGAATTCATTGCGCGTTAGTGGTTCTGGCCAGTGTATTGAGTATTTGCCATTAATCGGCGGCGCTTTTTACACAGCTGAGCTGCCAGATGCCGATAATGGTCGCCCAGCCATCGCGGCAGTGCCGACGATTGAGTTCACCATCGAGCAAGGTGCGCCCAGCCACGTTTTAGTCTCTCCGATGAATACCACCGAAATCTACACCGTCGCGACGCCATCGGCGCGAATCGGCGCGGGCGATTTCGGCCCGGCGCCTTATGCACAGGCGGTCTTTTCTGCCAATCATGTGTTTAATCGCAATTCGACCAGTCGGCGACTACTCTTAGCCAAAGACCCCGAGCGTTTTTGTCTTGTGGGTACGACGCTTGTTCGTTACCAAGGTTATGGCTTGGATACGTCGGCGATAAACGATGCGTCGCCCGCCGGCGTGCCAGTTATTATGGCGACAGGTGTCACGAGCGATAGTAACGCCTTTGCGCTTTCGCCAGGCAGCGAAGATCGCAATGCCGTTATCGACGTGTCACTGCGTTTTAGCGATCGAGGCGAAAGCGTGCAACTTAATAGTCGAGTATTAATTCGCAATGTGCCATGAATCGCAATGTGCCATGAATAAAGTCGCCTATGAAATTAACGTACGCCCCGTAACTAGCGGCCGCCAAGCGCCTATCCGGCAAAAACAGTCGGGTTTTCTGGTGCCCTTGTCGCTGTTTATTGTGGTGGCCGCTGCCACGCTAGCCATTGCCATTAGCCAGATGGCTGCGGGAAGCCGGTCGTCGGCCATTTTAACGGCGTTTAATGCTCAGGCTTTTTACAGCGCCGATGCCGGTGTGCAAATGGCGATGCATCGCCTTTACTACGGCAACAATAGCCAGGCTGCGGTCGACGCCGCCTGTACTGCATTGGATGGTGCGCTACTTAATTTGGCGGGCGCGGGGCTTGGCGGCTGTACCGTGACGGTGTCGTGTGATGTTACCCCCAGCGCCAATGGCGATGTCAGTTTGTATACCCTTGTGAGCCAAAGCCAGTGTGGCGCCGGCGACTATCAGACCGGGCGTAGAATACGAACCGAGGCCTACATGCGCGCCGAGTAGTGCGCGGAAATTTAGTGACCGTTTTCCGGCCTACTCGAAGCGCCGCTGCTGCTAGTTCGTTGGTTGCTACCATAAAAAAGCTGGGTGGCGAGTATTGGCTATCTTAGCGCTGGGATAGCCGTTACCATCTGCCTCCTGTTACGTTTTGAAAGGATTTTCGTCATGACGACCCCTCTGATTATGGCCATGATTGCCGTTGTTGCGCTGGCTTCTCAGTGGACGGCTTGGTACACCAAGTTGCCAGCTATTTTGTTTCTTTTACTGGCAGGTATTGTTTTAGGCCCAGGCCTCGACATCTTAGACCCCGATGAGGTCTTTGGTGACCTGCTGTTCCCGCTAATTTCGCTAAGTGTTGCGGTAATTCTCTTTGAAGGCAGTTTAACCTTACGTTTTGGCGAGCTAAAAAAGCTGGGTACTGTGGTACACCGCTTGGTTACCGTAGGGGCGCTAGTTAGTTGGCTGGTGGTGAGTATAGCGGTGCATTACCTTTTTGATGCCAACTGGGGGATTAGTATTTTGCTTGGCGCCATAACGGTGGTGACTGGGCCCACGGTTATTGTGCCACTGCTTCGCACGGTTCGCCCGCGTGCTCAGGTGGCCAGCGTTTTGCGTTGGGAAGGCATTGTTATCGACCCGATTGGCGCATTGCTTGCCGTTGTTGTGTTTGAATTTATTGTTACCGCGTCGGAAGGCCATGCACTTACCCACAGTTTGTGGTTATTTTTTAGAGTGATCTTCTGGGGTTTGTGTTTAGGTGGTTTAGGGGGCTTCTTCCTAGGTGTTGTGCTTAAGCGCCGCCTATTGCCCGATTACCTTTTAAACTTGGCAACGCTCACCTTTGTGTTTGCGGTGTTTACCGGCTCTAATGCACTGGCGCATGAATCGGGCTTGCTGGCGGTGACGGTGATGGGGATGTGGCTGGCCAATACCCGCGGCATACACATCGAAGAAATTCTCAACTTCAAAGAGAATCTTACGATCGTCCTAATCAGCGGGCTTTTTATTATATTGGCCGCAAGAATTGACCCAAATCAGTTGTTGTTGCTGGGCACACCGGTCATTTTACTTTTACTCGTTTTACAGTTTGTTGCTCGGCCCTTGTCGGTTCTGGCCTCAACGGTAAAAACCTCGTTAAGCTGGCGCGAGCGCGCCTTGTTGGCCTGGATCGCACCGCGCGGTATTGTTGCTGCGGCGGTATCGGCCATATTTGCGCTGCGGCTCGAAGAGGCAGGCGTGCCACAGGCGGAGTTACTGGTGCCCATAACCTTTAGCATTATTATTGGTACGGTGCTGGTGCAGAGCCTGACGGCGCGTTTAGTGGCAAAAGGCTTGGGGGTGGCTGAATCGGCGCCGCGTGGTTATTTGATTATCGGCGCGAATTCAGTGGCGCGCACGCTGGCAAAATCGTTGCGCGATTTGGATTTTCGCGTGCTACTCACGGACTCCAGTTGGGATAACATTCGCGCGGCGCGTATGGATGGGCTTGATACCTTTTACGGGAATCCGGTGTCTGAGTACGCCGATCGCAAGCTCGAACTCGTCGGTATCGGTCGATTGTTGTGCTTGTCGCCGCACCGCGAACTGAATGTAGTGGCGAGCATGCGTTATCGTTCGGAGTTTGGCAAGGATGAGCTCTACACGCTTCGCAGCAGTAGTGATACTCAGGCCACCGAAAAGCACCAAATCGCCGCGGATCACCGCGGTCATACGTTGTTTAATGTCGATATGACCTATGGCAAATTGGCGAGTCTGCTTAGTAAAGGTGCCGAAATTCGCAAAACAAAACTCTCTGCTGAATTTACCTTTGATGACCTCTTGGCGCAAGGAGATGGCCAGATAACGCCGTTGTATGCCTTGAGCCCCAAAGGGCGTTTGTCTTTATTTGTTGAAGGCGGCGACCTAAAACCGGCGGCGGGCTGGGTGGTGTTGAGCTTGGTCAGCGCGAGAAAGGTGGCGGAAAAGGCTGCTGATAAGGCTGCTGATAAAAAAAATGAGCAAACGGAACAGGACAGCGCAGCGGATAAGCCCGCACCGTCGCGCGGCTAGTTGGCGCGCATCCCTCGGTTTTAACCATTTTTTATGGCTAGAACCGAGGGTTAAAGGCTGCCTTAAAAGCTTAGGGGGTGCGCGTTTGCGCGGGGCTGGGCGCGCTGATTTCTCGATCCCTAAAACCCATCAGGTAAAGAATAGCGTCGAGCCCGAGTGTTGAAATAGCTTGTTTGGCACTGGCTTTGACTAAAGGCTTGGCGCGAAAGGCGATGCCTAAGCCTGCAATGCTGAGCATGGGCAAATCGTTGGCTCCATCGCCCACAGCAATGACTTGCTCTAGGGAGATATTTTCTTTTTGAGCTAATTCTTTCAGCAGTTCGGCTTTGCGTTCGCCATTGACCACTGTGCCGACAACGCGACCGGTTACTTTGCCGTCTGCAATTTCTAGCTCGTTGGCAAATACGTAGTCGATGCCGAGCTTGTTCTGTAGGTAGCGGCCAAAATAATTAAAGCCGCCGGAAAGAATCGCCGTTTTGTAGCCGAGCTTATTTAGCGTTTTTAACAAATGCTCAGCGCCTTCAGTAATGGGCAGGTTGCGTGCGATTTCGTCGAGAACACTTTCATCTAGGCCTTTAAGTAGCGCCATGCGGCGAGCAAAGCTTTCGTTGAAATCGATTTGCCCGGTCATGGCTTGCTCGGTAATCTCAGCTACTTGATCGCCCACGCCTTGCGCTTTGGCGAGCTCATCGATGACTTCGGCCTCAATCAGTGTGGAGTCCATATCAAAGCAAACGAGGCGCCGCGTGCGGCGATACATGCTGTCGGCCTGAAAGGCGATATCCACATCGAGGCGCGAGGCCATTTCGGTAAACGCGGCTTTGAGCTTTGTGGGTGATCGAGGTTCACCCCTGGCGGAAAACTCAACGCAGGCTTTGGTGCTGCGTTGTACGCTTTCGAGGTTTGATTCCAGAGTCAGTGGCACACGACCGGAAAGGCGGCTAATGTTGTCGATGTTTAGGCCCTGTTCGGCCATAATGCCGGTCAGGCAAGACAACTGCTCCGCAGTGATCTGGCGTGCGAGCAAAGTGACAATATGGCGCTTTTTGCCGTGGTGGCTGACCCATTCGGCGTAGCTTTCCAGCGTAATTGGCTGGAACTTAACCTGCATGCCCAGATCGTGCATAGCGTAGAGAATTTCTTTAACGGCGGGAGACGATTCTTGTTCCGCCGCAAATTCAACGAGCAGGCCCAGCGACAAGGTGTCGTGGATAACGGCTTGGCCGATATCCAGAATATTGGCGCTATGACGCGCTAGTATTCCAGTAACGGCTGAGGTAACGGCGGGGCGATCGCTTCCGGCGATGGTGATAAGAATAAGTTCGTGCACAATTATTTCACTACTAGAATCAAAACGAAGCGGCATTATACAGGCCATAAAACGCGCCTGCCGCAAAAATCCTGTTAGAGGACACTATGGGAATTAAAATTCACGGGCGCTTATTGCCGCCCTTATTCTGCATAGCCATTGGCGGTGCTGTGACTTTGCTGTTGGCGACCGCCTTGTGGTGGTGGCAAGGTAGCCAAAGCGACGAAAGGTGGAGTGGCGTCTACGGTGCCAACTTGGCTTCTATGGCGGCCAAATCGGCTGTCGATGCAACCCTCAATCATGATTTGGTGAGCTTGCAGGTGGTTCTGAAAGACGTTGCCCAAAGCCCGCACGTGGTGTTTGCCACCATTCACGATGTTGAAGACAATTTATTGGTGCAGGCTGGCGAGGCGGTATCTCCCCATCGGATGAGTGATTTATTATCTTTCTCGTCGGCCATTGGTTTTCAACAAAATGTGGCTGGCCGGGTGACCGTGCACTTGCGCTACGAGCACAGTGACGGCAATGTATTGCGAGTTCTTGTGATCGTTGTGGCTCTGCTATTTTTGATTGCAGCACTATCGCTTCTCGAAGTGCGTCATCAGGTGTTTGAAAAGACGACAAACGAAAATGCACGAGCGGACGACAAGGACAGCGAAGATGCTAGCGGTGAAGATGCGGTCGATCCAGAGGATGATGCTTTTATCGTCCGCGCGACCGCACAAGCGGTATTAGAGCTGCACGAATACCCCCGCCTAATGAAAACGCTTAGTGCCGACTTGGCGGCCAGTATCAAAACGCAGCTGTGCGATGTGGCGGACTATGCGCTTGCGAATTATGGCGGCCAGTGGGCGAGAGCGCCCGAGCTGACCATTGATGAAGGTATTTTGGTGGCGCTGTTTCCCAGTGCGCAATCGGAGGATGACGCGCTGCGCACAGCGGCGTTTTTTTGCGCAGTGGTCAAGGCTGCTTTTGTCCCCGCGTGTGTAAAAGCGTCGGTCGATGCCGTGGTGGGTTTACAAGATGAGTTTAATGAAATGGCTGGGCGCCCTGCTTCACCCTTCGCCATTCACTTTTTAAACGATGAACACCGCCAAGCGCTTGCGCGGCGACTGAATATGCAAAAACTGGATGATCATTGGTGGCAGCTCGATAGCTTTGATGTTGCTTATCAGCGGCTGCTGGATAAGCAGGTAGAACAATTGCTACTCGATTAATCAGCCCTATCCTGAAGCGCCTGTAAAGCGCCAAGCAAGGAGGGGGTGCAAATAAATTGCTCAGAGCACTTTTTGCCCCCATAACAGGCAGTGCTCAGCAAAAAATACCGATTTGGGATGGGCACACAGCGACTGACAGCAAGTGTATGAGGTGCTGTCATTTGGCTTGTCATCTAATCGTCAAATCCCATCGTTACTCTTCGCCCAAACTAAGTTCAAATAGGTGGGAGTGGCAAAGGTGATTGACATAGAGCAAACGGTATCTAATCGGTTTCCTTCGTTGTCTAACCGGTCAGCGGTTGTGCGCAATTCAACGCTGACGTTTTTGAAAAAAATGGCGTACCAGCAAAGCGTTAATGATTTTCTGGGCGCAAACGCCGATAAATTTGGCTTTGAATTTATCGACGCCGTTTTTGACTATTTTGATTTTAGTTATAGCGTATCGGCGCGTGATAAAGCCAATATTCCCGCCGAAGGGCGCGTTGTTATTATTGCCAATCACCCGATTGGTACCCTAGATGGTTTAGCGCTGGTAAAACTGGTGGGCGAGGTGCGCACCGATGTTAAAGTACTGGCGAATGATTTATTGTCGAGTATTGAAGCGCTAAGAGAGCATGTAATCCCCGTCGACAACATGACCGGCGGCAGCGCGCTTCGCTCGTACAAGGATGTTCGCGATGCTTTAAAAAAAGACCAAGCCGTGATTGTTTTCCCAGCTGGCGAGGTTAGTCGTGCTCGGCCACTGGGGGTAAAGGACTGCGCTTGGCGCCCCGGCTTTTTACACTTTGCGCGCAAAGCAGGCGCGCCTTTGCTACCGGTGCATATTGGAGCAAAAAATTCGCTGTTGTTTTACAGTGCCTCAATGGTTTTTAAACCGCTGGGTACCGCACTATTGCCCCACGAAATGTTTAACAAACGCTCGCGAACGATTCAATTTAAAGTTGGCGCACTCATTTCGCCAGAGGCCCTAATTACCGATAAAATGCGTGACAAGGTTTTGGTCAAACGCTTGCGCAAGCATGTTTACAAACTCGGTAAGAATAAAGCGCCGGTTTTTCAAACCCTAAAAACTATTGCGCACCCCGAGTCGAGAAGCGCGCTTCAAGCCGAGCTTAAAGCGGCCGAGCTGCTTGGCGAAACCCGCGACGGCAACCGAATTTACCTTGTCAATTACAGTACGGATTCGCCTGTGTTGCGAGAAATTGGCCGCTTGCGCGAGGTGGCGTTTCGCCGCGTCGGCGAGGGCACCGGCGGTAAGCGAGACCTCGATAAATACGATGCCATTTATCGTCACCTCGTGTTATGGGATCGAGAAAACTTGCAGATCGCCGGCGCATACCGCATCGGTGAGGGCAAAAGCATTTTACAAGGCATAGGTGAAGAAGGGTTTTATACGCGTTCGCTGTATGTGTTTAAACCTGCATTTGAACCCTATTTGGCAGATTGTATCGAGCTGGGTCGCAGCTTTGTGAGCCCTGCCTACTGGGGTAAAGCAAGCCTAGACTATTTATGGCAAGGCATTGGGGCATACTTAGCGCGCTATCCTGCTCGTTATATTATTGGGCCCGTTAGTATGAGTGCTGATTATCCGCGAGAATTGTCGGATATGCTCGTTTACTATTATCGCCGTTATTATGCCTTCAAAGACGATTTGGCCGTGGCAAATGTGCCTTACCAGTTAAGTGTTGATGCGCTGGAAAAAAATGATGCGAAATTTGGCGATTTGGATGCCTCGGCGGCATTTACTGAATTGCAGCAAGCATTTTTAGCTCAGGGGCATAGATTCCCAGTGCTGTTTAAGCAGTATATGTCGATTTTTGAGGACGGTGGTTTTGCTTCGTTGGTGTTTAGTGTCGATCCAGATTTCGGCGATTGCCTAGACGGCTTGTGCATGGCCGACGTGACGGCCCTAAAGCCTGCTAAACGCAAGCGGTATATTCCAAACGCTCTGGAAGTTTGTGGCTAGAAGATTCAGTCTGCCAAGCAAGGCGCCATAAAAAATGCCGCATCAGCGGCATTTTTGGATTGGGCGCAATAAACGTTATTCGCTATCAAATTCGTAGTTCATACTGTCGGTCGGAGCCTGCAAGTAAAAACCTTGAATATAATGCACGCCGGATTGCCAAAGCTTAGAGAGCACGCTGGCATTTTCGACAAAGGGCACAATGGTGACCTTTTCGATGGTGTGCAGTTCGCCAATAATTTCAGAGAATTTAGCCGAATTACCTTCTTGCAACTCCTGTGTGAAGGAGCCGTCAATTTTTATGTATTTGGCCGGTACGTGTTGCAGTGCATTCATGGGATTAACGGCACAACCAAAGCGGCTGATGCATACGGAAGATCCGAGGTCCGTTAGTTTTTCGCTCAGCGTTTTTGCTTGCGTAATGTGGTCGTTGACCTCGGGTTCACCCATTTGGAATACCAAGCTGTCACTGGGCAGCTTGGCCGCTTTAAAGGCAATGGCGAGCCATTCTGGCAGTGTGTTGTCCTTAATTGATGCGTTACTTAAATTAATAATTAAGCGAGTGTTGTGCCCATTGGCGCGGTGTGAAGTCAGAATCTTAAGGGCTTCGAGGATAACCCAGCGGTCTATTTTGGCGGTGAGCCCAATCGCATCGGCGACATCTAAAAACTCGTCAGGGGTAATTTCATTGCCTTTGCTATCAATCATGCGCATTAGCACTTCGTAATGCTCTTGCGTTGAGCCACGCAAGCTTAAAATCGGTTGGAATAGCAGTTTGAAACGGCCGTTATCGAGAGCTTTTTGAATCAAGCGCTCGAGGTCCTTTTCGCTGCGCACAGCGGCTTCGCCAGTTTCTTGTGGCGGCTCGTAGAGTTCGGCGAGTTTGTTTTCGTTTTCTCGTGCGAGCTGGCCCGCTTTAAGCGCGTGCATAATTGGTGTATCGGGCGTTGTGGTGACTTCACTAAATAAACCTGCTCCGACAAAGTACTGAAACTGTAGGCTCGAGCCGTCGATATCGACGTAGTACTCGCGCAGCCGGGCGCACAAGGTTTCGGCAATTTGCAAGGCTGCGTTAGCTTGGGTGTTGGCAATGAGTACTAAAAAGGCGCTGCCGCCGAATTGACATGCCACTGAGCCCTCTGGGCACAATGTTTTTAAATAGTTGCCGATATTCTTAAGTACCCGGTCTGCGGCCAGAGCGCCCACTTTTTGCACCACAGTCGGCAAAAACTGGTCGATATCGATGTGAATCACCGCGCCAGATTGCTCGTTTTCTGCCGCTACATCCAGCGAGCGGTAGAGCTTTTCAACAAAGGTGTTGCGATCGAGTAGCCCACTGGTTGTTTCGGGGCTTTTGCCAGTACTGGTGCTTGTATTTTGCAGTGCTTGGCTTTTGCCAACGCCTGGTACCAGCAGCTGTACGCAGGTTTCATCGTCATAGCTTGCCAGACTGATGTCGACGTTGAGGGTTTTGCTTTCGCCGCCTTCGCTGACCACTTTAAATGCCAGTACTTGCGTGTCTAGCATATTGCCTTTAGTGGCGACATCTTTGAGGAAGTCGCGCAGCATCTCTTGGTCGCTGGGGTCGATAACATCAATAATCGGCGTGCACTCGAGGTCGTCGCGGTCGGCGTAGCCCAATAGTTCCGCGAAACTGTCGTTGGTATATAGAAACATACCGTCTTCGACAAACGCGATGGCGTCTTTTGAGCTATCGAGCAGCTGTTGATTGCGGCGCTCTACGTCTTTAAGTTTTCGCTGAGCGTAGCGGCTTTGGCTGCGGTATTCGCGGTTTTCAAGCTCGCGGTTAATGACTTGAAGCAGGTGTTGATCTTCGTCGACCAGGAGTACGTCTGCAGCGCCTTTTTTAAGCCCGTCGACGATGGCTAAGGTGCCTTCCTCTTCGGTCATTAGGATCATGGGGACATCTTTGTTCAGCTTGCGAATTTGCTTTTGCGCGAGCTCGGGCGTGAGGTTGGTCGTATCCACATGCCCAATAAGCAGGTCCCAGCTACGCTCCTGCAGTACTTTTATCAGTGCTTCTTCACTTTCGACATGCTGGGCGTCGGCAGTTTTTCCCGCGTTGCTGAGCATGCTGACGAGCCGATTAGCTTCGTCTCGAGAGTCATTTAATATAAGTAAACGAATAGGGGTGTTGGCGTTCATACCGCTCTGCTTTATAAGTTTTGGCGCGCGATAATCGCGGGCCACTTGTGACTTTGAGTAGGGTTTACGGTTTCTTGTTATTCGGCTTCAAGGTGCCCTTGCTGAGCGCTGTTTCGACCGCGTTGAGGGCTTAGCCCACAGCAGGGTGACCAAAAGAGGCACAGAGTGTACTCAATTGCCGCCGTTCAGGCCAGTGCTGCGTCCGGTCACGGCGGTACAATTGCACCTAAAGTTGGTGCTTGTTTTCATTCGGGCTGCTGATATTGCTGATATCTTGCAGGCTGAACACTTTGGCTTTGCCGGTGGTTAACTGGCATTGGGTGAGTTTTGCCTCGGCGGGCTTGCCATTGCTTTCAAGCTTGAGTTTGATTTTGGTGTTCTCATCAAAAAGGACGTTTGATGTGAGCAAGCCCGAGTTGTGCTGCGGAGGCTGATTAGGCAGTAAAAATGCCCGCATAAAGTCGGAGTAACCACCATCGTCGTAGGCACACGAAGCGGCAACAGCCTGCGGTTTGGTACTGACCAGTTGAACCCCAAGTAAAGAGTGGTTTTTTAGTTTACGAATCCAGCGTATAACGCCCAAGCTCCAATCTCGCTTGGCATGCTCGCGTATGGCGATTACATCGCCGGCGTCAATACGAACGGGCTGAACGCCTTCCCACAGTAGGCAATAGCCCTCTTTGCTGACATTCTGTGTTGTAACGCGCAGTGGCGTGGTTGCCACCTGCTGGCCGTGGCTTTTGGCGCTGGCTGCGGGTGTTAGGGCGCCCAATAAGTTCGATAGCCCGCCGAGCCCTGGCTTTTTATCCGAGCGCGGACGATGTTGTTCGCCAAGAAAGTCGCTAAAACTGTCGAAGCCGCTGAGCTTGCTGTGGCATTGTTGGAAACCCACCACAATTTCGGCGGTGTGCTCACTCGAGCGGCGGTTGCTAGTGCGTGCAATGTTTCGCCCCCACGCATTTTCGAGGTGTAACGTGGTTGGCGAGCTTATTTCGGGCGGAATTGAAATTTCTATGCCGTGGCCAACAATGTTCGCTTCTCCTTCGAGCAGACTAGCGAGTTGCTGGGTTAGCTTAGCAAAATCGAAATGCATCAAGTTGCCTTGTTCGGGCGGTTTTTTCCTGTCTAGCAGCAGCGGCGGGGTGTTGCTGTTTAGGTCAATCCAGAATGTTGCCGGCGTGGGCGATATCTTTAGTGCTTGCGACCAAGATTCAAGCGCGTTAAAGGTATGTGCCATATCCACTTGCGTTAATTGATTAAGCCGAGCGCTAGCAAGGGCAACAATACGCAGGTAGCAGTGTGCGGGCGTTGCCGATTTAAAGCCCGAAAAACGCGGCTTGACCAATCGGTCGCTCACATCGAGGTACTCAGCAATCTGTATGAGGCTATTTGCATAGCGCCAAATAACGGGCGAGGCTTGACTGTAGAGTTGCTGGTTGCGTAGCTGCATCAGCGACAAGCATTGCAGTGCATTGAAGAGTGACTCAGCGGCGATATTTTGCTGGGGGGCTTTGAGTTTACGCTCGGCGCACAGGCTCTCGAGAATCACTAAATAACCCGTCGCCAGCGATTTAAGAATCGTCTGCCCCAGTACGGCCGCTTTTTGGGCGGGTTGCGGCAATGCCAGCGGTTGGTTTAGGAACTCTTTACCCAGTGACAAGGTGCAGGGGTAGGCCACCAAAAAGAGGCTATCGAGCATCTGTTTACGCTCTGCCGTGGTGGTTTTTAGGCGCAATACTTGAGGGATGACTTGATAAAGGTGGCCACAGGTTTGCACGGTCTGCGTGGTCTTTAAGCTGTCGGCCCAGTCGGCGACTTTGACGGCTTTGTTGCTGCCGCAAAAGGCGAGGAGTTCGATGTCTGGTGCTGGCAGTTCAAGTGAGGCGAACAGCGATTTCACGTCTAACTCTTGGGTCATTGATTTTGCCTTGTTGTGATTCATTCTCCCGCCCGCCAGTGAGGCTAAGCGAAAGCTGTATTAACTAGTGCCCCTACTGAAGCGCCATCCATGGTGTTTCGTGGTGTAGTAATAAGGAATACGATTCTTTATTACTAGCAAAAACAATAGCTCACGTTTATTGTTTTTGGCGGTGTGTCCTTTTGCCGCGCCAGCATCCACCAAAAACTGCCGTTTCTGGAGGGTTATTAACTAGTTTAGATTCCTTTCATGTCCTGCCGACCATTTTTTAACGCATGCGTAAAGACTGAAAGCACAATTTTGTGAAGTCGGCCATTATAGCGATATCTGTTAGGACTAAAAGACACAGGTTTTATGGGGTTTGTGCGGAATCTCTCGTACCAGCTTGGGAACAAGGAAACCGGGTAAATGGGCTTGCATTTGCTGATGTATCGCGATTGCCTGCGCTTCGGGTAGGTCGAAATGGGCTGTACCTTTTGCTTTATCCATTAAATGTAGATAGTAGGGCAGTGCGCCGGCGTCAAATAGGCGTTCGCTTAAATTGATGAGTGTTTCGCTATTATCGTTGATACCCGCGAGCAAAACCGATTGGTTGAGCAACGTGATGCCGGCGTCTTTTATACGCGCCAGAGCGGCGCAGACGTCGTCATCGATCTCGTTGGGGTGGTTACTGTGTACGACCATTACGGCATTGAGGCGACTGTGCTGCAGGCGCTCTAGCAGCGCAGGGGTGATTCTTTGCGGCAGTACAATGGGGAGGCGCGAATGAATCCTTACCCGAGTGATGTGCGGTATGGCTTCTATTTCGCCCAAAAGCCACGCGATTTGGCTGTCACCCAAGACAAGTGGATCGCCGCCGCTGAAAATTACCTCGTTGATAGAACTGTCCTCTCGAATATAGCTTAGCGATGCTTGCCACTGGGAGCGAGAGGGCGAATTGCTCGCATAGTCGAAGTTGCGTCGAAAGCAGTAGCGGCAATTAATGGCACACTGGGAGGCGGCAACCAGCAGTACGCGCCCGTGATATTTGTGAATAACCCCCTGTGTGGGGTTATGGTTGTGCTCTGCGAGTGGGTCCTCGGTGTAATCGTGGGGTGATTGAGTTTCATCGTGTACGGGTAATACCTGCATTAATAGCGGGTCTTTTAAGTCGCCTTTTTTCATGCGTTGCAGAAACGGGCGCGTTACTCGCAGCTGAAAGAGCTGATCGCCCTGATAGGCGTAGGGCAGCTGGGCCAAGGGTAGGTCTAAGGCCTGAAATAGCGCTTTAGGGCAAGTTATCAGATTTTTTAGCTCATCTTGCCAAGTAGGGGTATACGCAGGTTGCTGTGTTCGGGGTATCATACGCGCCTTTTTTTGTGCAACGAATCCTGAAGAGGAAGTGAAATGGCGGACTATTCTACCAACGAATTTCGTAGCGGGCTTAAAGTAATGCTCGATGGCGATCCTTGTTCGATCGTGGAAAACGAATTTGTGAAACCCGGTAAAGGTCAGGCGTTTAACCGCGTGCGACTTCGCAATTTGCGATCTGGGCGCGTCTGGGAGCGCACCTTTAAGTCGGGTGAAAAGCTTGAAGCGGCAGATGTATTGGATCAAGATATGGAATACCTTTACAGCGACGGCGAGTTTTATCACTTTATGGACCCCCAAAGCTTCGAGCAGGTGCAAGCGGATGCGGCGGCCGTCGGCGATACAGCGAAATGGCTAAAAGAACAAGACGTGTGTGTAGTCACCCTGTTTAACGGTGCACCATTGGCGGTCAGTGCCCCGAATCACGTCGAGCTAGAAATCGCCGAAACAGACCCGGGCCTAAAAGGCGATACGGCCCAAGGTGGTACTAAACCTGCCACTTTAACCACTGGTGCGGTGGTTAAAGTGCCGTTGTTTTTATCGACCGGTGAAGTCATTAAAGTTGATACTCGCACAGGCGAGTACCTGGGCCGCTCTAACGCTAAATAATTGTTGGCACTTTAGCCCATAAAAAAAGCCAGGCACTGCCTGGCTTTTTTTATGGGCCTATCACCGCGTAATGTTGCGTCAGTATGCCGCTGTCATCCAGTAAAGCTTAGCTGTTTGGTAACTATTCAGCTAAATGAAAACGAACCATTTTAGCGAGCCGCTGAATAGTTACAGTTATTTATCGAAAATAGTCTTTTAGTTAGTTGAGGTTTAGTGTGACGTTTCAGTCAAATACTCCCATAGAAACATTAGTGTTTCGGCAAAATATGCTGCGTAACATCCGTGATTATTTTTACCGAGAAAATGTTATTGAGGTGGATGTGCCAACTTTATCACCGTACTCTGTGACGGATGTGCATTTGAATGCAATGACCGTAGATGTCGAAAAAAATCAGTATTTTTTGCAAACATCGCCCGAGTATTATATGAAGCGATTGCTGGCGTCGGGCAGCGGCAGTATTTACAGTGTGGTAAAAGCGTATCGCGCCGACGAATCGGGAAGGCGACATCAGCCTGAGTTTACAATGTTGGAGTGGTATCGTCTTAGTTATAATGACACCCGGCTTATGACAGATGTCGAGTCGCTTTTGCGCAACCTAGGGGTGACTGAAACTGTTCAGCGCATTGCTTATTGCGATGTCTTTAAACGTTATACGGGCATTAATCCACATCTGGCAGGTAAAGATGAATTAGCCGAGTACGCCAAGCGGAAGCTGAATATCTCATGGCATGATGATTCGTTGGGTGTTTGGCTCGATGTTATTTTTAGCACTTGTGTAGAGCCCAACTTAAAGTCGCCGACACTGGTCTACGACTTCCCCCAAGTGCAGTGCGCATTAGCAAAAATTACCCAGGATTCAAAGGGTCAACCTGTGGCAAAGCGCTTTGAGCTTTATTGGAAAGGCGTTGAGTTGGCAAATGGCTATTGGGAGTTAACGTCCGCTGCAGAGCAGCGCCAGCGTTTTGAAAGTGATAATGCTGTACGCACTAAACGAGGCTTGCCCAAAGTTACTATCGATCCGCAATTTATTGCGGCGCTTGATGCTGGGTTGCCAGAATGCGCCGGGGTTGCTCTCGGCGTTGATAGGCTTTTAATGTGTTTGTTGGACAAGGCAGATATTCGCGATGTATTAACATTTCCGCTTTAGAAGCACCCTTAGGTTACCTTGAAGTAAATTGATGTAATATGTTTTATTTTTTTCGTAATACCACTGAGTATGATTTTGACGCCCCCGCTGGCTTTAATGCAGTTGGGTTGCCTTTAATTCGAAGCAATATTGTTGGCCATAACACGCCTTGGCTCTAAATC
>DATBNJ010000317.1:0-14964 GCA_036554385.1 Marinagarivorans sp. | reverse complement strand
CAGCTGGGCGTAGCTGCCCTCGTCGAGCCCTCGGCGGATTTGATCAATATAGCTTTGGGTATCTTCTAAGTAGTATTCAATCATGGTGGGAAATCGGTGTTTCATTATATTTTTGGCTTTGGCGACTGCGGCCGCATTGAGATAGTTGAGTGTTTTCGCAGGCGCCTCGGTTTTAGAGCTATTGCTTAACTCCGGCTCTGATGGGTTGCGTTTATTATTGGGCGCCGCGCTTTTTTGAGTATTTTCATCCGCCGCGGCAGGAATATTTTTAGGCTTTAAACTTACCGGTGGTTTGGCTTTGCGCATCGGTTGCACTGGAGGAGAGCTGTCAGCGGTAATCGCGCCGATGGCGATGTTGTTTGGTGTATCATCGGCACTGGGCGAGCCTGCGACCGCGGTTTTATCTTGAGTTGTCCCTGCCGGCTTGCTTTGCTGAGCCGCTTCGGAATCATCCGGTTCAAGGTTAGCGGGTAAGGTCATTGGAGTGTCGAACGGGTGTTCAGCCGCAGACGGCGTACGCCCGGCCGCGCGGTGCTGCCCTTGCAGCCATTTATTCATCACTTGCTGCAAGTCTTTTTTACGCACCGGCTTAGACAAATAGGCGTTCATCCCCGCCTCAAGGCAGCGCTCTTTATCACCTGCCATTGCATTCGCCGTTAACGCTATAATCGGCAAAGCTTTGCCCAACGATCGCGGCAATGCCCGAATTAATCGAGTCGCTTCGAAGCCGTCCATCACCGGCATCATGCAATCCATAAGAATTAAATCGAATTGATGCCCCGCGCGAACACGTTCTACGGCCACTTCTCCATTTTCCGCCAGAGTAACTTTAGCACCTAAATCTAAAAGTATATCTTCAGCCAGTGCTGCATTAATTCGGTTGTCTTCTACTAGCAGTATATTAGCGCCGCGCAAATAGTTTACGGAATCACCTAAAACCGGGCTCTTCGGCATTCCGGCCGTTATAAATGGAGCCCGTTGCAACGCGGATTGAGCGTGCAAAAAATCTTTGAATGCCTCAATGTCCGCGGGAAATGTAAACACACCGTGAAAGCCTTGTTCGCGCAAAACCTGCACGATGCTCAGATCGTGTGTTCGACAAAAACATACCGCTTTAATACCATTAAAATTGCGCGCTGCTCTGATTTTCTGGATAATTTTAGCCGGCGATGCTTCTTTAACAAAGTAGTCGACAACGAACAAAGCAATTGAGTCTAGTCCACCCGCGCCGTTAGCCATAAAATCTTTAGACGTTGTACAACTTATTTGCAAGCCATTGACCTGCAAGCCATCCGTGCCCAGATCAGACAGCACTGCACGCTTAAAGTCTGGGTCATCACAGATAAACAACACAGTCCCTGCAAATACCGCCGGGGGCTGCGGCTCGACGCGCGCTATGTTGTCAGCAAGCATTACAGGCAGGGTAAAAGTAAAGGTTGCGCCTTCGCCCAACACGCTACCCACGCGAATATTGCCTCCCATTAACTCAACCAGCTTTTTACAAATAGACAAACCTAAACCTGTACCACTAAACAAACGCTTAGTGCCACCATTGGCTTGAACAAACTGTTCAAATATTAACGAAAGCTTGGATGATTCGATACCGATGCCCGTATCCTCGACCGAGAACTTAAGCGCGATGTCACCGCGCTCAAGGGGCTCGTCCTTGTCGATGGTAACAACAATATAACCGGACTCAGTAAATTTTATCGAATTACTAAGCAGGTGATAAAGCACTTGACGAATTAACGATGGGTCTGCCCCTACCTCGTGAGGCACGCCGTCTTCGTAGCGCATAATTAGCTCAAGGTTTTTAAGTTGAGCCCGCTCATCCATTAGCTGAACCAAATCGTGACTCAACTCAAATAAGTTAAAGCGCTCTACTTCGACATAGGTTTCACCCGATTCCAGTGCCGAATAACCGAGAATATCGTTAACAACGTCGAGCAAAGCATCGGCGGATGATATTATGGTTCTCACATAATTTTTTTGCTTATCACTTAATTGTGTTGAGTTGAGGTTCTCGCCAGCACTAATAATGCCGTGCATTGGTGTTCTAATCTCATGACTAACGCTCGCCAAAAACTCATTTTTAATGCGATTGGCCAGCGCCGCTTGCTCGCGGGCAACTGCAGTGGCATTTTTCATCGGCCTTAAAACAAACACAAATAAGGTCACAGCAAAGGCGGCAAAAACGCCAATAATATAATACCAATAAACTTCACTTTGCTTAGCGACTTTGTCAACCAATAGCTGATAATAGAGGGCAACTAGCCTATTAATTTCGCTTTCTATTTGCGGCTTAAGCGCAGTGATAACGCGGAGGTGGTAAGCCATTTTCTGATCATCCTCGGATAACTGCGTTATTTTTATTGCCGAGGTAATATACTCGCTGTAAAGCTCTACCACCGAGGGGCTAGCCACAAAGTACGGCTGGGCAATGGCCTCAGGTAAATCGTTGCGACGCGACATAATATACGCATTCATTCCATCTAACTGCTTCGCTAAATCGCGCAATTCAGACCTAACCACAGCAGCTTGCACCGCTTTCACACCGCCGCCTTTGCCGACATCGAAATAACCCGCAATGACCGCAATATGCTTTACCACCGAAACCTGCTGCTTTAGTTTATAAATGGTTTGGGCGTTTGCCTTATTATCAATCGCATGCAACGACGAAAAAACAAATATCGCGCAAACCGTCATTGTCGTCACTGCGAATAAAAAACAAGCCATTGGCCAAAGGCTTCGCTCGCTGTGCAATGGTGAAAGCAGCCTTCGCATCACTCGCTTACCCCCACACCGATATAGGCCTTGGTATCACCTAGCGTTTTGAGCAATACTGCTACATCTTGCTCGATTTTCTCGATTTCAACGTGAGACTTAGCCCCGTATTCAATTTGCTTTGCGATGCCACCCAGCTCACAAAAACCCAACGTATAAGAAGACGATTTTAACGGGTGCGCATTGTCGCGAATCAGGTCGTAGTCTATTCGGCTTACGCCAAGCTTTATCGCCTGAATATACTGGTCGGTATCTTCTAAATATTCAGCCAACACGGTTGAGAACTTGGCTTTGAATATCTTCTTAGCGCGGTTAAACGTTGGCACATCCACCGCCGCTGTCGGGCTCGATTCTTGCTCACGGAACACTTTAATAGTTTCTGCTGGGTGACTATACAAGGTTTTTTTATTCGACTGAGGCTTGCCAGTTATTTCACGTTTTGTTGTTGCAAGATGTGATGCATCTACGGGCTTGTCAGCCCGACGGTGTGCCCCTGTGGCGCTGGCTTTTTTACGTTCATGCTCGCCAAGATCGGCATCATTAATCTTGGTGGCAAAATTGTGGGGCAAGCCCGGTGTTATTTCATTGTTCAACGAACATAAGTAGTCTTTAGTTTCACCGACCGTCTTAATGCAGCTATCAAGCAAGCTGGTAAGAGCATCAGTGCGTGTTATTTTTTCAATATGTAGGTCAAGTGCCGCTTGCGAAAAGCGCAGAACATCATTTTTTAGGCGGTTAAATCCAAAAGCCTCGCAAATCGGCGAAATAACCTGCGCTGTTTCATAGACAATTTTTGGAGATTGGGCTCTAAACTGACTTTTCAATAGCCGTAAACTGCGCTCGATATCAAGTATATAGTGTTCTATATCAATGCCAGCGCGGCGACTAAACGTAATGACACGATCCAGCTCATCGTCATCGACTAAGGGTTCATTTCGGCTTACCTCAGAAGGAACTTTTATACTGATTTTTTCGCTATTGATACAACGCGTCAGCAGTGTGCGCAACTTCTCTCGCTTTACGGGCTTGGTGAGATAATCATCCATTCCGGCATTAAAACAGCGTTCACTATCGCCCTTCATGGCATTGGCGGTCAGGGCTATAATCGGTGTACTCTTGCGATGCAGGCTCTTCTCAAAGTGACGAATAAGCCGCGTGCTTTCGAAGCCATCCATAACCGGCATCTGGCAATCCATAAGGACAACATCGAAGCGGCGCTCGCGAAATACATCAAACCCGAGCTTTCCATTGTCACACACGTGTACCGAGCAACCGAACTCTTCAAGAATTTCAGTGGTGATTTGCGCATTAACTCTGTTGTCTTCGACGAGCAGGATATGTACGTTGTCAAAGTGCACGAAGTCATTTTTATGATTAATAATAAAGCTTGGAATCAACACCGCGACTTTACTCAACAACTGAGCCTTTAATGACGACTTATGTATAAGCACATCGATGCCGGCGCTTATCACCTCGATAGGGTCTGCCTGAGACTCTTTTGCGGCCATTGCGATGATTGGCGTGTGGCTAGCGCAAGCCTCGGAACGCACTTTGGCAATTGACTTGGCTAACGCCAGACCATTGAGCTCAGACAACTCCACATCGATAAGCAGTAGATCCACTCGATGGTTCATACAGTGCTGGGTAAGCTCATCGCCGTTGCTCACTCTTGAAACATTGCACCCAGCGTCCGATAGTAAAGCCTGAACCAACGCATAAAGCACGTCGCTTTCGTCGGCAACCAAAATGTTAGGCCCCGCAAGTTTGATACTGTGGGGCCGTGGGTTAGAAGGAATACGTAGCTGGTCCACGGTTAATATGTCGCCCGGCCGCCCCTGCGACCTTTTCGACAACGTAAGCTCGATCAGCGCGGTAAGCTGCTTTAATCGAATCGGCTTTTGAATATAGGCAGCTATGCCAAACCTTGCATAGGCCTGCTCTTGTTTGGCATCGGCGCTGATATCACTAAGTAGAATAACCGGTGGCGCGCTATGAACAAAGGTTACGCCCATTTTTTCAGCCAGTACGCAGCCATTGATCAGCGGCATATTTTCATCAATTAATACGATATTAACCGGCCGACCTTTACTTTCGGCATCACCAATAATAAGCAGCGCTTCTTTTTCACTGCTGGTACAGGCAACCTTAAGACCAAAGTACCTGAGGGCTAATTTTATATACTCCAAAAAATACGGATTATCATCGACCACCAGTGCACTAACATTCTCGAGGTTATTACAGGCTTCGGTTTCGGCCTGCTCGGTATCAATGCAGAGCTCGAGCGTAAAACTAAATACAGAACCCTTGCCTTCAACACTTTCAACACTAATTTCCCCCCCCAGTAACTCAACTAGCTGTTTGCAAATTGCCAAGCCGAGGCCAGTTCCACCGTACTTTCGGGTAATCGATGACTCCGCCTGAGTGAATCGCTCAAAAATACGCTGTTGCGCGTCTTCTGAAATGCCAATACCTGTATCGACGACGGAAAAGCGCAGAGTTTCACTTTTTTCCCGGTGACTACGGGCCCCAAGCGGTTCGACCTCAATGATAATATGGCCTTGATTAGTAAATTTGATCGCATTGCTAACAAGATTGGTAAGAATCTGCCGAAGCCGGCTTGGGTCGCCAATTACTGTTTCGGGGATATACGGGGAAATAGCCAACACGATTTCCACGCCTTTTTCGTTGGCGCGCATAGCCATTAAATCGGCAACGTCTTCTATTTCAGCATAGATATTAAACGGAATGGACTCGACCTCTAGTTTTCCGGATTCTATTTTCGAGAAATCTAAAATGTCATTAATAATCGCCAGCAAGCTTTCCGATGATCGCAATATGGTACTGGCGTAGCTTTTATGCTTTTGTTTATCTAAAGATTCTAGCAGCAGTTCGGTTGTGCCAATAATGCCATTCATTGGCGTGCGTATTTCGTGACTGACCGATGCCAGGAAGTCCCCTTTGAGTGCATTGGCTTCATCAGCTTTGTTTTTTGCCTTAATCAGGTCGTGCTCTTTCAATCGCATATCCCGTAGCAAACGGTTAAATGCGCGGGCTAAAAAACCAACCTCACCGCCAGCTGACGAATTGGCTCTAATATGGAAGTCATTCGTGTTAGAAAAACGCTTTACGGCACTGCTAAGTTGTAAAAGTGGCTCGAACACGGTGCGCCGTATGTGCAAAAACAATAAAATAAAAACGGAGACTAGCGCCGCCCACAGCAAAATTGCCGGCAACACCACCTGCGATCGGTCGTGCGTATCGCCAAAGCTGGAGGGCTGAATATAGAGATAACCGGCAACGGTATCGTCGCCACGCGAGATAGGCACTAGAAATGGCAAATTAGCTCGGACGCATTCATTCGCTCCCGACATGACAAGCACACCCTCTCGGTTAAATAGGCAGTGGCCCGAGAGCGCTAGCGATTGCTGAATTTTGGCAACGGTACTCGTTAAGGCCGCATAATCGATGTTGTCCAATTGCTGCACCAGTGATGCCTGATAGAGCTTTACGACGGTGGCAGTTGTATTCTTTTGTAAGCGAATTTTTTCGGAGGTTTGATATTCCGCAGCGAACGCAACCACTAAAACTGTGCTAATGCCAATAGCAAAAACAAACAGCGCGTGGGTTCTGCCCTTATGACTAAGCGCTTTGTATGAATTCCAGAGCTTACCAAGCCACCTGCACTTCAACACTCGCCGGTTACCCGTCGTTATCTGAATCGTAAGCGACAAAAGCCGTAACTTCGTTACCCGCTTCGTTATAAGATATTTTATCAAAACTCATCGAGTGCGCTTGCGCGATACCACGACCGTGGCTTTGGAGTGCCCGCGGCGGGTCAACTTTAAGGTACTTGCGCCAATTAAACCCTTTTCCACAGTCTCTAATTTTTAGGTAGTGTCCGTCTTCTTGGCGCTGATAAAATGCCTCAACATGTTTATTGCGGTGCTCAGGAAACTCAGCGCGGCGCAGTACTTCATCCCACCAAGTACCACTTTTAATGAGCCAGGTTTTTTCCTCAAAGCCAACACCGAGATTTCCATGCTCTACGCCGTTAACTAAAAGCTCAGCAAGCCCAGCTACCACTTTTTGGGGGTTAGGGTAGCAATTGGCTAAAAGACACGCTAAATCTTCCGCTTCGACAATGGTGCGCAAAGTAAATTGGCATTTTTTTATTAGGTTAAAACTGGATTTATGATGCTTTAGCGCCTGGTTAAGTCGCTTTTGCCGGCTAATATTGCTAACCGCCGCCGATATTACAGCGGCCAAAACATCTTCATTAATGGGTTTGGTCAAATAATAATGGACACCGGCATCAATGCCCTCGCGTATCTGCTCCGCGCGATCCGAGCCGGTTTGCATAATTACAGGGATATTTTTCAGCATGGGGGCAGTTTTCATTAACGAAACGAGCTCAAGGCCATTCATACCTGGCATCTCTCGGTCTAAAACCACAATATCGATATCGCAGTTATCGTCCTGCAGTAGCGCCCATGCGGAATTGCCATCGTCGGCGGTGATGACACTATGCCCTAAGTCTTCCAGTTGCGTTTGCAGCATCATCCGCATCGAACGGTCATCATCAACGGCCAGTGTGTTGATATTCATGGCATAAGGGATGCCGAGCGCCGCATGGCTCTGGGATTCCATAAAGTTACCTTTGAGAATATGCGGTTTTTAAAGATAGATGAATTGGCTTGGGAAGTGGCTTGGGGATTGGCTTAAATAGGTACGCCGCGAGGAGTTTCTCGCCGGTGATAATATGCCCAAGCAACGCTACGGCACCCAAAGCACTGGCTCCCTCGCTAATTTTGGTCACTACAGCCAATTTAAGGGATATTAAAATAGCCGTGTTAATTACAATCATGGTCATCCTCCTGTAGGGGGTTGGCGCTTCGTCTAGCTGACCTGCTGCGGCATATACACTCGTTTCCTGCTTGCTTTTAGATGGCCTTAAAAGGCCTTTACTTGAAGCCTTATACAGCAAAGCCTTCTTTAAGGCTTTCAGGCTTTTAACGATTGATACACGGCTGCCGCCGCGTCCTTCGCTTGCAATTGCTCGACGGGCAATGCCTCACAAACATACGGCCTACTAACACTTGGACTTACTTATCAGTCTAGTTAAAAATTAAGCCACACACGGTTAACATCGCTATTGATCGAACTTGTTTACAGGCCGTTTCGTAATATAAGGCGAGAGCAAGTTAAAATTTGGTTATAGGAGGCTGCTTACCCCTTCGAAACCAAATTTTCGGTATTCTTTTAACATGGTCTTTAGGCACGCGCCTCAATGCCATGATGGGGCTGTCGAGCCATTGATGGCTATCTTGTTCATGGGCTCAACGGAGGAATAGGCCAGGCGGCACAGACCTTTATTGCTATGCAGTCTTGTCGCGTAGCGTCGGAGGCTGTCGCGGCATAGATGCCGCGTGTTAGGAGAGTGTAAGAGCTATGCTTGAGAGCTGACGCAGAACGGGGGGCGTTTGCGCGCACCTAGAAGATTGCTTGGAGCATCAGACACCAATTAGAGCGTGTCTTTTTTCTTGGCAACTCATCACAACCTCAGGTGACGCACTAAGCAAGCCAGCAATCGCGCTCAAGGGCGAGCGGTTATAATGAATGCTTATTTATTAACAATCTCCATGCGAGAAAAATCTTTCGCGGCATAAGCATCGAGATTAGCAAAAGTTACGGTGGCGATTTTATGAAGCGCCTCACGCGTAAAGAAGGCTTGGTGCCCAGTAACAACGACGTTCGGAAAGGTTGTTAGGCGCGCAAAAACATCATCTTGTACGATGGTGTCGGATAAATCCTCAAAGAATAAGTCGGCCTCTTCTTCGTACACATCAATACCCAAATAACCGAGCTGCCCAGTTTTTAAACTGTCAATCACCGCCTGTGTATCAATTAAACCACCACGGCTGGTATTAATCAGCATTGCGCCTTTGGGCATTTTGGCTAAAGCCTCAGCATTAACAATATGATAGGTTTCCGGCGTTAACGGGCAATGCAGCGATACAATATCGCTGCTGGACCACAAGGTGTCGAGCTCGACGTGCTCAGCATTTTCAATCGGAACCTTGGCAGGATCAAACACCAGAACTCGGCAGCCAAAACCCAGCATGATATGAATAAAAGCACGACCAATTTTACCCGAACCCACAACCCCAACGGTTTTTCCGTGCAAGTCAAACCCCATGAGCCCGTGCAGCGAATAATCGTTCTCACGAATTCGATTATGTGCGCGATGTATATGGCGATTCAACGTCAAAATTAGGGCTGCGGTATGCTCTGCAACGGCATAGGGTGAATATTCGGGCACCCGCGCGACGATTAACCCTAGCTCGGCAGCGAACTCGACATCTACATTATTGAAGCCCGCGCAGCGCATTACAATCAAGCCGATACCTTGCTTGTGGAGAATGTCTAAAACCTCTTTATTTAACGTATCATTAACAAAGCAGCAAACGGCGTCACAGCCATCTGCCAATATCGCCGTCGCCGCGGTAAGGTTCGTTTCGAGGTAAAGTAATACATGGTCGCTATTTAGCGAATCAAAATAAACATGGTCATAGGGTTTACTGCTATAAAAGGCTACTTTCATATCACCACCTCAGGTTACAAAACATGGTCTTTGTTTTGATATTTTAATATGGCCTCGTAGGGGCTCGTGCAATGGTAAATTTCTTTCGCCACTTCGAGCTCGGACGCCTGTACGTCAAATAGCTGCTGGCCGCCGTAAAAGACAAAAAAAGTCCGGTCATCATATTGATAACGGTACACACCGTGAGGCCGCCCTTCCAATATCAACCACTGCGCTTCCGTGGCATGACAATCATTAACCATCACCAAAGCATCAGCCGGCACTGTGCACACGATAAAGGCTTTAGGTGCCGATAAAAAATCGCGCTCGCGCTCGTACGCAACATAAATAGCCTCGTCGGTAGCCAGCATCGCCAAGCAGGTCTCGGGTTGTGTACAAAAAAGTGGTAGATCAGTCACTTCCATTCGCTATTACCCCCATCATTAGTATTACGTTTTACCATTGAACTCGTCGACGGGCCCAGCATCATTATTGATTAACATCAAAAAGCCATCGCCATCAAGTTGCCCTCGAAGCCCTGTATCCAACCAACATACATCATCAATCCAATGAAACGGCTGTTCATCATCAATGTAGCCTAACATAACTTGGGGGCCGGCCACCCATAGTTGCCCCGCGGTATTTGATGCCAATTCTCGATGCTCAGCATCTACAATTTTTAAGCTGGTGCCCGGTAATGGCATTCCAACCGTATGCTTTTTAGTACCCACCTGAACCCTCCAATTATGGGTGTCCATTGCGTCTGGAATGTTACAGCTAATCACGGGCGATGCCTCATTGAGGCCAAAACCTACTAAAACGGGTAAATTAAACTTAAGCTGAAATTGGGCAATAATCTCATCGCTTAAGCCCATATGCCCGCAAACCACCGCACGCACACTTTTAAACATCAGTGGGTGTGCTTTTTCGTGCGCAGTTAGCTGCTGCAGTACTTGCGCATCCACAAACAACAGCGTTACATCATTGTGACTAACGGCACGGGCATTAGCGACAGGGTTAGCGATGGGCTGAGTCACACACGCTATACCTTGCAACAACGGCATAAGTAAATTCACGGTTAAGCCGTACGCTTGATGCAACGGCATATTTGTTAATACGACATCGTCTGGCTGGGCATTTAATACATCAGCGAGCTGAGCGATATTTGCTTGAATATTTTTGTGGCTAAGATTAATCGCACGGTCGTCCGTCAGCACCACAATTGCAGTGTCATCCGCAGATACCGCATCTAACGATAACCAGCGAATTTTCCAAGCTGGCGTCCAACGGCTATAAAAGCCAGTCAGTGCTTTTTCAATGGCACCGGTACTTAACTTCGCCATATCCACTACGGTGACGCTACTACTTAGTCCCGTCATTAAATCTTTGGCGATATAAACGGTTTGGCTGCCAATTTTGTCTAACTGCGCGCTCAATTGCTGGGGCGACAATTGGCTATCTAGGTTGGCAATCCGTTTTCCGGCAATAAATGCAGCCATATGTAAAATAGCCGCATCAGCCGACGGTGCCACCATCGCAGCAATCGTATCGGTTTTATGCAACCTTAAGCGCCGAGCCCAAATTAACGACAAGCTCAAAGCCTGATAACCCGTGAGGCGGTCGCCCTCTGGGTTGATGATAAGCGGCTGACTTCCCACTTGTTTAGCGCGGTTAATCCAGCTGGCACCTAGGGCATTTTTTTGCTCAATAAATGCTTGCCAAGTTTTTAGCGACAAATCGTACACTCGGCGTTTTAACACATCAGATGTCGTTGTTTTAACCAAGGGCTCGCCAAAAGCACACATCAAATTGCGATTGAGCCCGCGCTTTTGCGTGCGCTTAAAATGCTGGCTTGCCCGTGAAAACTGGCTACCCCAAAGCCCGCGTAGGTAAAACGGTACAATCACAACCGTGTCGTCGCACAGTGCCGCCGCTCGCTCAAATCCCTTGCGAAACTCGGCTAGGTGGCCGGTTCGGCTAATCGTGCCCTCGGGGAATAGGCATACCACCTCGCCTTTATTTAAGCACTCGGCCACGCGCTCGATCGAGTTTTGCGCGCTGCTACCCTGCGCAATGGGAATGCAGCCCATCAAATCTAAAAAGCGGCGCAAATACCAGCGCTGATAAATACTTTTTAGCATCACAAAGCGAACCGGGCGCGGGCTGGCTAACTGCAAAATCGCCCAGTCAATCCAACTGATATGATTGCCCAGCAACAAAACCCCGCCCGTCGATGGCATATGCTGAATACCCTGCACATGCACTTTATAACGGCGCGAGATAACGCTTGCTAACGCAAAGCGCACAAAGGCTTGCGGTAGCTGTTTAAGGGTGTACAAGCTACCCACCAAAGCAACCAGCACCATCAGTTGCAGTAGCGTTTTACTGCTTAATCCCATTAGCGCAAAGGCAACAGTGAGCACTAAAAAGCTAAGCATCGCGAGGTTCTGCACCCAGTTATTGGCCGCCAACGTTCGACCCAGTGCATCACCTTTCGCATTGAACTGAATTAATGCATTAAGCGGCACAATAAACATCCCGCCACTTGCGCCTATCCATAAAAAGCAAACGGAGAAGGCCAATAAACTCTCTAAATGCGTCAATACCACTAAGCCGCTTAAAATGCCTAGGGCGCCCACAGGCAGTAACCCGAGCTCAATATAATTACGCGACACCTTACCAGCGGCGATAGAGCCTATGGCAATGCCAATACCGGTACAGGCTAAAACCGCTTGCACCTTTAACGTATTCAGCTCGCCGGTGGTGGCCTTCAAAAAAGACGGAAAAGCCGCCAGCAGCACTTGGCCAATCGACCAAAACATCGCTAGACCAACCACGCTTAAGCCTATGGCTCGGCTCTGCCTTAGTGGCTGTAAGTCTTGCCAAAATAAGCGCCCGGTAAAAAAGGCTTTTTTATCAAAATTGGCATTTGGGCTGGTTTCGCCGACCGCCGGCAGGCGGTACATCATAACCAGCTCAATAATACTGTTAATCACCAACAACCAACCCACCGGCGCAATCGCGCGCAAGATATCCGCCTCGTTGGCGGGGTTGTCTGGGTAAAGTATTTCGAACACGATGGTATAGGCAAAACTACCCGCCAAAATCGCCACGATAGACAACGCAGATATTGCGCCATTGGCCTCGCTTAGCCGCGACTTACCAAATAGCTCTTTGATATACCCGTACTTCGCTGGCGAATAGACCGCTGACTGTGCCGCCAGCAAAAACGTCATCGCAAAGGCGAGCTCAAACCAACCGGCGTAATAACAGGCGGTAATGGCACAGGTTAAAACAACTGCCGCCCAGGCACTCGCCTGCATCACACGGCTTTTATAAAACTTGTCGGACAAAAATCCAGCTGGGCTTAATAGCAGCAAAAAAGGCAATAGGATCAAGCCGTTAACAATCGCTGTGAGAATCACCTGCTCGGCGCCGTCGTAGAGCTTGTAAACGGTATTTTGGATGACGATTTTGTGACCCAGATCCACAAAAGCATTCAAAAAGGCTGCGATAAAAAACGGAATCGCACCGGTAAAGTGACGCAGCGGCTGCTGTGAATTGGGCTGCACATTCGGCTGCGGCTGGCTGTGCGAAAAATGCTTAGACATAGTAATGAACGCGTTTACTGACCGTGGTAGACGCATCATCGCGTAAACGGCCGGTAGCGTCTAGCGTGATCAGCGCCGCTATGACAGCAAATGCGCCGAGCTAGCGGATCGTGCCAATTAGGCGGCACGCCACACGTAGCCAGCCAAGGCCAACCAGCCCACAATAAAGGCTAAGCCGCCTAGCGGCGTAATGGGGCCCAACCAACGCGGGCCACCTAAGGCGAGCCAGTACAAGCTACCGCAAAATAACAGCATGCCCAGCATAAACGCGATGCCCGCGACCTTGCCCGCCACGGCTTCACCCGCGAACCTCAGTAAAACCCCAAGTGCCAGCAGCGCCAGAACGTGAATAAAGTGGTATTGCACAGCAGTGTGCCAGGTTTGCAATGCGCTGGCACTCAAGCTTTGCTTCAGTGCATGGGCACCAAACGCGCCTAGCATTACCGCAACAGCACCATTAATCGCGGCAAAGGCCAAAAAGATATGAGTCATATTTTATCGCTTATTTATATTGTGCACGCCAGAGTGCGCACTACAACACGAGTGGGATCGAGGAGCAAGGCTCGCTAATGCCCACGACTAAACGCTACCGGTAGTGTTTGGTGGCGCCGCAAACCAAACACTGCAGGCACAAAAAAGCCGCTCGAAGGCGGCTTTTGAATAAAACATTTAATGTCAGACTGCTGGCGCTAGGCTTCCATAATGCCTTTGAGCTTTTTCATGGCGTTTTTCTCAAGCTGGCGAATGCGCTCAGCTGATACACCATACTGCGCCGCCAAGTCGTGCAACGTTGACTTGCTGTCATCATCCAACCAGCGCTGCTGAAGGATATCGCGGCTGCGCTGGTCAAGCTGCTCTAGTGCAGCTTCAAGGTTGTTAACACTGGTTTTTTCCCAGTCCGCCGCTTCAATCATGCCCGCGGGATCGTAACGCTTGTCTTCCAGCATATTGGCAGGCGCCAAATAGGCTGTCGACTCATCATCGTCGTCGGCGCCAGCATCAAAGCCAGCATCAAAGGCCGACAAGCGCCCTTCCATATCTTGTACGTGCTTGACATCGACGTTTAAATCGGCGGCAACCGCCTTGGCTTCATCGTGCGTCAGCCAACCTAAACGCTTCTTTTGACCACGCAAGTTAAAAAACAACTTACGCTGCGCTTTGGTTGTTGCGATTTTCACGATGCGCCAGTTGCGCAAAATGAATTCGTGAATTTCAGCCTTAATCCAGTGCACCGCAAACGAAATCAAGCGCACGCCTTTTTCGGGGTTGAAGCGCTTAACCGCCTTCATCAGGCCGACGTTGCCTTCTTGGATCAGATCACCTTCGGCAAGACCGTAACCAGAATATGACTTGGCGATATGCACAACAAAACGCAAGTGAGCCATTACTAACTTTCGCGCAGCTTCAAGGTTCTGGCGGTAGTAAAGGTCTTCTGCGATCTTCTGCTCTTCTTCAGCCGTCAGTATCGAGAACTGATTGATCGACTGAATATAGGCATTCAGATTTTGTCCGGGAGCAAGCAAGTCAATACGTTGTAGACTTGTACCCATAGTGTGTAAACCTCCAAATAAAATTGCGCGCTGAGTGTAGCACTCATTTTTAACCTCTGCCAAGCCTTACACGTTTACAGTGTTACAGAGGTCTAAGCCTTGTGGTTTCTGGCTTTTCGGCCAATTTGAGTATAGACCCGCGGCGAAGTTCCCGCGCCCAAAACCTTAAACAGCCCCCACCCAGTAAGAGGCACTTTGGGTAGACTTAGCGCGGTATAGGGACGCACTCCGCAGCCGCGCCGAGCGTATACATATGCGTATGCATATAAATAGTTGAGCAAGGTCGGGCAAATGCTTCGGTGCAGAAGGCACTTTATTAGACATTGCGTTTTTAGCATTGCGGGCGCAAACGCCGGTGACGACGCTAGCGCGGAGCAAAGGTATTTTAAGCGGTACCCTTTTTAGGCGGTGCCCTTGAGGTTTTAGGTGGTACCCTTGA
>DATBNJ010000014.1:0-11110 GCA_036554385.1 Marinagarivorans sp. | reverse complement strand
GGACGGAACTTATGCACAGGACGTGCGGTAATCCGGATTTGCATCGGTACAGGATGTACTTTATTAGGGCAGTGCAGGAGCACACTGCCGAGGAGCAAAAGCCGGTGACGCCGCTATCGCGTAAAAAGTGCATTTTTAGAGGCCCTATATTTGGCGGTGCCCTAAAGCCATGGTGGAATTGACTGCGCTATTCATTTCATAGCCACCTTTGCTGAGCAAACACGCAAAAAAATTGTAGTGCAATGCTTGCAAGCCTCTAGAGTCGTCGGAGGCAGTCGCGGCAGGGGTACCATTTATTAGAAGCGATTATCGAGAGCCGACGCAGCGCTTACAGGAAATACTCGCGCGTAGCCGAGAAAGTTATAAACGCTGCTTTATCTGCCCTTCCTTAGGAACCAATTAACCATGCCTTTTTTGTTGGCAACTAATCACGATCTCAGATTGCAGGCCAAGCAGGCCGGTGATCGCATTTAATGGGTGAACCGTTACGAAATTGTTTTTATTCTAAATTGCAGTTCCTAGCGTTTCGCTCAATCGCTCTAAAAATCATATTTTTCGACCGAGTAGTAGCGGCCGCATCCGGATAGAAGCAGATCACCGACCGTCACAGGTACAGTAGCCATCGCACAACCATGCCAACTTCAAATTGCTATTTCCACCAGAAGAAAAACTGTGATGCCGTGCAAGCTTATGTAATCGCGTGTGCGTTACATCTAGCCGACTCAGAGGTAGTTGTAATACATTAACCACATAAGTAATTTGCCATATATTTTCATTTTAACGCCACATATGGCAAAAAGTGCGATATCTGAGGGCATATGCAGACGATTTTTTAATTGGTTTGGGGCAAAAAACACCACCTGCAAGCGTTTACTACCTTTGAGCTTTAACCCCAATCGAGTGCTGACACCAAACGGTAGCTAAGCGCGGGATTAGCGGGTTTGACAAAGCAAGCGGCTCTGCAAGCTACTGCTTTGGCTGCGTAATGGCTGAGCCACAGTCTTAGTTGGCGTATTCGTTTAAGGCAAAAACTGCTTAGGCGCTCTAGGTTTAAGCCGGCACAGTTTTTATAGAAGTGTTTACGGCTATGACGATGCGCGCCATAGCCCCAAAAAACATTATTGCTAATTGGTAACGATGACACCAATAGCGGAAAGCAAAATTAATACTGAAATTGAGCGAAATACAAACGCGTTCACACAAAAAACAAAACTAGGTAGCAGTGTAATTACACGGTTAAAAAAGGCAAACCAAAACGGTAAGGCAAGTATAGCAGGCGGATTATTTTTAGGTCAGACTCAAATTTCGATAGCGCCAGTTAAATAAATAAACGCATGTCCGACAAGGCTCATGCTTCAAGGGTTAACAGACGCCAACACAATTGGCGAATGGCAACTCAATTTATTTAACACTCAGCATTATTGACTCCACCTCCTTCACGGGTCGAACTCTGGCCCGCTTTTTAAAGTGCCGATTTTTGGTTTTATTTGATGCGTCAGATAGGTTGTTGTCTCAGCCCTCGACAAAGCAGGCACCAAATTACGACACGACCCTTTCCATACAATAAAAGCATTAGGGTACTAAAATGACGGTAGTTGATAAAATTCAGGCAAAGGTTTTTAAGCGCACGCTAGGCAACAGCAATATTCCCGTTTCAGAAATTGGACTGGCCTGCGATTTAATCGGCCGAGAATTTGGCGTAGAAGAAAATATCCGTGCATTTTCCGTGTTGGCGGCCGCCGATACCCACGGCATCAACTTCTGGGATACTGCCGACGTTTACGGCAATGGCCTGAGCGAAAGCCGCCTTGGCGCTTGGCAAAAACAGAACGAAGGCACCCGCTTAGTGGCAACCAAAGCTGGGCGCGCTAAAGAATTATTCCCCGACCGCCACCAATACGATCGCATGCGCCGCAGCGTCGAAGGCTCACTCGAGCGCTTGCAGGTCGACAGTATTGACGTGCTGCATTTACACCGTTTACCCGAGCATATCCTACAAAGCGAGCAGGTTTGGGCTTGGCTAGATGATTTTAAACGCCAAGGCTTAATTAAACATTTTGGCGCCAGCGTTGATACTGTAAGCGAAGCGCTGTGCTGCATTGATCGTCCGGGGCTTACCTCCATCGAAACGGTCATTAATTTCTTTCATCGCGATCCTCTGGATGCACTTGTTAATAAAGCTGCCGAAAATCACGTTGCCATCATAGCGCGCGAGCCATTTGCCCACGGGCTCTTTAACGGCATGTCGGTATCATCCACACCGGAGCAGAAAAAAGCCTTTAGTTATTTGGAGCGCAGCCGCCTACAACAGCGCAGTATGCTGCAAAAAATAAATGAGTTAGTTCCCGCCACCATGACCATCGAACAAATGGCTATTCGATGGTTACTGGACCACCAAGAAGTCACTAGCGTCTTAACCGGGGCCATTACCGTCGATCAAATCAAAACCTACGCAAAAGCGAGCCGCATGCCCGCGCTACCGGACGAGCTTCACCAAAAACTCCACGAGTTTTACGACACCTATATCCTTCCGTTTAACCACCACTAAGCGCTACCTGTGGCGACACGAGGCAGGTTACCCTCCGCGGACATGTTCCGTTTGGGCGCGCTGAATAAACTGCTGTAAATAGTCGATGGACTGATCCGCTTCGCGGATACCTAAATAAATCGATTTTTGCAGGCCGTTCGGCCCAAGGCGTTTGCCAACTAAGGGCAATTGCGCGCCGCTTACATCCAGCAGCCACTGAGGCAAAGGCGTCACTCCACGCTTAGCGGCAGCCATATGCAGCAGTATTTCCGTGGTTTCAAGCACCTTGTGATGCTTGGGGTAAATATTCGCTGGAATAAGGAATTGGCTAAAAATATCAAGCCGCTCAATGGCCACCGGGTAAGTCAATAAGGTTTGCTCACTTAATTGCTCCGGCACTAAATACGGCTCGCTCGCCAGCGGGTGCTGCTTGGCCATTACCAGCACAAGCTCGTAGTCAAAAACTGGCGTAAAAATGAAACCCGTTTTTTTTATCGGATCCGGTGTTACCAGAAGATCAATATCGTAGTTTGCCAGCGCTGCCATACCTCCAAATTGAAAAGCTTGGCGCACATCGATATCCACACGTGGAAACGCCACCAAAAAATCGGCTACAACAGTCAGTAACCATTGATAACACGGGTGGCACTCCATGCCGATGCGCAAACTGCCTTGCTGGCCGCAAGCAATTTGCGCCATCTGTAGTTCGACTTGCTCAAACTGCGGCAACACTCGGTGCGCCAAGGCCAATAAAGCCTGCCCTGCCTGCGTCAATCTGAGCTGCCGCCCTTCCTTTTGCCACACGGCTGTACCTAACTGTTGCTCTAGTTTTTTCACCGAATGGCTTAAGGCCGACTGGGTGAGATTTAGCGCCGCAGAAGCTTGGGTCAAGGTTCCCGTGCGCTCTATCTCACGCAGGATATTTAAGTGTGCTCGCTCTATCATATGAATACTACTCATCTAATTATGAATAAATACCATTTTTATTCATAATTTAGGCGGCGTAAAGTGCCGATCTTCACTGATTATCTATTGTTCAACCACTTTACAAAGCAGGCAGCATTATGGCCAAACTCCACAACCTTGGATTCCCGCGCATCGGCGCGCAACGCGAACTAAAATTTGCGCTGGAAAAATACTGGGCCGGTAGCACCGACGCCAGCACACTATTACACTGCGCCAGCCAACTGCGTGCGCAACACTGGCAATGGCAAGCTGCCTTAGACTATGTTCCCGTCGGCGACTTTTCGCTGTATGACCAGGTGCTAGATATGAGCTTCACACTGGGCCATATACCGAGTCGCGCCGCAGGCGATAACGCGCTCGATAGCTATTTTCGCGTTGCCCGCGGCCGGGCGCCAGGCGACGATGCCTGCTGTGGCGTCGCCGCCGGCGAAATGACCAAATGGTTTAACACCAACTATCACTACATAGTGCCTGAGTTCGATAAAAACACCCGCTTCGAGCTCAATAACGAACGGCTACTCAAGCAAATTAGCGAGGCAAAGCAGCAAGGCTTGCAGCCCAAGCCAGTGATTATTGGGCCCATCACTTACCTAGCATTGGGGAAAAGTAAAGATGGCAGCGACCCTCTCGCATTGTTACCAGCCCTGCTAGAAGCGTACAAAAAGCTACTGACTCAATTTGCAGACCAGGGTATCGAATGGGTTCAAATTGATGAACCCGCGCTGGTCACTGATTTAAATAGCGCCTGGGTCAATGCCTATGAATTGGCTTATCACCAACTAAAAAGTGTGGGCATTAAAAAACTACTAACCAGTTACTTTGATCGACTCGGCAATAATCTGCAATGGGTCTGTGAACTGCCCGTCGAAGGCCTTCACATTGATGCCATTAACGCCGCAAGCGATATTACCAAACTGGTCGATTGGCTACCGGCCCACACGATTTTATCGCTCGGTGTGATTGACGGCCGCAATATTTGGGCAACCGACTTACAAAAAACCCTCGACTGGTTGGAACCCCTGCAGCAAAAACTCGGAGATCGCCTATGGCTTGCGCCTTCATGCTCGTTACTGCACGTGCCGGTCGATACCGCCGCCGAAACCACACTAGACTCCGAGCAACTAACCTGGTTGAGCTTCGCTCGCCAAAAAATTGAGGAATTAACGCTATTAGGCCAAGCGTTAAACTACGGCCGTGACAGCATCGCCGCTTCGTTAAATCGAAACGCCGAGGCAGTGGCGAGCCGACGACAGTCGAAGCGCATTCACAAACCCGCCGTAAAAGCCGCGGTTGATGCACTAACCCCCCAGCATAGTCGCCGTAACTCGCCGTTTACACAGCGCATCGCTTTACAGCAAGCATCGCTAAAATTGCCGCGCTTCCCCACGACGACGATTGGATCTTTTCCACAAACGCCAAACATTCGAAAAATTCGCAAAGACTTTAAAAATGGCGAGGTAAGCGAAAGCCATTATGTAAAACACATGAAAGCCGAAATACACGCTTGCATTCAAAAACAAGAAGCACTCGATATTGATGTTTTGGTACATGGCGAGGCCGAGCGCAATGACATGGTCGAATATTTCGGCGAACAACTCGACGGCTTTTTATTCACGCGCTTTGGCTGGGTGCAATCTTACGGCTCGCGCTGTGTAAAACCACCCATTATTTATGGCGACATCAGCCGCCCTCAGGCCATGACCGTCAAGTGGGCCGAATACGCGCAGTCGCTTAGCCAGCGCCCCGTCAAAGGCATGTTAACGGGGCCCGTCACCATACTGAACTGGTCATTCGTTCGCGATGATCAAAGCCGGCAAACCACCTGCGCTCAAATTGCCTTGGCCATTCGCGACGAAGTTAAAGATTTGGAACGCGCGCATATTCGTGTGATACAAATTGACGAGCCAGCCATTCGCGAAGGATTGCCGTTACGTCAGGCGGATCGACACCGCTATTTACAGTGGGCGGTGGAATCATTCCGAATTGCGGCCTCAGCGGTGCAAGACGGAACACAAATTCACACCCATATGTGCTATTCGGATTTTAACGACATTATGGCCGCCATTGCCGATCTCGACGCCGATGTTATTACCATTGAGACGTCACGATCCGATATGGAATTATTACAGGCCTTTGAAACCTTTCAATACCCTAACGATATCGGCCCAGGTGTCTACGATATTCACTCTCCAAATATACCAACCACTGCAGCCATGGTTTCACTGCTTGAAAAGGCATCACGGTACCTTCCCGCTGAGCGCTTGTGGGTAAACCCCGACTGCGGCCTTAAAACACGCAGCTGGGACGAAACGGTTCCCGCACTGGAAAACATGGTAGCAGCCGCCAAGCAGCTA
The DNA here is from genome assembly GCA_036554385.1 of Marinagarivorans sp. Taxonomy (GTDB): domain Bacteria; phylum Pseudomonadota; class Gammaproteobacteria; order Pseudomonadales; family Cellvibrionaceae; genus Marinagarivorans. The sequence continues at coordinate 5,263 of DATBNJ010000014.1, read as the reverse complement.
CGCGCCATGCATCAATAATCGCGTAATAGCATTCAAAAAAAAAAGCGCATAGTTTTCAGCCTGTGCGCTTTTTTTGTTGTGACTGCGAAGCGCAATGGATTGCGTTTTCGGGATAAAACTCGTTAACCAAAGTACTCAGGCTCGTTGCCGGGCTTCCATTTAATATTGCAGCCCATCGAGGGAATTTGATCTTCGGGCACGTCTTTACCCGCGACAATTAAATCCAAGGCGGCTTTTAAATCTTTACCGGTTGCCGGTGTTTTGCTTGAATCATAATTTCCAGACGATATGCGATGAGGTCGGGTATCGTCGAACTGCCCGCGGTAAGCGAGCTGACGGTTGGCATCGAATACGTAAATATCGGGGGTGCACGCGGCGCCATAAGCTTTAGCGACACTCTGATCCTCGTCCCAGAGGTATGGAAATGGATAACCCTGCTTCTGTTTTTCCACCTTCATCATCTCGAAGGAGTCCGCGGGGTAACCTTCGGTGTCGTTACTACTAATCGCGACAAAATCGATGCCTTTTTCTTGGTACTCTTTGGCCAGTGCCGCTAAAACCGGTGCGATATGGATAACATATGGGCAGTGGTTACAGATAAAAAAGACCGCTAAACCTTTTGCGCCAGTAAAGTCGCTTAAACTGACCGTGGTGCCGTCGGTTGCAGGGAGAGAGAAGTCAGGCGCCGAGCTTTTCAGCGCCATCATCGTAGATTCGGTCAATGCCATGTGAATACCTACCTATGGAATACAGTGAATGAAAGTCATGGATTAATGTGCCGAGCAAGCGCAAGGCGCTGCAAAATACCGCACATTACCTCCAGGCGCTCATCAATATCGTCGGGCGTATCGAGGGTTTCAACAGCGGTTAAGCGCGGTAACAAGCCCGCATTATTAGCCACTTGAATAGCTAACCCCGGCCGAGCATTTAGCTCTAACAGCAGCGGACCTTTGTTTTTATCTAAAACGATATCGACCCCTAAATAACCAAGGCCTGTCATATCGTAACAGGCGCAGGCTAGGTGCAGCATATCATGCCACTGAGGCACCACGAGGTCGATCAGCGGTTGTTTGGTGTCTGGGTGCACCGTCACCGGTTTGCCGTGCTGCACCGCATTAACCGCCTTGCCGGTTAAAATATCAATGCCGACGCCCACCGCGCCTTGGTGCAAGTTCGCTTTGCCTTTGGATTCCTGACAGGACAGGCGCATCATCGCCATTACAGGGAAGCCACGAAAAATAATAATGCGTAAATCTGGCACACCCTGATGCGTAAACGACTGAAAAACAGGGTCGACTTGTATGAGCTCTTCGACGATAGCGACATCGCTTTTACCACCCAGCGAAAAAATTCCCGCCAGAATATTGGATAGGTGCCGCTCGATATCGGTATTGCTGAGCGCACGGCCATTAGTGCGTTGCCACTGGTCGTCTTCGCCCCGCAGCACCACCAAAATACCTTTTCCGCCAGAACCTTGAGCAGGCTTTATGCAAAACCCTTGAATACCCTTTATGGTATTAAAAATCGTCGGAATATCGTGCTGTTCACTGACTACACTCAATAGCTCGGGCACGTTAACCTGGTGTTCAATAGCAAGCTTTTTGGTTTTTAATTTGTCATCGACAAGCGGGTAAAGCCGCCGCTTATTGTGGCGGCTAATAAAGCGGATATTGCGGCAATTCATGCCCATTATTCCCTGCGCTTTAAGGGATTTATAAGTGCGATAGAGAGGCAGGGAATTAAACATTAACGCCCCGTAAAGCTGCTAAAGCGTTTTAGTTCCAACAGTCGATAACCGGTGTAGCTACCACACAACAATACCAGCGCCATAAATATAAACTGCAGCCCCAAAAAGTGAAATGTCAAATGCTGAACCCAAGTATTGCTCATTATCAAATAGCCGATTATGGCAACAAACAGGGAGCCGCCGCCTTGCCGAAAGACCTCTTTGGCACCTTCCTCCTCCCACAGGATCGACATCCGCTCGATGGTCCAGGACAAAATAATCATCGGGAAAAGCGTGAGCTTCAGCCCTTCCGACAAACCAAAGCGGAAGGCCAATACCGAAAACATGGCCATGATAAGCACCACAGAAATAATCACCAAAGCGATGCGCGCCACTAACAGTAAATTGTGCCGTGACAAATAAGAGCGAATCACTAAACCAACACCGACGATTAACAAAAAGCCCACCAAGCCCGTCGCTAAACTGGTTTGCATAAAGGCCAATGCGATAAGCACGGGCATAAAGGTGCCACTGGTTTTTAATCCGACCAGCACGCGCATAAATACCACCAGCAGGACGCCCATGGGCACCAGCAAAATACCTTTAAATAGCGATTGCTCACTCAGGGGCAAGCTATGAATCGAGGCGTTAAGCAGGCCTATTTCATGCTCGGGCTCCTGTAAGCGGGCAATAATAGGCACCCGCTTTTTTAACATCGAAAAACCAATGGTAGCGCCGCGACCACCGATCAGTTCGATCACCGCATCGTCGTTTTGCTCCCAAATTAGCCACTCGATCTGATCGGGATTGTAATTTCCAACGGGGTCAAAATAGGCCACTTGCTCGCCATCAAACACTTGAATCCATGTGCGCAACGGCTGTTGTCTGCCGCCGTCCTTTAACACCAGTACGTCAATTTCGCGAGCAGGCACTTCGGCGCGCATGAGTAACTCAACAACGCGATTACTGACGCTTGAATTTTGCAGCAGCAACTGAGCTTGTTCATTCGGCCGCTTAAAAATTTTAATCAGCTCACGCGCCAACGAAAAATTATCGACGGATGTCTGATGGGCCGCCGTTAAGACTGACTCTGCGGCGGTGGCAACGGAGCCCAAAAAGCGTGGTTTTTCGATTTTTGGGCTAAGCGGAGCTTTAGCATTAGGGTTGTGCCCTACTTTTAACTCGGTTAAATAATACAGGGTTTGTTTGCCACTCGCCTCGCGAATGGACCACTCAGCTCGGCGCGAATACTCCTCTTCGACAAAGCGCAAGCCAAAGCCTGGGCTTGCTGTTCGTTCGTTTACGCGCACATACTTGGCGCGATCGGTCGGTAAAGTAAACGAGACCTGTACTGGCCCCTCATCGGCATCGAACTCGATTTTGGCTTCAACGGCCCAAATGGCATGCGTTTCGCCCGGCAAAAACGGAATGCCCGAAACGTAGTGCCTAAAACCAATTAAAATACAGCCAATCGTAATCAGCAAAATGACAATATAGGGCAATTGAGCGTTGGGTCGCGCCATGAATTATTCCTTATCCTTTTTTAAGCGCTTGTGAATAAACACCTGACTGACATCAACAATGGCAACGTCTTGCATAAAACTGCGCCCTAATAAAATGGGGTAAAGCATATTGGCGCGATCATTTAAGGTGAACTCAGCGTCATCTTCATGCTTGCCAATACGCACGCGAAGCTTAACCACGGGACGCTTATCGAGCCCATCAGCCGAGGCCTGCTTGATTTTTACAGTGCGCAGCACTGGAGCCTCGAAGGGTTTTACGCCGCGCGCCTCATCCACTTTGCCGCGCGTTTTTTTATGGGTATACATATTAAAGCGAACCCATTGCTTGCCATCGCGCTCAAAATATTGCACGTCTGTCGCGTGAATAGAAGACGATTTGGCGCCCGTGTCGATGCGAGCTTTTAAATAGCCGTCCAGCTTATCCACCCACACCCACTCTACGCGGCCAAACACCATTTTTTGTGGTGCTGGCACATCATTATTGCTTTCGTTGATGCGGTTTTTCTTGACCGCCACTTTTGGAACTGGCGCATCTTTTTTACCGGCACTTTGCGTTCTTACGGTTTCGATAAGCTCAGCCATTTGCATTTGACTAACCTCGAGCAGATCACTGATGGTCTCTTGCTGCTGCTGAAGTTGATCAATTCCTGTGTACTGAAAATCGAGCATGGCTTGGTGTTTTGCTAATTCCATTGCTTGCAGGTCGAGCTGCGCTTGTTGATTTTTCATAACTTGCTGACCAGCACAGCCTGATAAAGCCAACGCAAACAATGCCATGACACACAGTTGAACCTTGTTGAACATACTACTCTCCTACCGAGTTTGAGATACGCTTTCATTCCATATGAAGCGATAACCATCTTCAATTCACACGAATAATTAATGAGTTAAAATGACGAGCATCAGAAAAGATGCCGTATTGCATTGCCCGCCCTGGCTTCGCTACCGGTCGCATGAGAACAGCGCTGCCAGCGTCATTCATAACAGCAAGTTCAATGCCGAAAAACCGGTTAAAAAGTGGCCGCATTAGCTCATATTCACCGCCACCTTGGGCGGGATGAACAGCGCGCCTGCTTGTTGCCCATAGTAATGGTTTGTTATTACCCATAGGCATACTTTACCCCATCTACAGCCATTGAATTCGTCGCAAAATGCCACATTAGCATGGCACCAGTGCGACGAAAGTCGCTATTTAAGGGGATAGGGTTACCGACGACACCATAAGCGGGGACGGCGAGCACGGCGAAATACACTCGGCCCGAACCGGCGGCAAACGGTAGGACAACAAAACTTAGCGATAAATTCGCTGGCTTCGAAACCCCTTGTGCCACTGAGCTTTGCATGCGTGAGCGATCCTTGGCGTAAATTGCTATTAGCTATTATTGGCGGCGCTTTATCGAGTGAGCTTACCAGCGAACAATGCGACCTTCGTCATAAACTGCACCAGCGCGAGCGCGGTTAACTTGTACAAAGATATTTTGTTTTGGCATTTTGGAGGCAAAGCTAATTGCCTCAACGGCGGCGTGAATAATCTTTTCAACGCGGTCGAGCGCGTAAAAATCGGGCAGCATAATTTCGACAATGGTGGGGTGAGAATCGCTAGGCTGATACTGTGCGCGAACCCCTGCGTGAGCGTAATGGCCATGGGGTAGCAGTTGCCAAGTGGCCGAAACATGCTGCAACGGAATCTCGGTGCTGCGCGCAAAGTGTTCACAAATCTGCACGGGCCAACAAGAGCTGTCTTGATTTTCAAACGGTAGGGATGTGACTTTAATGATTGGCATAAACACATCAGCTAGCGTTACCGCTAGTTAATCAGGCTAGAATTGGGGTAGATAATAAAAACCCGCCAACGCGGGCGGGTTTTTGGTATTGGCGCATCCGGAGGGATTCGAACCCCCGACCAAGTGGTTCGAAGCCACCTACTCTATCCAGCTGAGCTACGGATGCAGAAAATCTAGAGTGCGGATTCTACTGTGCTTATCGCAAAACGTCTACACAGGTAAAAAAAAAT
>DATBNJ010000288.1:0-5739 GCA_036554385.1 Marinagarivorans sp. | reverse complement strand
TTATTGCCTATTTTTTGATACATGAGCCCTTAATTAAAGGGCTCTCATGCATCTCTTAAGGCGCTGATGACCGGTTGTGTGTCCGGCATTACCCCTCGCCACAACCTAAAAGACTCCGCCGCTTGCCCGACCAGCATCCCTAAACCATCAGCTAATTTAGCTACGCCATTTTCCTGAGCCCAGCATAGGAAAGGTGTTAACGCCTTCCCGTACATCATATCGTAAGCGCCTGTTTTGCTGCCTGCAGCAAAAACGCTGGCGGGAATCGGGGGGAGTTCGCCCGCTAAGCTCGCAGAAGTTCCATTAATCACAGTATCAAAGCTGAGTTCTTTTAGCTGGTCGAAGCCGCGTGCCTGAATATGTCCATGGTCTTTAAACGTTTCGGCCAGTTGCTGGGCTTTGCTGATGGTGCGGTTGGCGATAACCACGGATGAGGGGGCTTCTGCTAGTAGGGGCTCTAGTATGCCCCGCACGGCGCCTCCCGCTCCCAGAATTAATACGCGTGCCCCTTTTAATGCGAAGTCTTGCTGCGTTAGGTCGCCAACCAAACCTGTGCCGTCTGTGGTGTCGCCCACGATCTTACCGTCCTCTTGTTTAATTAAAGTATTCACCGCACCTGCTAATTGCGCACGCGCGGTTAACTGGTCGGGAAAGCGAAAAGCATCTTCCTTAAAAGGGACAGTGACATTCAAGCCTTTGCCACCTTGGGCGAAAAACTCGGTAACATCCTGCTGAAACTGGCCGAGTTCCACGAGTATTTTTTCGTAGCTGATGGTTTGGCCGGTCGCCTCGGCAAACAGCTGGTGAATAATAGGAGACTTGGAGTGAGCAATCGGGTTACCGACTACGGCATAGCGGTCTTTCATTGTTTGCAGCCTTGTGCGTAAAGTCTTCATTGGAGGTAAAGCCGATAGCGTGTTTCGGCTGTCATAGTTAGTGCGCTAGTTTTAAGTGCCCGCAATAGGTATTTCGTTTATCAATTTACGCGCGAACAATGTCGCCTGTGATCAGATGGCGAATCTGACTTGGTTGGCCCTGAGCATCAGATACATTGCCTGGGCAGTAGTATACTGAGTGTCCAAAGCGGTTGTGCTTAAAGTAGGTGCGCGCCTTCAGCTGATTGCTTGCGGGTTTGAGCCCCTGAGGGTTTGCTGAGGTGGACACAATGGGATGCCCCAAGCGGTGGCACAATGCTTTGACCGCTGGGTGAGCTGTGACGCGCACTGCGACGGTATCAAAAGCGCCGTGAATATAGCTTGGTACTCGATTGTGGTGAGGTATCAGCCAAGTATTGGCGCCCGGCCAGCTTTCGTTTAGTGTTTGTTTGTGCTGCGCGCTTAGGTCGTGCAACAAGAAGTGCAGCTGCGCCATGTCTCCGGCAATTAAGATCACGCCCTTGGATGCTGCTCGGTTTTTTAGCTGCAGAATCCGGTTGACCGCATGAGCATCGAAGGGGTCGCAGCCAAGGCCCCAAACGGCCTCGGTGGGGTAGGCAATAACCTCTCCCGCTGCTACGGCGTAAGCGCATTGCGTAACCTTTGGGTTGGCGAGATAATTCAAGGTGATTTGGGCTGCCGGTGTCGTTCTAGTCATAGGTGTTAATTCATGCGGTAAAACGCGCAAGTTACCGCAATTGCAGGGCTCGCTCAAGAGTGCTTGACGGGGCTAGCTCGCATGGCTATTTTTCTTGATGGTCGAAAAAGTCGGTAGATTTTTACCTGTTGCAACCCAGAACGCAGCCTGTGGCGTTTTGCGGCATCGCCGTCGCATCACATTATATATTGGTGTGCTTTTATCCATTAAACCTACCTTAAAGGGTTAAAAAGGAGAGTCTCATGTTGAATTATGTAAATGCTCGGAGCCTGCGATGTGTTCTGTCGGTGATAGGTCTTATTGCAGCGACATGCACGCTAGGCGCATGCGGCGCTTCTCAGCCGGTACAGTCGGTTGAGCAGCAAGCGGGTATTGCCGCGGCCACCGAAACTGCAACAAGCTACGATCAAAACAGCTGGCGTGAAATTATTCCAGAAAGCTGCCTTCATTTTACCGATGGCTGTAATCAATGTACCCGAAGTGCCGAAGGCGGGGTGGCCGCGTGTACGCGTAAGGCGTGTTTTAAATATGAGATGCCACGTTGTTTAGATGGCGTGGCGCAGAGAAAGCCCGATAGTTTTCGAAAGCTACACTACAGCTGTGATAACGGCGTAGATTTATGGGTTTTTTACGACGAGTATCGCACCGACGATATGCGTGTAAAGTTAACCTCTGAGCAAGTCTATTTAAGTGACTCAAGTTTGCATACGGCATATTTGCTAACCCGTGTACCATCGGCGTCGGGCGAGAAATATACCAACGGAAAAATCACCTACTTCGCCAAAGGTAGCGAAGCCATGGTTATGGAGGGTGACACCAAGCGCCACCAACGCTGTACTTTGACGGAGTAAGCGTTACTGCCGATAACCACGCAAAAGTATGCTCCAACGAGCGTCAGCGAATCAGTTAAGATTCGCCGAGCACGGGGATTGGGCTAGATCGAGCATCCCTATCTCGTACGATACGCACAACGCCACCCTCTGATATGGCGACATAATTTTGCATGCCCAGTACGGTTTCGAACACATCGTAGAGTTCATCTTTGGGCAATTCATCGGCGACAAACACTTTTATTGTACGGTTTGTGCGAACCCTTTCGCCGATCGCGATGGTTAAATCCAAGCGTTTGCCAACATGCTGGATAAACTGCATCAGGGTCATGCCGCCGTAGGGGTTTTTGGCATGCACCGGTGTGCAAAACAGCGCAAGGGAAATTAGGGTAATGAGTACCCGAGTCATAGTTACCTCCGTTAGTCGATGGTGGGAACAGCGTCAGTGCGTTGATGCGATCATTTTTTCAAAAGGCTCATAGCCGCGTAGCTTTTCAAGCGCAGTGTCGGTGCTCATTTCTGTGCGATACGCTTCGTTATGGCTAATCGCCTTTTGCAAAAAGCTAACTGACTCATCAAAATTGTCCAAAGCGACATAGGCGCATCCTAATTGATAAAAAGCATGGCTGTTGTTGGGGTCGATTGCCAGTGCTTGGTGACACAAATTTGCCGCCCATTGGGGCTCGGCGAGCTCTAACACTGTGTCTGCTTTATACGTTAATGCTTCGCAGTCATCACTACGCAGCGTCAGCAGCCGGTCGTAAACGGCTATTTTGGCAGCCGGCGATGTTTCTTGCTGGGCGCGCAGCCAAAGCGACTGTACTTCCTGAGTTAGCTCGATCTCTTCTTTATTTTCCTTAATGTGCTTTGTTTTCTTTTGGACTTCTTTTTCGATGTTTTCCAGACGTTCTTCGTATTGGTGCACCAAGCGTGATATTTCTTCATCGGCCAGTGAGTGCACGCGTTCTTTAATTTCGCGTATGGATGTCCAGCCAACCAAAACCAGCACTGATGTGGCGCCGGCAATCAAGTAGAAGAAATAAGTAACAGTATCGGTAGCGTAAGTGACAGCTCGGTCAACTGAATGATGCTCTCGGTCTACGATTTGCTGAATGAGCTCGTTTTTGGTTTGCGCTTGATCAATACGTAATTGCTTTATTTCATCGAGCACATAGCGCTCGATGAAAGGGCTGTACAGTGGCTCTTTAAGGTTGTCTACGGCGGTATCGACTGCCTGCTGTTTTTGAGTGTTTGCAGGGGCGTTATTTTTTTGATCGTCGATAACAGAATCGGCCTTAACGCTAAAAGCGTTAAGGCCGATTAAGCATAAAAGAATAAGCCTTAAAGGCTTAGCTATGAAGCGAGGCATATTGCGCGTCCATGGTTGTGTACTTCCACCAAGGCTTGATGCAGGCTCTTTACCGTTTCATCATAGTCTTTTTCATTAACCACAAACTGCATGTCGACCTGACGCATAGATTGGTGAATAGCCAGAACGCTGACATCTCGACTCGCAACCGCTTGCACGGTTTTCGCCAAAATACCGGGCACTTGCATATCACTGCCAATGGCGGAAACAATCGCAATTTTTTGCTGATCGATTTCAGCTTCAGGAAATTTTTCTTCCAGCGCGGTGCGGATTCGCTTAACGGTTTTAAGGTTGGTCGCTAAATAGTGGGTTACCGTGTTGGCGTTAATGTCTTTAGATACTACGTGCGCTTTAAAGCGTCTGATAAGAGCCAGAATCTCAGTGTCATAAACTTCATATTGACCGGCCATGTCTTGATCAAAAAGCTCAAGCGCATAGATGCCTTTGCAGCCGGCAATAATTTCTACGCAAGGTTTGTCGCTAATATAGTCGCCAGTAATTAAGGTACCCGCGTGCTCGGGCTCAAAAGTGTTTTTGACCCGCAGCGGAATATTGTTTTGGCGAAGCCCTTTTGCCGCTTTCGGGTGGATGGCCTCCATCCCCAAGTTGGCAAGCTGGTCGGCAACGTCGTAGTTGGTGCGGCCAATGGGGACTGCATTTTCTTCGCCTACTAGACGTGGGTCGGCGCTGCTCAAGTGAAATTCTTTGTGAATAACGGCTTCGCGCGCTTCGGTAATCACCGCCAAGCGGCTAAAGGTCATTTCACTGTAGCCGCGATCAAAAGATGACATTAAGCCGTCTTCCGAGTGTGCATAGCCGGTAACAATGGGCATTTCTTTTGTCAGGTCAATGTCGGCAAAGGCGGCACGAATGCGTTCATCTAGCGGTAAATGCTTGTCGGTTTGCCAACCGGTTAAGTCGACAAAACGAGCGTTAATATCATCTTGTTTAAGAAGCGTGGCTGTATTCCATGCGCTGTGAGCTTCGCCAATACACGCTAGCATCTCGCGTACTGTGGCTAAGTGAGCATCTAAGGCGAAGTGCCCGTGGGTACAAAGGCTTTGTAAGTCTTTTAAGCACTTTTGCGCTTCGTCCAGTCGCTCGTCGATAAACGCGTTGGCTTCGCGAAGTGCGTCGCCGCTGGTGAAAAGGGTCGCGTTAATCTCGTGAAGCTCGGTGCGCAAATTGTCGAAAGCAACCTGCCAAGTGTTGTCTTCCATGCTATTTGCAAACAAGCCATAAATGCCTGGTTGTCCGCTTTTTTTGTGTTCCAATAGTTTATTGGTGATACCGCCGTAAGCCGAAACCACGAAAACACGATTGTACAAGTCTTCTTGGTTGGTGGGTTTTAAAACGATATTGTCTCGAATTGCGGCATAATCGCTCATCGATGTGCCGCCGATTTTTTCAATAGTATGATGCATGGGAATCCTGTCTTTAAGCCTGTTTACGTTCCGCGCAAGCAATGCAGTCTCGCGCACCTAATACGGCATTCAATCGGGCTATGGGAATTGCGTCACCACAGTCTTCGCAATAGCCGGCCTCATCACTTTTCAACCAAGCAATTTTGTTCGTCAATGCGTTGATTTCCGCATGGTATTCACTAGCGCGCTGCGCATCGATGGGAGCATTTATCAGTAAATCTAAACTCGCGTCAGCATCATCTTCTTGCTGCTTTTTCTGTGTTGCGAACTCATCGGTCGAATGGATTAAATGATGGAGTTCTTGGATGCGGTGTTCAATATTGACTAATAAATTTTGCTGCTCTTGGTGTGTCATGCTGTACTTGCGTTTTTAGGTGCTAGTGGGTTGATGTTTATTTTTCGTTAAGTTCGAACTCGCCTTCGAGTTCGTAGGCGCCTTCGGCGTTGTGAACTTCTCGGCCAGTTACCGGTGGGTTAAATACACATGCCATTTTCATTTCCTCAAAAGCGCGCAAAACGTGTT
>DATBNJ010000258.1:0-21421 GCA_036554385.1 Marinagarivorans sp. | reverse complement strand
AATGCGGCGGCAGATAGAATTCCGCCGCATATCATGTACTTAGAAAAAGCGCCAAGCTCATAAATATCACCATAAAGTTTTCCACTTACGATAACCTGTCCAGTAGAAAAAACCCACCAACTGTAGGCTGCAAGCAAGAGCGCCACAACAACATGCAAACAATATAGCAACCCACTCTGTTGTCGCGCTCGCTCGGTCATTATTTATCCTAATAGGGGTAAGGAATATTATATTGAGCTTGCCAGTTGCGCTTGTCGAGTACGCTCAGTTTGGATTCGTAGCCGCGCATGATGCTATCAGCTAAGCGCCTAGGTTCACCTTGCGCTAGCGAACGCAGAATAAGCTTAAGCTGAGAATTGGGGATATTGTGGGAGCGAGCCTCGTTTACCAGCGACGACAAAGCCTGAGTAGAAGTTTTGCTCCAAACGGCGTGAAACTCCGGGATAACACTTGGTGGTCGCGATGGAAACCCCGTTTGCATGTTGGAAATTACTCTAGGTGAAGATTGCAAAACAGGTTTATCGAAAGCCCACGAAGTCACCGTATAAGCTACGGACCTGTAAGCGTAGAACCGGTGACCCGTTTCCCACGCGTTAATAATATTGATCATTGCACCAACAGGGAACAACAGAATTGAAAGCGTACCTATGCTGCCGCTTATCAGTGCCAAACCGCGAGATGAACTCAGGAACGCATAGCCGCAGGCAACAGTTCAGCGAGAGCTATTGCATCACTCGCATTGCCCACATAGCTGACTATAGAAGACAGCGCCTTTGCTCTTTCACCAGTATGGTTATAACTCGCACCTAAATATTTTTTTAGAATTTCTTTGGTTTCTGCTTCCGAATATTGCTTTTTCATCTTAGTAGCTCCGTGCTAACATCCATGATTTTCGAAGGATCGAGGCTAAACAATATGCGATTACGAGTCAACAATCTTTTAGTAGCAGTGTCGATTATCGTTGCGACCACCTCCTCCTGCGCAACCAATAATCGAACCGACACAACTAACGCCCATTCCAACCCTTATGACAAGCTATGCGAAATCTTTGAATCGGGTTCAACTTCTAACCTAAACCACACAGAAATGAGCGAACTCATCAATAAAAAAGTCGCTCAGGAGTTAAGCGGCACCGATGCGCAAGCAACCTATCAAGCCATGCTAATGCTTAACCAAGAAGACCGCTACAGCACCGTACAACACGCCGCTAGTTTGCAGACAGGGGCCGATTGGCGTTGTGATGCGATGCAGACGCTACTTGCGCCCTAACGCTACAGCGCCATCAGAACAAAGCTAATGGGCTACGATATCACACCCATTACATCACCCATAAAACTCGATGAAGCCTTTTTGACAGCTAGCGACTACTCGCGATCATAAAGGCAGTACGATGGGTTTTCACAGGCCCTCACTGACAGGACGTCAGTGCGAAGCTTACACGGGAGTATTCACAGCGTGCCTGAGAAAACTTAGCGTACTGCCCCGCCACCAATATCTCCAACACCTACGTCATTTAACGGATATACACCCAAAATCAACAGCGTTAGCATAATGCGGACTATGATTTTTTGAGGGCGGAATGATGCACAAAGTGGGGACCATTCAATCGATCTGGCGCTACCCGGTGAAAGGGATGGCTGGCGAATCTTTGCCCGAGTGCCGAATTAGCGCCGAGGGCTTGGAGGGCGACCGTATCTGGGCAGTGCAGGATTGTGTTAGACAGGAAATTCAGAGCTGTAAATTTCGGCCAGATTTACTACGGTGCCAAGCGACCTGTTGCACGAGCAACGCCGGCGCTCTGAGTGGCGACGTAGACATCACACTACCCGATAACAAAACCGTGGCTAGCAACAATCCTGCCGTGCATAGCTTGATATCCGAGCTACTCAAACGGGACAGTCAATTGTGCAGACGACAGCCATTTGATCAGAGCGAGTCTTTCTATCGCCGTCATAAGCAAGACGATCACACTTGGCTAGAAGAACTCAAGGCGACGTTTACACGCGAGCCGGGCGAGCCATTGCCCGACCTCGAAAATTTACCGCAAACTATGCAGGACTACGTCACCATTCCCGGAACATTTTTTCTTGTCTCACATTGTCACATTTTGACGACAGCAAGCCTAAGCCATATGCAAGCATTACAGCCAAATGCAGACTGGGCCGTCGAGCGCTTTCGACCTAACCTTATGATTAAATCAGAACCGGGATGCGAAGGGCTTATCGAGCAAGATTGGATCGGCAAAAAATTGCAGATTGGCGAATTGGAGATTGCGTGCGAGTCCCCTGCTCCGCGATGCGGTGCGGTCACTCGGGCGCAAAAGCACCTGCCCAGCGATACCAGCCTATTGCGTAGCATCGTGAAGCATGCAGATCAAAACCTAGGGATATACGGTAATATTGGCGGTAGTGGAATACTTAGACAAGGCGATGCGGTTTTTTTAATCTAGGAAACCTCTGATTTAGTCCATGCTACCTCAGGCAAGCAGACTAGGGCGCCGCCGTCACAGGAACCACAAACTATCAATGATCCAAATATAATCCCAGCGGCGGGAGGAACATCAAAAATCCCGCAAAGAGCACCGCTGCGGCAATGCTGAGCAATACAAACCGATCCCAATCCAAGAGCTCCTGCCCACATTTTTTACAGGGAAGCAAGGGGGGTTGAATCGTAGCTAAATTTAAACCGATAAAACCAGCTATGATCCTCCCCGCAGCTCGAGCACTTTATTGAGAACACAACTCCTCCTGGCTAAGCAAGCGAGAGGGCTCACACGCTTTTCTTTAACAACATTATCTGATTTTACCGAGTTTCGAATTTAGTATTGAGAGCATAATTTATCGACGCAAGCGCTACAGCAGCAACAGTACCAGTACCAGTACCAGAGTCGATTATCCCAATTTTTGGCCTTCCTGAAACGGTCAACGCAGCAGATACAAATATGCGAAAGGGCGGCCTTTTTTATTTAACCCCGGCTCGCACAGAACCTTGTTCGTTCTGAGCATTGTTTTACGGCATTGTTTTACGGCATAGTTTACTTTCAGGGACATATCATGACCCTTATCGATCATCGAAAACGCCACCGACAGAACCGACGCCCAACCGAATTGCCTATTGAACCAACGACTTACCCCACCGCCTAAGCGATATGCAAAGAATTAAAAATGCGGCTATAAACTCCAAGCCACCAAGGCTGCCAACTATGCAGATTACTACTGCCAGCATTAATAATCCCCAACGATAGGGGCCCGTCAAAACCAATCTATCGCGAATCATCCAAAGCCCTATAAGGTAAATACTCACCGGCACCGCGATTGTTATTCGAATTACAAAATCGTCGATAGGCAGTGACTTTGAAACAACATCGACGTACGCCGCCAAACCTGCCCCTACCGCAGCGCCAGACAAGTAGATAAAAAAGTGTCCGTAAGCCCAAGCAAACACTTGAGAGAATCTGCGATTTTGCATCACATTATCATTCGAAAAATATAACCACCATAAACAAAATGCAATAATTAACGAAGATATTGATAGTCGAACAAGCTCAACATTAAAGCCCGTTTCGCCGGCTGATTTTATCGCAAACGAAACGGCCAGTAGGGCTTCACCTAAAACAATGATATTTAACAGCCCATAACGTTCAATAATATGGTGCTTATGCCAAGGCGTTGAGGAGTGCTTTTCCGCCAGCGCAGGCACAGCAAGCTCAAATAAAGCGCCCAAAACGAAAAGAGCGTATATAGCGGTATTGGTCGATACGTCGGCCGCCAATAAAGCTACCCAGTAACACTGAACAACCGCCAAACCCATCACATAAGTCAAAGCGGTGCGTTTAAGTTTTGGGTGATGTAAATAGGCTCGCATCCACAAAGCAATCATGGCGATGCGCATAATGACAAAACCACTCACCACCAGCTCGAGTGAATTTGACGTAAAAAAGTCTTCGATGCCGGCCGCCATCACAAGCGAACCGGACATTGCCAGCATGGTTAAAACCCGGAACAAGGTATCATCGTTGTCGTAGGCGGAGGCAAACCAGGTGTAATTCATCCA
The DNA here is from genome assembly GCA_036554385.1 of Marinagarivorans sp. Classification (GTDB taxonomy): domain Bacteria; phylum Pseudomonadota; class Gammaproteobacteria; order Pseudomonadales; family Cellvibrionaceae; genus Marinagarivorans. The sequence continues at coordinate 17,368 of DATBNJ010000258.1, read as the reverse complement.
CGCCCACCATATGGCAAAAAAGGCGAGCACAAATTTTATCACCCCAGAAGCATAGTGTTCCTCCACGATGGCATGGTGCAGGCCTGCAGCGGCCGATGCAATGGCAATAACGGAAACGAGATCAAAAAGCAGCTCCAACGGCGTAGCCGCACGGTGAACTTCGCTCTCATCACGCGGCCCCATTGGGCGCAATCCAGAAAGTTTTGATATTCGCTGGAACATGATTTGACCCCAAGTATTTTTAACGGTAATTATTTGGAAGGTAGAGGGATAAACTCCTCGTGATCATCGGGTATCGTTTCAAACAACCCCGATGCCCAGTCGGCCTTGGCTTGATGGATTAGCTGACGATTGCTGGCAACAAAATTCCATTCAATGTAACGCGGGCCCAGCGAATCGCCACCAATAATCGCAATTCGGCAATTCTCTCGAGCCTTCACGATAACGCCCGGAGCACTGTCAAGCACAACCATCTCTTGCGCTTGCAGGTGACGCTCACCGATATCTATAGCGCCTTCGACAACATAGATGGCGCGCTCGCTCGCACTGGGAATATCAAAAGACTGACCATCCTTTAGCGTGGCTTCTATATACAAGGTTTCTGAAAGCGTTTTGACAGGCGAAGTTACGCCATAAGCCGTGCCGATCAAAATGCGAACCGAGACATCAGAATGCACAATTTCCGGTATCTCTTGACGATCGTAGTGATGAAAAGCGGGATCGGTTTGTTCATGCTCTTCCGGTAACGCAAGCCACAATTGAAGACCGTGGACAGAATGGGGCTTGGCTTTAACTGCCTCCCGCTGGCGCTCGGAATGCACCACGCCACGTCCTGCAATCATCAGGTTGACCTCTCCTGGCCGAATAACCTGCGCCGTTCCCAGCGAATCTCTGTGGAGCATTTCGCCATCAAATAAATACGTGACCGTCGCCAGCCCAATATGCGGGTGGGGTCGAACATCAACTCCGTGTCCAGGCGCAAAACTCGCCGGCCCCATATGATCAAAGAACACCCAGGGCCCAACCGAACGGCATTCTTTAACGGGCAGCAGGCGCGTAGCGGTAAACCCGCCGAGGTCCTTTTTTGAAGGTTTTAGCACCATTTGAATGGCATCGCATCCAAACTCTACCGCACAAGGCGCTTCTACATCTGACATTAAGTTGCTCATGACCTTCTCCTGAATTTATCAAGTCACCAGAAGGCCAAAACCCTCTGGCGAGGTGTAGGGGTTACTGATTGCTAGTAAGTGTGGTGTAGCTGGTGATCAAATTGCGATAATCGGGTAGATGGTTTGAAAACAAAGCGCCTAAACCTTCCACATCATTTCGCCAATCACGGTGCAGCTCACAGGCAGCACCAAACCAAGTCATCAATTGTGCTCCGGCTTGCGACATACGATTCCACGCGGCATCACGAGTGATGGGGTTAAAGGTGCCCGAGGCATCGGTCACAACAAACACCTCAAAGCCCTCCTCGAGCGCCGAAAGTACCGGAAATGATACGCAAACTTCCGTCACAACACCCGCAACAATTAATTGTTTTTTACCCGTTGCCTTAACCGCCGACACAAAGTCTTCGTTATCCCAAGCATTGATTTGTCCCGGACGTGCAATAAACGGCGCTTCCGGAAACAGCGCTTTCAACTCTGGCACCAATGGCCCATTAGGCCCATTTTCAAAACTGGTTGTTAAAATCGTAGGCAATTTAAAGTACTTTGCGAGGTCCGCCAAAGCCAGAACATTGTTTTTGAACGTGTCGGGCTCAATATCACGCACCAAGGATAACAACCCGGCTTGGTGATCGACCAACAGTACGGCTGCATTGTCTTTATCCAGCCGATTGTAATTAAAACTCATACCATCCTCCAAATGTATATTGATATAAAGTGGGCGGCATTTTGCTGCCGCCGAGTGTTTTACAGGCTGCCAAATTGACCGCTCTGAAGGTCGTTGAAAGCTTGTAAAATTTCAGCTTGGGTGTTCATCACGAAAGGCCCGTGTCCAACAATGGGCTCATTCAGTGGTTCACCGCTCAGAATCAACAGCAGGCTTTTCTGCTCCGCATGAATTTGCACACGCTCGTCCCGACTATCGAGCAAAACCAATTGGCCGACACTTGCCGAGGAATTATTGATGCTCACGGCGCCGTCCAAGACGACGACGGAGCTACTCCAACCCTCGGGCAAGGTCAGCCAATCACGACCACCCGCAGACATGCGTAGATCGGCAACAATTAAAGGGCTAAACGTTTTAGCTGGGCCTGACAGTCCGCCGAGCTGGCCTGCAATTACCCTCAAATGGCCGTTGTTTAACGTCGCCTTTGGAATACTGCCGTGGGTAATTTCTTGGTAACCGGCCGGCGCCATTTTGTCTTTTGCGGGCAAATTGACCCAAAGCTGAACCATTTGCAGTTGCCCGCCCTTTTGGGCGAACTCGGGCGAGTGAAACTCTTCATGGAGAATGCCGGCACCTGCGGTCATCCATTGCACGTCACCGGGGCCAATAACCCCACCATTCCCGGCAGAGTCGCGGTGCGCTACATCCCCCTGGTAAACCAGCGTAACCGTTTCAAACCCTCTATGAGGATGCTCGCCAACACCTCGCCTACGACCATCAGCGGGAAAGTTCATCGGCCCCGCATAGTCCAGTAGCAAAAAGGGGCTAAATCGCTCCGCACCTTGTTGATAAGAGAAAAAGGATCGAACGGGAAAACCATTGCCGACCCAATGAGGGGCTCCCGCTTTAATCACTGCATTGACTTTTTTCATAATCACCTCCGTTACTCAGGTGATTGATATTACTCTTGAGACATCAAATTAGTAGATGGTATAAATAGTCATCACAGTCCCGTATATAGGACAATACTATGCAAGACCTCAATGACCTTTATTACTTCGTTAAGTCCATCGAGCACGGTGGTTTTGCCCCAGCGAGCCGGGCTATAGGTATTCCAAAATCAAAATTGAGTCGACGTGTTGCCGAGCTTGAAGAGAGGCTGGATACGAAACTCATCTACAGATCCACGCGCTCGTTTCATTTAACTGAAATAGGTAAGACCTACTACCGACATTGCAAAGCCATGTTAATCGAAGCGGAATCCGCTCAGGAGGCCGTCGATTCGCTGCGGTCCGAGCCACAAGGCACCATTCGATTGACATGCCCCATTGCACTGCTGCACGCGCACGTTGGCTGTATGTTAGGCGAGTTTATGGTGCAATACCCCAAGGTGTGCATTCATATGGAGGCGTCCAATCGGCGGGTTGACGTAATTGCAGAAGGTGTTGATGTCGCCATTCGCGTGCGCCCCCCACCGATTGAAAACAGTGAGCTCGTCATGCGCGTGTTATCCGAGCGCACGCTCAGCTTGGTAGCCAGCCCAGATCTAGTAAAAGAGTATGGTATGCCTCAGCACTTAGCCGACCTTTGTAGATGGCCAAGTCTTGGGCTAGGTCAGCCCCAGTATTCGTTTGATTGGACGTGGACATCCCCAACCGGCGAAATCGTCAGCGTTCCATTTAACCCGAAGTTTGTAACTACGGATATGGTCGCGCTGCGCAACTCGGCATTGGCGGGAGTGGGCGTCGTACAGCTCCCCACGCTAATGGTGACCGAACAATTGAAAGACGGAAGCCTCATTAAGCTTCTGGATGGCTGGACAGCCCCGCCGGAAATCATTCATGTCGTTTTCCCGTCACGGCGAGGCCTACTTCCGTCAGTTAGAGCGTTAATTGATTTTCTGGTTGATAGGTACGCGAGCTTTGATGAGGAGTGACTCTTTACCAGGCCGTCCGAAGGCCCACCTACCGACGTTGCTGGACGCTATCAAGCGTGCAGCAGAACAGCCAACCTGAGAGCGACCTAGGTCAAGTGACTCGCGCACATCCCAAATCGTACCTAAAGGCATCGCCATGCCGCCGTTTCCAGCCTCGCGCTATCCCGCTAGCCCCTTTGACTTATCATCTCCATAAACATGGTATTGCAGAATATCTTTCCAGCTTAGAATGCCATCAATCTGCATATCGCCTTTAATAACAGGCAAGCAACTAATGTTGTTTTCCAACAATAAAATAGAGGCAGAGTCGATGAGGGTATCGGCGTCTACGGTGATTAGCTGAGTCGACATGATATCGCTGACTTTTAAGCTAAGCTGATCGCGGTCTTCTTTGCGCTCTAGGTGCTGGCCTAAAAAAGGGCTCAAGTGTTTTAGCGCATCGCGGTCTGATATGACACCCACTAGACGGTTGTCATCTTTAACCAATAAATGACGATAGCTGACCCTTACAAAAATATCGTTCAGTGTTGACAGGCAATCATCAGGAGCGACAGTGTGCACAGCTCGGGTCATAATATTGGCAACATACATGATTGATACCTTTGCGAATTCTTAACTAAGCGGGCCCACTTGCAGGGCCTGTTGAATGAGACTAATTTTGAAGCGTCGTTTTTCTTCAGTGCATTTCCAACTTTCGCCATCAATAGTGATGTGCACATTCAAATAAGCGATGGTGTTTACCACGACCTGCAATGGTGGCGCTCCCGGCAACTTGGCCAAATGCGCCGCTAGAAGGTTTTCGAGCGTTGTAATTTGCTGCTCAATGAGAAGCAATGTTTCTTCTATTTTGCGTGCTTTATCGAGCGTGGTTTGCCCTACTTTGATAGGCGCATCTTGGGCTTGTATTTTATGTAAAATACTGGCCAACTGCTTTTTTTCGTCATGGCGTCGCTTAATTTTTGTTTTTAGATGGTGAATTTCTGGGTGGCGATGCTGCTGCGAGCCAACAATAATTTTAGTGGGTATATAAGCATCATTCCCTAATACTTTTGCACGTACTTGTTGGCCCGCACGGCAAGTGCCACCGATGATCGCGCCTTTGCCGCCCTCTTGCCCTGCATTAATGCTACTGGCCGCCTGAATTTGGCATTGCATAATGTATTCGCGGGCATGCACACTGGCTTGGCTATGTACATGGCATTGATGGAAAAATTTGGCTTGAATATCGCCTTTTGCCGATAATTTACAGCTGGGTTCATCGCCGCCAGTTTTTGCATGCACACCGCCTCCAGCAATAATATTGCCACCCGCCTCAATGCAGGCTTGGTAGATGCTACCTTTAACAACCACATCGCCGGTCACCTCTATTCGGTACCCACTGTTAATATCCTGTTTCACATAAAGGCTACCATCGTAATGGATATTGCCACTATGGATATCAACGGCTTGGATAGTCATTACAGGGTCGACGCGCACGCTCGTCGCGCTGATAACGGGGTGCCCCTTAATGGTCGCTTGCAAAATATTGCTATCGGTGGGGTTTAATTCCACACCAACAAAAGGCTTGGCAAAGGCTTTGTTGGCACCCGCATTCGCCTTGATGGCGCCACCGGTAACATCCACTCCTGAGGTACCGTCTGTGGCCGGTATGCGCTGCATCAACGCCTGCCCCTGCTCGACAACAACAAAATCAAATACCTCGCGCTGGTCAATAGTGCTTTTATTGTCGGTATCTTTCATCACCGTCAAAGTACTTTTGACCAACGGCACCAGCTTGGCATCTTGCCCATGTATGGGCAGTATTGCGTGCGCGATTGTAAGGTCGACGCTTTTCGCGCTGCTAACGAGTTTGGCGATTTGGGCTTTATCAATACAGGGGCCGGCGATTTGCGCAGTTTTAATCGCCTCGCGGATGAGTTCGATAGTTAAAGGCGCACCGCCATAGGCGGATTCAGTTTGCGCGCGGGCAGATAGCTTGTCGGTGGCCACGCGAATGTAAATAGAGGCATCGCGCCTTTCGGCTAAAGTATATTGGCCAGTCTTGCCTTGTTTAAGCTTTTGCAGAAACTGCTCGAGGCTCTGATCGGGAAAATAAAATTGCTCGCAGCCCAAGGCTTTAATACGTGGTTTTAAGTGTTCACGCGAAACAAAGGTAGTCGCTTTTGACTCGACAATACCGATAAGCACCTGTGCGCTCTGGTCATAGTGCAGACGGTAACTGGGCGCTTGGCTATCTTCGCGAGTTTTGGGTGAGTTTTCGGCCATAACTCAATATATAGTACATAAACCTTTAAGATGCCGAGCAATCACGCAAGACTTCACCCTCGAATAGCAGACTTTCCGTTAAATGAGTTCGCGTTGATACAAGAGGTATGCCCTCAGCGAATTTATCAAAAAAAAGTAATACAAGAACTGCGCGATACGGATGCACAGACACTCTGCCAAACCATACGGGTACTGATTAGTAGCTATGAATTAGTGGCTATAAAGTTAGTAGACGCGAAGACTGCTGAACATCGTTATAGCAACCTGAAAGATCTTGCCGCTTGCTTCAAGGTCCAGATTGGCGCGGCGCAGCCGTTGCTGCCACCCATTGAACAAGCCAGAGCTGTGGCCGCGCCAATCCCACTTTGCCATCAATGCCGTGTAAGATCTCTAAGCCTCGGACGACAAACCTTTATACCAACCACCAAGGAACAATACTATGACCCTGCCACTTTCCGCTCGGACCTGCGCTGCCCTTTTCTCGCTTTTATTGCTGTTTATCCTTCCAAAGGCTTACGCCGATAGCATTCCCAACGCTGCAGAAGATATTAAGCCGATTTTAGTCGGCACCCTATTACCCGATGTGACACTAAAAAATGCCGACGGAAACAACGTGACACTAAGCTCACTAGTAACATCGAAACCTACGGTACTGATTTTTTACCGCGGGGGCTGGTGCCCCTACTGCAATACCCACCTCGCCGATCTTCGCAACATAGAAGATCAACTCAATAAGCTCGGCTTTCAAATATTGGCGATCAGCCCAGATCAACCCAAATTTCTGAAAGAGTCCATCGCAAAACACAAACTTGGCTATACCTTATTAAGTGATAGCAACATGACGGCGGCAAAAGCGCTAGGACTAGCCTTTAAGGTGGACGATTCCACCATTAAAAAATACCACGAGTATGGTATTGACCTTGAAGAAAGCACCGGCCAAGACCATCACTTGCTGCCCGTGCCGGCCGCTCTCTTAGTTGACACTGATGCAATGGTGACTTTCACCTTTATCGCACCCAACTACAAAGTCAGAATCGATAAAGACGTGCTTATAGCGGCAGCCAAAGCGCAATTAAAAGCGCAGCAGTAGTCATTGCCGGACGGTTTATATAAACGATTTATAAAGGAATTTTAGGGGCGACGTATTGCATTGGGTCGCGGCGTTCGCGCTCTGGCTTCCCCTACCCCCCATCGAAAGCCATTAGCACTCGGCAGCATGGGTTAACCCAATGACTTACAGTCGCTGAAGCGCGGGCAATCGCTAAACCGCGGGCGTCCTGTTGCTAAGCTGGGCTATTACCGATTAAGCCATTTAATACCCTTGTCGCGGTCAAAAAACCAGTAAACAACACAGCCGCTCTAGACGTCATAGCACATTTAAGTGCACCCCGCCCTTGGGCGCCCCAATTTGCATCACTCGTCATTACCAACGACAACACGCCCACGCCCCTCACAACACGTGATTTTTGTAACTACCAGTTAAGCAAAGCGTCTTAACGCAAGACGATGCGCGCGACCCCCAAAATCGACAACAACAAAAACCTTTGGAGCCACGACCACACTCAGCTTTATCACTGAGTAGCCTTCGTTCGGCGCGGTTTATGCAAGATTACGCCAACAGCTAAAGTCATGATTACGGCAGATGCCCCTACAGCCACGGTTCACATTGCGGGACGGTGTTTTGGAGCAATGTTTTGGAGCAATGTTTCAGGACAATGCTTCAGGATAATGCTTCAGGATAATGCTTCGAGACAGGAACTCATTGGGCCGATGCAGGAGCGCGAAGAATGACTTGGTTTCGCATTCGCCTAGAGACATAAACATCATCAGGCTAAATCAAAGCCGTGTATGACGCGGCATTATCGTGGAGGTAACTATTTTATGAGACATGGGGATATTTCGAGCAGCGCTGATACCGTGGGTGTCGCAGTAGTCAATTACAAAATGCCGCGCCTGCACACCAAAGCACAAGTGCTTGAAAACGCGCAAAACATCGCAGAAATGATCAAGGGCATGAAGCTCGGCTTACCCGGCATGGACCTCGTCATATTCCCCGAGTACAGCACCATGGGTATTATGTATGACAACGAAGAAATGATGGCCACCGCCGCAACCATACCAGGCGAAGAAACGGCCATCTTTAGTGCCGCCTGCAAAGAGGCCAACACCTGGGGCGTATTCTCGCTTACTGGGGAGCGACACGAGGAGCACCCCAACAAAGCGCCTTATAACACGCTGGTGCTGATTAATAGTGACGGCGAGATCGTGCAGAAGTATCGCAAGTGTATTCCGTGGTGCCCAATTGAAGGTTGGTACCCCGGCGACCGCACCTATGTAAGTGACGGCCCCAAGGGAATGAAAATTAGCTTAATAATTTGCGATGACGGCAACTACCCCGAGATATGGCGCGATTGTGCGATGAAAGGGGCAGAGTTAATCATCCGCTGCCAGGGTTATATGTACCCTGCAAAAGAGCAGCAAATTATGATGGCCAAAACAATGGCTTGGGCCAATAACAGCTATGTGGCGGTGGCCAATGCGACAGGCTTTGATGGCGTATATTCTTATTTTGGCCATTCCGCACTGATCGGCTTTGACGGTCGCACCTTGGGCGAATGCGGTGAAGAGGATATGGGTATTCAATACGCCCAGTTATCCGTTAGCCAAATACGCGATGCGCGCGCGAACGATCAGTCGCAAAACCATTTATTTAAGTTGCTCCACCGCGGTTATACCGGCATACACAACTCCGGCGATGGCGATAGAGGCATCGCCGATTGCCCGTTTGACTTCTACCGCAGCTGGGTGCTCGACGCCGAAAAAACCCGCGACGAGGTCGAAAAAATAACGCGCAAAACAATTGGGACGGCTGAATGCCCCGTCGGTAATCTGCCGCACGAAGGTAAAGAAAAAGAAGCCTAGCGGAGGTTGAGTGCCCTTTATTAACGAACGGCTAGCGGAGAATCAGGCGATTAATACGCGCGAGCAATTAAAGTTAAAAGCGGGCCGAACCTCCCGCTTTACCTTTAATCCCGAGACTGTCATCGAGCAACTCAGGCAACACATTGTCGGCCAAGACGAAGTGATCGCTGCGATGGCCGACATGCTGTATTTGCTAAAAGCGGATTTCTCGGAACCTAATCGTCCACTCAGCGTTAACTTTTTTCTCGGTCCGACTGGCGTGGGCAAAACGGAAACCGTGCGCATATTGGCTAAGGCCTTATTGGGCGACGTCAACAAGCTTTGCCGAGTCGATATGAATACGCTAGCACAGGAGCATTATGCAGCGGCAATCACCGGCGCACCGCCGGGCTATGTGGGCAGCAAAGAAGGCAACACGCTTTTAAACATAGAAGCCATTGAGGGACAATTTAGCTGCCCGGGCATTGTGCTGTTTGACGAGATTGAAAAAGCCAGCACGGAAGTTATCCGCACGCTACTGAACATTTTAGATAACGGCTATTTAAGCTTGTCGTCCGGCACCAAACGGATCAATTTTAATAATAGCCTTATTTTTATGACCAGCAATGTGGGCGCGCGGGAGCTTGCCAAACATCAACAAAAAATCTCGAAAAACACGCGGCGCGCGATCAACTGGTTAAAGCTGCAGCATTTAGCCGGCTTTACTGGCAAGACTGCAAGCGTACACGCGCCCGCAAAAACAGCTGCGTTTGGCGTTGTAGAGCCGATTCTTAAAAAGGTTTTTGACCCAGAATTTCTCAACCGCATCGAACGCCTATTGCTGTTCAATGCGTTAAATGCAACCCAGCTGGATGATATTATTGCGATTGAAATGACCAAGCTCAACGGACGACTCAATGCGAAAAATGCTCGGGTTTCGCTACAAAAAAGTGCGAGCGAAGCACTCAAAACCTACTACAACACAGAATATGGTGCGCGTAACCTCAGCCGGTGTTTACGGGTCAACATCTACCCACTGATCGCCAGAGCCTTGCTGCTCAACGAGCAGCAAACGGACTTTGGCATCGAGCATGATGGTCAGCAGTTTCGCATTACTTGAGGACATAGATAATAGCTTTTTCGCGCTAGCTATTTTTTTCATCCTGCCGATACATCGATTTAAATGCCTTAGGCGTACAGCTGTATTCAGCCTTAAACAATTTATTAAAGTAGGAAACATTGTTATAGCCCACTGAATAAGCGATTTCGGAGACATTGGCATCTTCTTCCGACAATAGCCTTGCCGCCTCGGTTATGCGCAGCTTATTCAAATAGGCATTAAACGTGAGGCCTAACTCGTCTTTCAAAATTTGATTGATCTTGGTGCGATTAATACCCAGCGCATCAATCATCAACTCCATCGTGAGTTCCGAATTTGAGTATTCCGTTGCGAGGTAACGCAGCACAGCTGCCTTTTCTTTGTCGCGCTGAGGCTCAATAGACAACTGCTTGTACGCTATAAACGGACGATCCAATTGCACTTTAGCTTTGATGCTTTCGATCGCCTCGCGCACATAAAAGCGCACCAAATTTACAATCACTAAAACCCAAGCGAGCAACACCAAGGCGCCAATCACGTAAATGTATTTAAAGTCTGCCCTAGCGAGCTTTAAATCGCGGACCTTCACGTTGGATACGGTTGCCCGGGGGCTATCCAATGAGTTCACCAACGAAAAAGAATAGACTTTATCTTTGCGGTAGTTTCTATCGAAGTAGTTTCTGCCGTGCCGTGCAAGCCACCAATCGGGCGTATACAAATGGTCAAACGGAATGACTACCGTTTTAAAGGTTTCATTACAGGAAAACAGCATAGACGCGACGCGACGCGTTGGCATTACTTGAGGGTCGGTCACCATATCGTCGTGGCTCTGCAGCACAAACAATAGAACATTCTTGGGACTACAGGCGACCTCAAAGCGCACTTCTCTGAATTTTTTAATGTTAACAGTTTTAGTTAGATCTTCTGGCGGCGAGAAATCAAAGTTAAAGGCCGCGTACGGGAAATCTTTTGAGGGGGATAGGTAAAAATCATAGTCGATAAGTTCCCCCTCTTGATTAACTGTGGTTTCAGTACCCTCTTTCGGCGCCTCTGGCGATGCGGTGGGGTACCAAGCGATCGCACTTTGCTTCCGCGGCATTAGCTCTGCGGTGACTAAATAGAGACGGGAACAAAGAAAAAATGCAACTGTGGTAAGCAATGCGAGAAAGACTAAACACGCTATCGCGCGTTTGTAGAAATGGTACATACCTGTCTACTCTAAATTCAACACAATAAAGTGAAATTAGCGAGCGATATCACTTTTAACGAATAATGTATAACGTATACACAAGTAGCTTGCACGCGTTTGACTCATTACGGACGGCTACGGACCTATAGCGCAATGTCATGCACCAAAGCCCGCTTCGCGAGAAGACAGGCTTTGGCGCGGCGAGAGGATAAACTTAATTCCTCAACTTTAAAAGGCCGAGCTTGTAGGGCTCGCCACCGTAGCTACCATCTAAAGACTCACCAGAATCGCCTTGGAAAAGATACTGCATGTTGCACGGGTCGATGGTCATATACTCATCATAGCCCGAACGGATCATTTCGCCATGGCTAATGCCCGTCGCCCACTTATTGCCTGCCGGCCATGTGACGTTAGCCTCGCCCGCAAAGGGGTTTTCCTCAGTATCAGCTAAAGCGGTCCAAGGGCCATCCAAGGTTGGCGCCGTCCAAGAGCGGAAGTAGCGAGGGCCGTAACCCGGCGTGCGATAGGCCTCTACCAGCAATAGATACAGGTCTTGACCATCCACTTTGTACACGTTAGCAGCCTCAAACAAGAAGCTAGCGCCGTTGCCACGGTGATCTTCCATCACAATTTCGTAGCCATCAAAATTGGGGAAGTTAGCCCGCGTGGTTTTGGACTTGTACAACACGCCATCGTCTCGCGAGAAGAACACATGACAGTGAGTGTCGTCACAAATATTCCAGTAGTCGAGCTCGGGTTTATTGGGCTCGCTTGGTGGTCCGTTGCGCAAAAAGTCGACACGCGAGGTCCAGCTATTAACATCCGAGATGTCAGTCGTCGTATTGTAGCCGCGCGGCCACTGGGTAAAGTTGTACCATAGGTTATGCGGACGATAATAGAACACCTGTGGTGCAACCGTGTTACCGCCACGCGTGCCGCTCATGGGTTGCTGGGCGGCAGACGATGCCTGCGCCCAGTCGGCAAAGTTTAAGTAAACCGAACGCCAGTCCCCGTCGTTTACCGTCGCGAATACGTGGAAAAGGCCATCGGACTGAACGATCGATGGATCTTTAATGCCGTAGTTGTTCCCTCTTGGTGAGATCAATGGCGCCGATGCTTCCCATTCAAAGCGGCTTGGTAACTCGCAGGTCTCGGGCTCTGGCGGCTCGACAAACTGCCCACCGTCTGAAGAATAAATAGCAAAGCCGCTCAACGTGGCGTTATCCAAAGACGCCGCTAAACTGATGGTCAAATTGCCATCATTAACCGCAACGTCGGGAACGATTAAGTCAAACGCCACGTCGTGCCCCACTTCGGCAAATAGGTCGAGGGCTGTGAAAAGCTGCTGCCCCTCTAGAGTTGCACTGAAATAGCGGCTGCCCTCAGCCTCTTGGTACATCTCGTTAAAGTGTAAAACGACCGTGTAGGTCGCATCCGTTACCGGCACTTGGTACGCGTACTGACCGTACCGCTCTGACTGGTAGAGCGCGTCGTCAGTGGTGCCCGCAATGGCGTCAGCCGTTGAATTAGGCATGCCGCCATCGGCGAATCGATCGGCGTGATAGGTAACGCCGCCTGCGGTAAGCTGGGCACCACCGGCATTGACGGCATACACCAACTGAGACGCATCAGGCACTGACGCTACACTAGACGAAGAGCTGCTGAGTGGGGGCTCACTGGAGGCCTCACTTGAGTGAGAAGACAGCGCCTCTTCAGAGGAGCTCATCACTGCGGAGCTGACAACGGAGGAGCTCGAAACCGCAATGCTGGCCTCTGAGCTGCTACTCACTACAGCCGCACTGCTGGGCGCCTGTGATGAGTCGACACTCGAACTGACCTCCCCACCGGTACAACCGCTCGCCAATAAAATGCAGAGCGACGTGACGGCACTACCACTAAAGGACCTAAAGGCGCTTGGATCGTTGAGCATCCACTTCATATTCAACCTCGAGTTATCGTTATGGATTTTATGAGCTAAAGACGTGGCCTTCAAAGCTACGGGCAAGTCAGCCGATGCAGCTTGACATAAAAAACCGCATCACCAGCGTTGAAGCTCGAGATTACCCGAGCAGGAGACAAGCTACTGAAAGATATCGCCAAAATAGTCACAAGCGCGAAAATCTATAAAATTTATTACGGATTCTTATACTATTGACGCCATTAAAAAAACGGGAATGTGACGCACATAACAGAAATTTGTAGCACCTATAACTAGAAACCTTTCGCCCTTTTGACGCCACCTACGGCAAAAAAACGGGCAAATCTAATTTTTTACGTGTCAACCCTTACGCATTGGCAAGTCGATTCATAAAGAGCGCGGAGGATGCGGCTTGTTTGGAAGCATCACGTTTTCTGGAGTACTGAGCCAAAAAACTAATGCGGGATCTCAGTTAGGAGCTCTAGGCAAGGACCCAGGCTAGGAGCGCCTCGAGCCTGCTAAACCCTGCCATCTAAACGCGCCCACCCAAAATAGTGATGCAAGTCGCCATTGATCACAATACCCGCACCATGCCCGAAATGTCTCTTGCTATTCACTTTTAAAAGGCATATACCAAAGGGGAATGAACCATTGCATATTCAAAGCATCCAATTGATGCGCTCAAATATAGCCCTTGAATGGGCAAGGTTTATATAGCAAAGCGATAGCCACAACGATGAAGCCAGCCCTAAATGGTGTAAACCATAGCATTAAGTAAGATTTAAGCAGGGCTTTTTTATAAGCGTGGCACTTTACTTGACTTACCGCATTCGCGGTCAATATTAACAGCCACAGCTAGACGGAGAACCGCCATGTTGTTACTTCCCTTAGGCTTAATGTTAATTCTTACAGCCACAATCATCCTTTGCATGCCCAAACTGCGTTACGCAGAACAGACCACCCCTAAACACCGAGAATCACCCGAGCAACGAGCGACACGGGCTCGCCTAGAACAACTATCGCTAATGGCTAAGCCCGCAATGCTGGCCGGCAGCATTATGATTGTGACAGCTGCTGCAGGTAGACTGCTAGGGCTTTAAGCCGCTGCGGCTTCTGCCTTATTTTGCAACGCAAACATGGCGTTTTAATGACACACAAGAAGGAAGTAAAAAAACTGTGCATTAATGTCGCCGTTAACTGCGGTATCTAAAAAAATCAACTACCCAATAAAATAGATCTATCGTGAAGCATGCTTAAGATGCAGCGGGTTTTTCCGCCCGCCCAGCGAGGGGGGCTATGTTACTCATTATTCTCGCGCCATTTAGCCCAAGGGTCTTGAGAGGCTCGCCCAGCAGTTGAGCTTGGCGAGCCCGCTCTGGGCCGAGCACGAGATTTGGCGCTAGCACTTGAACCTGCACGCGCCTTACCACCCCTACTCCAATCCGCCGCCTTTTTAGCTCGCTTTTCACGCAACTGCTCGGCATCCTCCAAACTCAACTCCGCCGGCTCACCCGGTGTCTGACCATCAGGGATTACCCGATCTCGCGGCGGCAGCTCAAACTGCTCAGCAGACGCGCGAGGCAGGCTTTTAAACTGATACAAATAAAACCCCTCAACTTTCTCCCGCGCCCAGTCTGTTTTTTTTAAAAACTTGATGCTGGATTCAATACTGGGGTTGGTTTTAAAACAGTTGATATTGAGGTAGGCGTACAAGATAGCGAAACCATAGTGATTGACTAACTGCTCGAGTAATTCTTTGAGGCCAAGGCCGTGCAGGGGGTTGTTTTGGTAGTTGATTTCGTTGGGCATTGATTGGCCTTGACAAACTTGAAGATAATATTCGATAGCGGCCGAATGAACTGAAGCAAACACCATCAGATGTGCAATTTTTAATACGCTAATCACACCCTAAATTTTAAAAAGAGAAGACAACTCCCCCGCTCGATAGAGCGCCGTTGATTTCAAGTTGCTTCCTATTAAACCACTGAGACTGCACATTTGCGGGCTAGCTTAATCACCTAGTTTAAAAGGCCTACGGGTTATGGGCAACAAGGATTTTGGCTGATTGTGGTGTGGGAGATTGGCTAAGCAATACGTTTTATCCCCAACCAATCGGATTCACCCGCAGGCACTTCCACGCTTTTGCGCCAGCGGGCGTCGAACCCTCTAATAACTCGCGACATTTGAGTTGCTAAACGACATTTGTGCTAGCCACAATCTCGTGCTCAAACATCTTGATCTATAAGGCTCAGCCACACCAAAATTATGCGAGCACCGATTAAAGCTGCTCGCGTATTTCGTCTGACACCCAAAAACCAGCTCCCTCAAAAAGCAACCTCAACTCGTACTGATCACTGGTGTTTTCGGTCGACTGCGTTGCCGGCAATGTCCAAGTTACGGTAGCCGTTTTCGTCTCAATTTCAAACGTAACTGAACAGGCATCACCGGCTAACTCAAGGCAAGTAATATCATTCACTCCCTCGATAGCCCAAGAGATATTGTAAGTGCGCGTTTCACCGAGCGCTTTCACACCGCTGGCTCGCTCAACTTTCAGCTCTGGCAACAATTGGTAAGCAAAGACTTGATTCTGAGATACCGAAAATGCAAATTGTTCAGAACCTGCCGCCTTGCGATTAGGTTCTCCGGTAACATCCACAACATCCACGACACTTGTTTGACGCGGACGCTCCGGGACGCCGATATCAGCAGATGTAACCGCGCCAACCCCGCGGGCAATAATTTTATCCGCGTTGCCCACCTCTTTCACATCGTAGTAAATAGGATTTCCGAAAATATTTTCATAGCCGAACACACTGCCATCATCTACGGGTTTTACACTGTTCCCTCCAGGCAACCACTCTACAACCCATCCATCATAGAACCCCGTAGGCTCCCGAAAGCGCGTTGAAGAGGAGTAACAACACACTAAGGCGTATCCGATAGAGATAAAGAATGGCGTATCCTTTTCATAAACTTTCGTTGTCAAGCCAGACGGCCCTGTCAGCACATAAAAATAGATATCGTCAGCTCTAAAGCCATAAACATCACCACTGATGCGACTGTCCTCTGTCACAATACAGGTCGAATCAGCCTCAGGCTCGTAGCACACTTTAAATCGGCTATCTGTTGACTCATACATGACGAGCCAACCGCCGAATGCCTGCATGTAAGTATCAGTCTCTGTGACGGAGATCGTATTAACTTCCGCGACAGCCCCTTCATTCAATCGGTAAACAAACACTTCATCAAGTGTTGAAGATCTAACAAATGCTAAACCGGTATTTTTATCGACAGTCACACTAGGCGCCTCAGGCCCAGCCGCCGCAACCTCATCAATTTGAGTCCACCCGAGGGTTCTACTATATGTTAAGAACTCTACAGCAGAGCTACGCACCACTATCACCACGTCATTTACATGATGAACATCAAATACATCATCGGCTGTTGGGGACGGCAAATAAGCATCGCCTGCTGCCGGCTCATCGAAGAAGTTGGGGCCAACACCATAAACCTGCTGATTCGGATCAAATGGTGCCACGCTAATATTGACCGCTGCAGATGCACCATCGCGCAGCGCAGTAATTTCGGCTAGCCCCGACCCAAGTATTGATACCGCCCCGGTATTATCTACGCTGACGACATTACTCCCGCTCGGGTCAACGGTAAATTGCGCACCGCTGTTACCGCCTTGTAGGCTCAGTTGGTAATCTGCCGAACCCTCAACAAAGTTATAGGTATAGCCGATAGCAAGTGCCGTACCTTCGCCGTCAATGAAGGCAAGTGACTCAACGGGAGTTACAACCAACGTGTGATTAAATATCACTGGATCAACAACGCCGTCCAAAGTCAGCTCGATTACGATTTCACACTCAAACGGCTCGTTGCCGAAGTTGGGCGGAGTGATGGTAACAGAGCCTGTGGTATCGTTAGTAACGCCTTCAAGTATAAAAACCTCACCATTCGCGCCATCCGGGCAGCTTGACCCACTCCAATTGTAATTAGTAATTGTGGGGCTATCCGCCGTTGGGGTCACGGAAAATGTAGTTTCTACACCGCCGTCGACAGGATCAGCAGTATTGATACTGAGCGGCTCCCAGAGGCCACCATCGGTAATACCCCATTTACTTTCAAGCTCTGCTCTTGCGGCGACGGCAGCGGATGAATATTGGCTATCACCTGCATCAAAGACGTTATCAGGAAGTACATTTTGTGCAGCCCATGAAA
>DATBNJ010000241.1:0-6163 GCA_036554385.1 Marinagarivorans sp. | reverse complement strand
AAATCGCTGGCCTTGAACAACCGTATGAGCTTAGGACCCGGTGCTGTCGCATAGTAGCACCCGTACTCAATACGTCCTTTGAAGCGCCCGCGGTAGCGTTTTCGGATTTAACGGGACAGTCACTGTAGGAGCCTAGAAATTTGAGCTATTTTGACAGAACAGTCACTTTACGATTCCACTGCATATTTAAATCTTCAATTAAATCACCTATTAACTATTTTTGCTTCAACAGCTGTCAAACTATCGCGAATGACATAGGACACCCCAAACACCTCGAGCGCCATCTCGGCGGAAGCTATGAGGCCTGGATGGCCGATTGCAGGCTACAAGGAGTATTTACGCCGGTCCGCAGAGGTGGTGCTCGGGGTGTGGGATAAACACCAACTCGCGCCCTTTTAATGCCGCTATTCGACCCTGGAATTCAACGCTTTAAGATTCGCCGCTTTGCCAAGGCTTGCCTTTAGTGCGCTCGATGCAGGGTAGCCTGATATGTAGCGCGGCTTTGGCCACGATGTGGGCGCTGACCGGTGCGGTGATAAACAAAAACATCGCCACTAATAGCTCGTGCAAACTTACGCTTTGTTCGCTGGCGCTAAAATAAATCATGGAGCCGATAAGAACGCCGCCTACGCCCAAGGTTGTGGCCTTGGCCGGGCCGTGCAAACGCAAATAAAAATCCGGTAGGCGCACTAAACCAATCGAACCGATTAACGCAAAGCTGGCACCGATTAAAACGGCAACCGAAACAATAATTTCTATTAGCATAGTTTTATGACCTTAGAGGTATGGTGCTATTCAATAATATCGCCGCGCAGCAGGTACTTCGATAGCGCAACGGTGCCAACAAAACCCATTACGGCAATAAGCAAGGCTGCTTCAAAGTACACATCGGCGCCTTGATAAATACCAAATAAAATTAATAGCGCAATGGCGTTAACGTACATGGTGTCGAGCGCTAAAATGCGGTCGGGTAGTGAAGGCCCGATAACAAGCCGCAGCAAATTAAGGGCAATCGCGATGCCCACCATGCCCATGGCGATAACAACGGCAGTGGTTAGCATTCGAAAATCTCCTTTAACGGGGCTTCGTAGCGCGCTTTCATGGCGCTTACGGTCGTATCAGCATCGTCAACATGCAGTACGTGGACCAGTAACGCACTGCGGTCTTCGCTTAAGTCAGCCGATACCGTGCCGGGCGTTAGCGAAATGGTGCTGGCTAATAGCGTAATGGCAAAGTCCTGCTTGATGTCTAGCGGTACCTCGATAAACGCCGGCTGCAGTTTGCGTGTTGGCCCGAGAATACGCACCGCCAGAATGGCGTTGGCGACCACAATATCCCACAGCACCAGCAGTATAAAACGCCCAGCAACACCGGGTTTGCGCAATACCATCTCTTCTGGCCAGAAACTTTGCGTAAGGTAGGGGATTAACCACGCCAAGAAGCCGCCCAATAAAACATGGCCGGCGCTGATCTCATTGACCAGCAATAACCACAGCAACCACATGTAAATGCTTAAGGCTTTGTGCGGCAGCCACAAGCGCTTGCTGCGCAAGGGTTGCGCCAAATGGCTAGGACGGGGATTACTCATGGGGAAGCTCCTTTACAGTGTGGCCAAGCACCGCATCAATATAGCCTTGGGGCTGCATAATTTGTTGCGCCAATGCGCCGGTATATTCCAGAACAGTATCGCCGAATATCACCAGTGCAACGCCCAGCGCCAGCAAGCCAAAAATGGCCGTTAAGCAAAAGCGCCCCGCCGCTGGGGCGTTATCGAGGGTTTCTGAGGTGGTGCGCCAGAATATTGTGCTGCCGCTGCGGCTTAGCGCCGTTAGCACGGCAAGGCTAGCCACTAAAATAATGCTCCAAAGCCAAACCGCTTGGGTGCCGGTAGCGGCTTGCAGCAGTAATATTTTGCCGATAAAGCCGCTAAGTGGCGGCAAGCCCACAATACTGACTGCCGCAACCAAAAATAAACTGCCTAGCAAGATGCCTTGCCGCAGTGCCGGGCCGCTGGCGATGCGATCTTCGCTACTGCCCCGTTGGCGCACAATTTGATCGGCCAATAAAAACAGCGCGGCGCAGATCCACGTGGAATGCAGCAAGTAATAAAGCGTTGCGCTAAGCGCTGCCTCGCTATTTAAGGCGACGCCAGCCAACAAGGTACCTACCGAAACAATCACCAAGTAGGCAATTTGAATGCGCAGCTCGCGCGCCGCTAGCACACCAATAACACTAAACACGATGGTCAGCAGCGCCAGTGGCCAAAGCCATGGCAGTGCCACACCGGCTAGCTCGCCGGCCTCGTCGCCAAACACCAGTGAGTACACGCGAATAATGGCGTAAACCCCTACTTTAGTCATAATTGCAAATAGCGCTGCTACCGGTGCTGTCGCCGAGGCGTAAGCCCGTGGTAGCCAAAAGTACAGCGGCATTACCGCACCTTTTAAGCCGAACACCAACAATAGCAGCACCGCGGCCGCGGCAACCAAGGGGGCGTCGGCGGCGCTAACTTGCGTTACCCGCTGCGCCATATCCGCTAAATTGAGCGTCCCGGTAAGGCCGTAGAGAATCGCCACGGCAATTAAAAACATGCCCGAGCCGGCTAGGTTTAAAACCACATAGTGCAAGCCGGCTTTTGCCCGCGCGGGGCCTCCCCCTTGTAGCAGTAGTGAATAGGACGACAGCAATAAAATTTCAAAAAACACAAACAGGTTGAAGATATCGCCGGTTAAAAAGGCGCCGTTTACCCCCAACAACAAAAAGTGCGATAGGGCATGCAGTGTTTGACCGCTGCGCTGCCCCGTTTCGGCGGCGGTGTACAGCAAGCTAAAAAAGGCGAGGGTGCTGGTTAACGCCAGCATCAGCGCACTGAGCTTATCGAGCACCAATACAATGCCAAACGGCGGCGCCCAGTTGCCCAGCGCGTAAACCTCATAGCCAATACCGTTGGCGCGCAACAGCAATTGCACGGTAAAAACCATCAACAAGGCGGCGCTGGCTAAACTAACAGTGTGGATTAACAAACGCCGTTTGCGCGGTAATAGCAGTAGCAAAACGCCGGTGAGTAGCGGCAGCAATACGGGAAGAATAATTAGGTGACTCATGGCGATTTAACATCCTCTGCATCGTGGCCGTCGACATGGTCGTTGCCGAGCTCGGCACGTGCGCGCAATGCCAACACCAGCAAAAATGCCGTCATTGCAAAGCTGATCACAATGGCGGTAAGCACCAACGCCTGTGGTAATGGGTCGGCGTAACTTGCGCCCTCGGCGATGACGGCGGGGGCGTCAGTGTGTAAACGCCCCATCACAAAGATAAACACGTTGACTGCGTAGGAAAACAGCGTCAGACCTACGATCACAGGAAAGGTACGCCCCCGCAGCATCAAGTAAATGCCGCAGCTACTCATAACGGCGATAACAATAGCGATAAGCGCTTCCATTAGGTGGCCTCCTCCGGTTTAGCTGGCGATGTCACAGGTAGGGCGTCTGCGTAGGTGGTTTGGGCCAGTTTGCCGAGGTTCGACAAAATCACCAAGGTTGCACCGACTACGGTAATGTAAACACCCGTGTCGAAGGCCATCGCCGAAGCAATCTCAAATTTACCTACCACCGGCCAATTCAAATAGGTGAAGGTGCTGGTCAGCAAGGGGTAGCCGAATAGCCAGCTTGCAAGCCCAGTGACGGTGGCCAACAAGACACCACCGGCTGCCACGCTGCGGTAGTTCCAATTAAGCCGCTGCTGAACCCAGCCATTGCCACTGGCCACGTACTGCAATATCAGCGCGACACTGGTGATCAAACCGGCGATAAACCCGCCGCCCGGTAAATTGTGGCCCCGCAGGAAAACATAAAACGACACCATCAGCGCCAGTGGGAACAAAATGCGCGCAAGCACCATTAAAATCGGTGGGTAGGGGTCGGTCGACCAAACGCGGCCGGTGCCATCGGCGTTGGCCAGCGGCAATTGCAGCTTGTAAATCATCGCGTAGATGGCAACCGCTGCAATCAGCAACACGGTGATTTCACCGAGGGTATCAAAGCCGCGAAAATCCACCAAAATTACGTTGACCACATTGGTGCCGCCTCCGCCGCTCACACTATTGGCGAGGTAATAATCGGCGATGGTGTCATAGGGTCGAGTTAGCACCGCCCACGCCATTAAGCCAATACCCGAGCCAGCGGCGCCGGCAAGTACCACGTCGCGCCCCACGCGCAAGGGATTGGATTCGTTGGGCGTGATTTGCGGCAAAAAGTACAGCGCCAGCATCAGTAAAACAATTGTGACGATCTCGACCGATAGCTGGGTAAGGGCTAAATCTGGCGCCGAAAAACGCACAAAAATCAGCGCCACCACTAAGCCAACCACGCTTAACAGCAGCAGTGCGGCAAAGCGATTGTGGTGCAGTAGCACCGTGCCGATGGCACTGACTATTAACACCAGCGCTGCCAATACGCTAATAAAGTCGACTGAACTCGCCGCCAAAGGGCCGGTAAAACTTGCCAGTGGCCATAACTCGACGCCAACGCCAATTACCGCGGCCGCAACAAACAGCCCGAAATAGCGCTGCAGCGAGCCGTTTTCCAAGCGTTTGGTAATAGATTGCGAGATGCGCACGCTGCGTTGCACGCGGGCTTCAAACACGATTTTTTCATCGCTGCGAAAGCGCCGTTCGTAAAAGGCAAACAAGCCTTTGCGTTGGTAATACAGCAACAGGCCGCCGGCGAGCGCGATAAAGCTCATCAATAGTGGCAAATTGATACCGTGCCAAAGGGCAATTTTGTATTCCGGTAGGCTGCTACCGAGTACCGCTAAGCTTGCGGCGTGCAAAAAGGGCGCGACCGTGACGTTGGGCCAAATCCCCACCAGCACACACAAAATAACCAGAATCGCCATGGGCACAATCATATACAGCGGTGGTTCGTGCGGGGGGAATTTGGGCAAATCTACGGGTTCGCCATTAAAAAATACATCGTGAATAAAACGGTACGAATAGGCCACGGCAAAGACGCCGGCCAGTGTTGCCAGTATGGGCACCAGCCATGTGATTTGCGGCGCCGCCTCTAACCCCAGGGTTTCGGCAAAAAACATCTCTTTGCTTAAAAAGCCGTTTAGCAGCGGCACGCCCGCCATCGCGGCGGCGGCGACCATGGCCACCGTGGCGGTGATGGGCATGTACTTCCACATGCCGTTAATGCGCAGCATATCGCGGGTGCCGGTTTCGTGGTCGATGGCGCCGGCCGCCATAAACAACGAGGCTTTAAAGGTGGCGTGATTAATAATGTGGAAAATAGCGGCAACCGCCGCGAGCGGGGAATTTAAACCAAACAATAGGGTAATTAACCCGAGGTGGCTAATGGTCGAAAATGCCAGCAGCCCCTTTAAGTCGTGTTTAAACATCGCGGTATAAGCGGCATATACCAAGGTTGCCAAACCGACGCTGCTAACGCTGTAAAACCACAAGTCGGTACCGGCGAGCGCTGGGTACATGCGCGCCAATAAAAACACGCCGGCCTTAACCATCGTGGCCGAGTGCAAATACGCCGAGACTGGCGTGGGGGCCGACATCGCGTGGGGCAGCCAAAAGTGAAAGGGAAACTGAGCCGACTTGGTAAAAGCGCCCAGCAATATCAAAGCAAGGGCGAGGGGGTAGAGGTCGTGTGCACGAATCAGGTCGCCGGCGGCGAGAATATCACCGAAGTTATAACTGCCCACGATATTGCCGATCACCAGTGCGCCAGCCAGCAACGCTAAACCGCCTGCGCCGGTTACGGTCAGCGCCATGCGCGCGCCTTTGCGGGCCTCGGTTTTGCCCGACCAGTAGCTAATCAGCAAAAACGAGCTAAGGCTGGTAAGTTCCCAAAACACCACCATTAGCAAAATATTATCGGACATTACGATGCCGAGCATCGCCATCATAAATACTTGCAGTAAGGCGTATAAACGGCCCAGCGAGTCGTTTTTCGATAAATAATAGCGGGCGTAAAGCACCACCAATAAGCCAATGCCGGTAATCAGCAAAGCGAACATAAAGCTCAAGCCGTCCAGCCGCAGGCTAAGGTCCATACCTAGCAGCGTTAACCACGGTTGGTGAAAGTACACGGTTTCACCGGCGAAAATACGCGGCAGGTAGCTGAGCAATAAAGCCAGTGAAGTGGCGGGG
>DATBNJ010000239.1:0-22288 GCA_036554385.1 Marinagarivorans sp. | reverse complement strand
GGTATTCAAACCACGACCCGATAGTACTTTTTTCAGAGCGTGAAAGATTTCGGCACCAACGCGCAGTGCTTCAGCGAAGGTTGGCGCGGCAACGGGTTGAACCATAAACTCTTGAATATCGACATTATTATCAGCGTGCTCACCACCATTGACGATATTCATCATTGGCACAGGCATAGTGTACTGGCCAGGAGTGCCATTTAAGTCGGCGATGTGTGCGTACAATGGCACATTTTTAGCGATAGATGCCGCTTTTGCCGCCGCAAGAGAAACCGCCAAAATCGCATTTGCACCCAACTTGGCTTTGTTTTCAGTGCCGTCGGCATCCAACATAATTTGGTCGAGCTCGCGCTGCGCAGTCGCATCTTTGCCCACAAGTAACGGTTTAATGGTGTCATTAATGTTGGCAACGGCTTTAAGAACCCCCTTACCTAAATAACGGCTTTTATCACCATCGCGCAACTCTAAAGCTTCGCGTGAACCTGTTGATGCACCCGACGGCGCGCAGGCAGAGCCTACCGCGCCAGAGTCCAAAATAACTTCAGCCATGACTGTTGGGTTACCGCGCGAATCTAAAACTTCAAAACCTTTGATGTCGACAATCTTACTCATTAGAGTACGTCTCCGTTAGTTGTAGGTAAAACAAATTACACTGTGGGAATAAATTAACGGCTTATACATTAGCCATTAAATAAAAATTACTGAATATCTAATGCACTCAATGACTTAACCAAGTCGTCTAGCGCTTTAATCTGAGCCAAAAATGGCTCTAACTTATCGAGCGGTAAAGCGCTGGGGCCATCGCACTTGGCTTTATCAGGCTCTGGGTGCGACTCTAAAAACAACCCTGCCAAGCCAACGGCCATACCCGCTCTGGCCAGCTCCGCCGTTTGGCTGCGACGCCCACCCGAAGCCGCACCAAATGGGTCGCGACACTGCAGTGAGTGAGTAACATCAAAAATAATCGGCGCTTGCTGACAGCTTTCTTTCATGGTTCTAAAGCCCAGCATATCGACCACCAAGTTGTCATAGCCCATACAGCTGCCGCGCTCGCATAAAATCACTTTTTCGTTACCGCATTCGGCAAACTTTTCAACGATATTGGTCATTTGACCGGCGCTTAAAAACTGCGGCTTTTTGACGTTGATTACCGCATCGGTTTTGGCCATCGCCGCAACCAAATCGGTTTGACGTGCCAAAAAAGCCGGTAGCTGAATCACGTCGCATACTTGCGCGACGGGGGCTGCTTGCTCGGGCAAATGAACATCGGTAATCACTGGCACGCCAAACGTCTGCTTAATTTCTTGAAAAATCTTAAGGCCTTCGTCCAAGCCGGGGCCGCGATAGGAATGCACCGAGGAGCGATTGGCCTTATCGAACGACGCTTTAAACACGTAAGGGATACCCAGCTTTTGGGTAACCGCGACATAAGCCTCGGCCGTTTTCATAGCGAGATCGCGCGACTCTAAAACATTCATGCCGCCGAATAAAACAAACGGCAAATCGTTGGCGACCGGTATATCCTGAACGTGGATTATCTTGCTATTGCCGCCGCTCATGACTTGGCTCCGTTATAGGCAATCGCCGCATTCACATAGCTAATAAACAACGGATGACCGTCGCGCGGTGTTGAGGTAAATTCTGGGTGGAACTGACAGGCGACAAACCAAGGGTGCTCGGGGATTTCCACAACTTCGACAAGCGCATCATCGGCCGACCAGCCACCAATACGCAGGCCCGCCTTGCGCAAATGGTCGATAAAGTGGTTATTCACTTCGTAGCGATGGCGATGGCGTTCAATAATCACGTCTTGGCCATAAATATCGTGCACTTTGCTGCCTTTTTCGAGGCGGCACTCTTGCGCGCCTAAGCGCATGGTGCCGCCAAGGTCGCTTGCCTCATCGCGTTTTTCAACATCACCGTCCGAGGTAATCCACTCGGTAATCAAGCCGATCACGGGGTGGCCGGTTTTAGTGTCAAACTCGGTGCTGTTAGCGTCGGCCCAGCCGACTACGTTGCGAGCAAACTCAATGACCGCCGACTGCATACCCAGGCAAATACCCAAGTAAGGGATATTATTTTCGCGCGCGTGCCGAACCGCCATCAGCTTGCCATCGAGCCCGCGCTCACCAAAGCCACCGGGCACTAATATCGCATCGACGCCATCGAGCAAGCTAATGCCCTTTTCTTCAACATCTTCAGCGTTAATGTGACGCAGATTAACCTTGGTCTTGGTGTGAATACCCGCGTGGCTCAGCGATTCATTGAGCGACTTATAAGCATCGAGCAGCTCCATGTATTTACCGACCATGGCAATGGTAATTTCTTTTTCTGGGTTCAGTTTTCGGTCGGCCACCCAGTCCCACTCCGATAAATCTGCAGGCTCTGCGGTGAGCTTAAATTTATCCAGCAGAATTTGATCCAAGTGATAATTTTGCAGGTGATGCGGAATCGAGTAAATCGTATTGACATCAGGTAAGGGGACAACGGCTTTGGCCGCCACGTTGGTAAACAAGGCAATCTTACGCAATGAATCGTCGTCGATAAGGGTTTCCGAGCGGCACAATAAAACGTCGGGCTGCAAACCAATCGAGCGCAACTCTTTCACCGAGTGCTGCGTGGGTTTTGTTTTTGTTTCGCCAGCGGTTGCAATGTAGGGCACTAAGGTCAAGTGCATTAGCGCACTGCGCTCGCTACCGAGCTCGACCACCAACTGGCGCACCGCTTCTAAAAACGGTTGCGATTCGATATCACCCACGGTGCCGCCAATCTCGACCATAGCAACATCGTAGCCGTTACCGCCCTCGAGTATGCGGCGTTTAATTTCATCGGTAATGTGGGGGATCACTTGCACCGTGCCACCTAAGTAGTCGCCGCGACGCTCTTTGCGCAATACGGTTTCGTATACACGGCCGGTGGTGAAGTTGTTTTTCCGCGTCATTTTAGAGCGGATAAAGCGCTCGTAGTGCCCGAGGTCGAGGTCAGTTTCAGCGCCGTCTTCAGTCACAAAAACCTCACCGTGCTGAAACGGGCTCATAGTCCCTGGGTCTACGTTAATGTAAGGGTCTAGTTTTAGGATGGTCACCTTAAGACCGCGCGCTTCGAGCACTGCAGCCAAAGATGCAGACGCAATACCTTTACCCAATGACGAAACCACGCCACCAGTAACAAAAACAAATCGTGTCATTTGACGCCTTGTGATAGTCAAACGCTTAGAGGCATTCTAAGCGTGAAATTAACGGGCACGAGAATTGAGAGGATCAATACCATCGTTGAAAAGTATTTGCGCTTCGAACGAGTTAACGCCGGTGATATCGACAACAACGACACCCCTAAGCCACCAACCGCTACGACAAACACCCCAGAAGACGCCCGTGTGGATGGGGCGGCAGATTACCAGATTTGGGCATTCGTCTCAATTAGTAGCCGCTGCAAATGTCCGCCGACGGGTAGCTTTTGTGTCGAGCCACCCGCATGTGCACAACGCAAGCCAGCGGTTTTCGAGCTTGGCTTAAAATGTTGACAGCTGCACCGGCTTTTTAAACACCGCGATTCGCGCTTGCCGCTTTTCCGCGCTACCGACAAATTCGCCGGCACCACCGAGCAAACACTCTTGCCAGCCTCGCGCGGTGTAGTAACCACGTGAGCTGTCGGTATAGAGGTATAGCTCTTTTTCGCCTAGGCGCCAAGCGGCAAGCTCGGCCTGTTTAAGCAGCGTCTCGCCAATGCCACGACCCCGCGCGGTGGGCGTCACAAACAAATTACTCAGCCACAGCCCCTGCGCAAAGCGCGAGTTGCGACTCGCCAAGCGAGTGAGGCTAACACACCCGAGCGGCGGCGCATTTAGACTTGCGCACTCTTTAGCGACCAAGGTCATTGGGATTGCATCGCCTTTTAGGTGCTCTTGCAGCTGCATCTTGCGTTTGGCGTAAGCGTGCGCAGGGTTTTCAATGCGGCTTTTACGCTGCTTAAGCCACTCTGCGTGCAGCCAAAGCAGTAAAGTATCGATCAGCGATGGCTGGTCGCGCAAATCAAAGCACACCCCATCCCAATCTGAACCGGGCAAATTACTTGACCTCTTCTCCGTGAGCTTGCTTATCGGCGTGGTAAGACGATCGCACCAGCGGGCCACAAGCGGCATGCTTAAAACCAAGCTCTTTGGCATAAGCGGCATAATCGTCAAACTCGGCGGGCTCGACGTAGCGCTGCACCGGCAAGTGATCCCTCGATGGCGCTAGGTACTGACCAATCGTCAACATGTCGATATCATACTCGCGCATGGTTTTCAGGACATCGAAAATTTCTTGTTTGGTCTCACCAAGCCCAACCATCAAGCCCGATTTCGTCAGCACCTCAGGTTTTAACGCCTTGTACTTTTTAAGTAAACTTAAAGACCATTTGTAATTGGCACCAGGGCGCGCCTCGCGATATAAACGAGGCACGGTTTCCAAGTTGTGGTTAAACACATCGGGCGGCTCTTGGGCCAAAATATCAAGCGCAATGTCCATGCGGCCACGAAAGTCTGGGGTGAGAATCTCTACTTGCAAGTTTGGCGATAATAAACGCGCCTCGCGAATGCAGTCCGCAAAGTGCGCCGCGCCACCATCGCGCAAATCGTCGCGATCAACCGAGGTAATAACCACGTACTTAAGGCCCATATCCGCGATGGCACCGGCGAGATTGCTCGGTTCTTTATCGTCAAGCGGGTTGGGCTTGCCGTGGCCGACATCGCAAAACGGGCAACGTCGCGTACAAATGTCCCCCATAATCATAAAGGTCGCGGTGCCGCCACTAAAACATTCGCTAAGGTTTGGGCAGTTGGCCTCCTCGCACACCGTCGACAACTTACTTTTTCGCAGCAGCGACTTAATGCGTTGCACCTCTTGCGAGGCCGGAATGCGTACGCGAATCCAGTCGGGTTTTCGCAAAGGCGCATCCGAGGCAATCACTTTTACCGGGATGCGCTCGACTTTATCGGCATCGCGCAGCTTTTCGCCCTGCGCAATGCGGCGGGTTCGTTTAACGGGGTCGAAATATTCGCTCATAGATACCTCAAAATTGCACCAGTTGGCGCAATGCGATGCTGGCTAACCATGCTCGTTCGCCAGCACACACTTCAATTCAGTTAACAGGCACTCTACGTAGCGCCTTTTAGCGCTGATTAGAATACCTTCCCGCTCGGACGCATCGATATGATCGAGCAATTGCGTCATTTCGAGCTCTGGGTAGCCGCACGGATTAATCGCGCTAAATGCCGATAAGTCCATGTCAATATTGATACCAACGCCGTGGAAGCTGCAACCTCTGCGCACACGCAAACCAAGCGATGCGATTTTTTTGTTGTCGACGTAGACCCCAGGGGCATTGGCTTTTGCTTCGGCCTGCACACCATAACTGGCCATACACGCAATCACACTGTTTTCGATATGAGTCACTAAATCGCGTACGCCCATGTGCTTTCGGCGCAAATTAATTAAGGGGTAAAACACCAATTGCCCGGGGCCGTGAAAGGTCACCTGCCCGCCCCTGTCCGTCTGCACAACGGGAAACGGTGTATCGCCGAGAATATGCTCGGCTTTACCGGCCTGCCCTTGAGTATAAGTGGGCTCGTGCTCGACGATCCACAGCTCATCGCGAATGGGATGGTTGGGGTCTTCCTCGGCGCGCGCATCGGTGAAATCCTGCATGGCCTCCCAAACATCAACATAGGGGACAACCCCTAGGTCTTTAACGACAATAGGGGTAAAAATGGCATTCGCTGGCGTTGTAGTCATTAATTACATTACCATCTTAACGAAACTTAGCTTCATCAATGCTTGATGCAAGCTTTTAAGCTGCGGCTCGCCCGTAGCAATAATGTTTACGGTTAGAGAGACAAATCGGCCATTGCGGCTGGGTTTCAGTGGCGCCACATCTGATGACAGCTCCGCATGGACCTTTACCACTGACAATACCTCGGTCGAAAAGTCGTCGATCGAATCGCCCAGTACTTTTACGGGGTAGTCGGGACACGGGAACTCGATCACCGGCCGCCCGGACACATCGGCACTCATGAGAACAAACCTTCGATAAACAACATAAAACTATCCCACAAGCGAGCAAAAAATCCCGACTGCTCAACCGCATACAGGGCCACTAAATCGCCTTGGTACAGGTTTTTGCCATCGTACTTAATGGTAATAGTTCCCAACGGCTGACCCACGTCAACCGGCGCCTTGATGGTATCGCCCACCGTGGTAACTACTTCGAGCTGGTCACCCGCACCACGTGGCACGGTTAATGTCACATCGTCAAGAACACCCAAGGAGACTTTCTTATTCAGCCCCTGCCAAATGCGCTCGGTCTGTAATGGCTGCTGCCCCTTGATAGCCGTATGGGTGGAATAGTACCGAAACCCGTAGGACAACAGCTTTTGCGACTCCACCGCTCGCGACTCTTGCGAACGCGTGCCGAGCACCACCGAAATCAGACGCATGCCTTCTTTTTCTGCAGTAGCGACCAAACAGTAACCCGCAGCCTCGGTATGCCCAGTCTTAAGGCCATCGACACTGCTATCGCGAAATAACAGGCTATTGCGGTTATCTTGTTTGATACCGTTGTAGGTAAAACTTTGCTCGGCATAAATATCATAGTGATCTGGGTGATCGTAAATCGTCGCCTGCGCCAGCAGCGCCATGTCGCGCGCTGTCGTCAAGTGCCCCTCGGCGGGCCAGCCCGTTGAATTCACAAAGTGGGTGTTTTGCATGCCCAATAAAGCCGCTGTCTGATTCATCACGTCGGCGAAGGCCTCTTCGCTGCCGGCAATGTGCTGAGCGAGCGCAATCGAGGCGTCGTTGCCTGACTGAATAATAACCCCGCGCAACAAGTCGATAACGTCAACCTCGGTGCGCGGCTTCAAAAACATCGTAGAGCCGCCGCTCGAGGTACCACCGCGACGCCATGCATCGTCAGTAATATAAACTTGATCGAGCTCCCCCAAATCGCCGCGGGCCACCTCCTCAGAAACGATATAGGTCGTCATGATTTTAGTGAGGCTCGCCGGCGGCAGCTGTAGATCGGCGTTTTCTTCAATTAATATATGGCCGGTCTTAGCATCCATCAGCACATAGGCTTTTGCCGCGACCTGCGGAGGTTTTGGGATAATAATATTGCGCGCGTGCGCCAATTGCGATATCGCCAATAGCAGTGCAGCGACTATTAAAGGCCAATAGTTTTTGGTTTTAGAAATCATGATAATCGAAAGTGCCCATGCCCAAAAAGGCGCGATTATAGCAGCATTGGGCGCACAAACTCCAAAACGCTGCGCGCTGTTCAACCCATGGCGCTCTGCCTAGCACCCAACTAGACGTTGCATCAACACGTATAGCATCTACGCGTCGACTCACACAATGATAGCCCTGCCAGCCATAACGCTAAGTTTTGCTAAAATTTACTTGCACCCCACAGAATACTGCCTATAATCACATACTGTACACGCAACCAGTACCTAACTTTTTTGGAGGCAGCATGATAAAACTCACCGCTAGGCAACAACAGGTCTTTGATGTGATCAAATCACACATGGAAGATACCGGCTGCCCTCCTACTCGCGTGGAGCTCGCAAAAATACTGGGCTTTAAGTCTGCCAATGCGGCTGAAGAGCATATCAAAGCATTGGCGCGCAAGGGCGCCATCGAAATTATAGAAGGTGCCTCGCGCGGCATCCGTTTACCCGAAGAGGCACGCGGCATTCCGCTTGTTGGCCGCGTTGCGGCGGGCAACCCCATATTGGCTCAAGAGCATATCGAAGATTACTTGCCAATCCCACAAAACTTTTTTCATCCCTCGGCTGACTTCTTGCTTGAAGTGCGCGGAATGAGCATGAAAGACGCCGGAATTCTCCACGGCGACTTACTCGCGGTGCGCGAAAGCAAAGTGGCCAAAAACAACGACATCGTGGTAGCTCGCATTGAAGACGAAGTCACCGTGAAGCGCTACCGCCGCGAGGGTAACCGCGCCATTGTGCAACTTTTCCCAGAAAATGAAGATTTTGATGTAATTGAAGTCGACCTGCGCGACAGCAATTTTGCAATAGAAGGCATCAGTGTTGGCGTTATTCGCCGAGGATAAAACTATGCAAGCTCTAACATTACAAAGCTCTGCCAGAAATTTAACCGCTAGCACCCGCGGTACCGCACAACGAGAGACTCCCCCGCGCGACGGCACTTTTACGAACGGCGAGCAATCAACGGCGCGCCCGTCGAAAATTAGCGAGGTGATTCTCGCTGGCAATAACCCGCAAGCAGACCTAACCTTTGCCATGCTGGCGCACCTGAGCCACCAGCACAAAAGCGCCGAGCACCAAGGCCGCTGGCTAACATGGATTTGCCCTATGCTGGTTAGTCGCGAAGCACTAGCGCAGTTTAATTTTGACGTTATGGGGCTAAGAATATTGCATCCCAAAACCGAGGCGCAAATTCCTCAGCTGATGCAAGATGCACTTAACGCTGGCACTAGCCATACCGTTGTTGCGCATTGCCAAGGCATTAGCAGCAAACTATTTCCATGGCTTGAAAACGCCGCCTATGTCGGCGATAGTGCTGGCTTAATTATCCGCCCGCAATAAACCAACACCCCTCTCCTCGACCCTCCGGCTTCCCCGTTTTGTACGCCATTCAAAGTGGGAAAGCCGGAGTTTTTTATTCCATAACAACAGTTTTACACGCGCACTTCTATGCCGTGCTCCGCCATGTAGGCTTTGGCCTGCGGCACGGTAAATTCACCAAAGTGGAAAATGCTAGCCGCGAGCACAGCATCGGCGCCGCCTTTTACAACGCCGTCAACCAAGTGCTGCAGGTTTCCAACACCGCCACTGGCGATAACGGGCACCGATACCGCGTCGCTAATGGCGCGCGTTACCCCGAGGTCAAAGCCCTGCTTTACCCCGTCGTTATCCATACTGGTGAGTAGAATTTCACCGGCGCCAAGCGCTACCATCTTCAGGCCCCACTCGACGGCATCAATACCCGTTGGTTTGCGGCCGCCATGGGTAAATATTTCCCAACGCGGCACCTCGCCCTCGGCACTGACTTTTTTGGCATCTATGGCAACCACAATGCACTGAGAGCCAAACTTATCAGCCGCCTGCTGCACAAAATCGGGGTTAAAAACCGCCGCTGAGTTAATGCTCACCTTATCGGCACCGGCGTTTAACATATTGCGAATATCGTCAACAGTGCGAATACCACCACCCACGGTCAGCGGTATAAACACTTCAGAGGCAATCGCTTCAACGGTGTGAATAGTGGTATCACGTGCCTCGTGAGAGGCGGTAATATCCAAAAAAGTAATCTCGTCGGCGCCTTGCTGGTTGTACTTCTTGGCCACTTCAACCGGATCACCCGCATCGCGGATATCAACAAACTGCACGCCTTTGACAACGCGCCCTTTGTCAACATCCAGACACGGAATAATGCGTTTTGCTAAAGCCATAACCGTTACCCCTTTTGGTCACACAAAGCCTGTGCCTCAGCAAGATCCAAGGTATCTTCATAAATTGCCCGACCAGTAATTGCGCCACAAATACCCGCGCCCTCATCGCTTGCGGCTAAAAGCGCACGAATATCGGTAATATCCGTAATACCACCCGAGGCGATGACCGGCAAACTCGACGCTTTGGCCATCGCGACAGTGGCCTCGACATTGACGCCCTGCATCATGCCGTCGCGGTCTATATCCGTGTACACAATACTGCTAACGCCATCTTGCTCAAAGCGCTTAGCCAAATCAGTCGCTTGCAGGGTCGAAACTTCCGCCCAGCCATCCGTTGCGACCAAGCCATTTTTTGCATCCAAACCCACGATAATATGCCCTTCAAACGCTTTGCACATATCGGTGACAAATTGCGGATCTTTCACAGCCTTAGTGCCAATAATCACGTACTTCACACCGGCATTTAAATAGTGCTCAATGGTTTGTGCGCTGCGAATACCACCACCGATTTGTATCGGCAGGTTCGGGTAGGCTTTCGATATTGCGGTTACCACTTCGCCGTTCACCGGTTCACCGGCAAAGGCGCCATTTAGGTCCACCAAGTGTAAGCGCCTGGCCCCTTGGTCAACCCATTTTTTCGCCATGCTGACGGGGTCGTCGGAGAACACTGTGGAATCGTCCATTACGCCCTTGCGCAAACGCACACACTTGCCGTCTTTTAAATCAATGGCGGGAATCATTAACATGAGATAAATACCTTGTGAATTTTTACTGCGTAAGCTCGCTACCGGAGGCTGGCTTAAGGCCGGCCGTCCCAAGCTACAAAGTTTTTAAGTAGTTGAAGGCCATTGATATGGCTTTTTTCGGGGTGGAATTGGGCAGCAAATACATTGTCACGGGCGAGCGCCGCCACAAAATCCACACCGTAATGGCTCTCGCCAACGACCAAGTCCGTCTGCGGCGTTTGCACGTAATAGCTGTGGACAAAATAGAAGCGACCGCCGTCGGCGATACCTTGCCACAGCGGGTGATCGATTTTTTGCGCGACGGTATTCCAGCCCATATGCGGCACTTTTAAACGCTCGCCACTGTCGGCCGCTTCATCGGTTAGCTGATTAAAGCCCGGTGTCGTCGAAAACCCGCGAACCTCGCCTGGGAATACGTTCAGGCAATCAACGCCGTTGTTTTCCTCGCTGCGCGCCATAAGCGCCTGCAAACCCACACAAATAGCCAGTACCGGCTTGCCGGAAGCCATTTCGCGCTTTACCGCGGTATCGAAGCCACGCGCTTTAATTTCTGCAACACAATCGCGAATTGCGCCAACGCCCGGAAAAATCACGCGGTCAGCATTTGCGATAACGTCGCTATCAGATGTCACAGTCACCTTAGCGTCGGAAGCCACATGCTTAATAGCGCTGGCTACCGAGTGAAGATTGCCCATGCCATAGTCAATAATGGCTACTTCGGTCACACTAGAACTCCCCACAACATCTCCTAAAGCGTGCCTTTGGTCGACGGCATGCTGTTGCCCATGCGCTCATCCACCGTTAGCGCCATGCGCACCGCGCGGCCAAATGCCTTAAAGACTGTTTCGATTTGATGGTGCGCATTATGGCCGCGCAGGCAGTCAATGTGCACAGTAACCTTGGCGTGATTAACAAAGCCTTGAAAAAATTCCCAAAACAGCTCGGTATCAAAGTTACCAATGCGTTTTTGGGTGAAGGGCACATTCATAACCAGCCCTGGCCGGCCCGAAAAATCGATAACGACGCGCGACAAAGCTTCGTCGAGTGGCACATAAGCGTGGCCATAACGATATATACCGCGCTTATCGCCGACCGCGGCATCAATCGCCTGGCCGATAGTAATGCCGATATCCTCAACACTATGGTGGTCGTCAATGTGTGTATCACCCTTGCAGGTGATGTCGAGGTCGATCATGCCGTGCCGGGCAATCTGATCCATCATATGTTCTAAAAACGGCACGCCCGTATTAAACACGCCTTTGCCAGTGCCATCTAAGTTCAAGGCAACACTAATTTGCGTTTCGAGGGTATCGCGGTCAACTTTTGCCGTACGGTCGGCCATAATTGCTCCAGACAAATTCAAAAAGGGAGGGATTATAACGCCGCGACGTCTCCGTGTCTCGGGTTGTTGCGCAAGCTGTGCAAGGGGCGCAACTAATGCCGACGGCCGTTAGCGCTGAACATTTTCACGGCCTCGAAGTCTTATGCTGCAGCGAAGGCGGCGCTGGGCAATTTAACCGATCAGCAAGCAACGCCCTGGACAACAACTAGGCTAAAAAACAGGTACAGTGTGTGAAATTCAACAAGGCACGAGTCAAAAAAGAGCTGCTATCGATCTTGCTGATGGTCGCTTTTGGCGGCGTATTTTATGTGGGCATTAACTCCCTGCAAAGCTTTAATGGCAAACGAGCGTTCGCCAAGACGGGCCTAGAGCCACTGACCTTGGCGCAAGCCATGACAAAAGCACAAGATCAAGGCAAACCGATTCTGGCAGACTTTTCGGCCTATTGGTGCGGTTACTGCGTTAAGCTCGACAAACAAGTATTGGCCAATGCAAAGGTCAAGCAAGCAATTGAACAAGGCTACGTCTACGCACGCATTGATTCGGAATCTGACGAGGCCGACTATTTTCGCAAGACCTACCAAGCCTATGGTTATCCAACTTTGGTTATCTTAAAGCCCGACGGCACGCTGGTAAAAAAACTTGAACTCACCTTTGAGCCAGCACAGTTTTTACAGCAAATCTAAGCCTTAGTGGCGCCTCGTCACAAAAAAACGGCAGTTTGCTGAGGGCTAAGGGATTAAATGACGCCACCACCAAAATCAAAATCCCGTAACAACGGTTGGCGAAACCGCCTGCGTGGCTATAATGGCCAGCTTTGCGCTAACGGACGATATCATTGCCAACCACAGGACCTGCACTTAATCCGGCGTCGCACCGCGCCAATACCGCACCTAAGCGAGCGCTGCATATTGCGCTCGTTGGGTATCGCAGCCACCCCCATGTTGGCGGCCAAGGCATTTATATCACGCACCTTGCCACCGCCTTGCAGGGGCTTGGGCACGACGTTAGCGTGATCTCCGGCCCGCCCTACCCCCAGCTGCCAGCCGACATCCCGTTAATTAAACTACCCAGTCTCGACCTTTACGAAGTGCCCAATCACGTTACCGCCCTGCGCTTAAAGCACTTGCGCTCGTTTGCCGACGTCTATGAGTGGTGGAGCATGCTAACCGGCGGGTTTGCCGAGCCCTATTGTTTCGGCAGACGCCTCAAACGTTACTTAAAAGAGCATCCGGGCGCCTTTGATGTGGTTCACGACAACCAAAGCCTGTGCTCGGCATTATTAACACTCAATATGCCAACACTCGCGACTGTACATCACCCCATTAGCCGCGATCGCGATTGCGCCGTTGCCAACGCCAAAAACTGGCTGCACCGCTGGGGTGCTCGGCGCTGGTATTCATTTGTCACGATGCAAAAGCGGGTAACCCAGCGCTTAACGCACGTGGTTACTGTGTCTGAGGCATCTCGGCGCGATATTGCCAGCTGCTTTGGTCGCCCCGAGCACAACACCCGCGTCATATTCAACGGTATAAACACCGACACTTTTAAACCCTTACCCAATCGACAAAAGCACTCGGAGCAACTGCTGGCCACCTGCTCATCAGACCAGCCCGTAAAGGGTTTTAAGTTTTTATTGCAGGCCTATGCCACGCTGATAAAGGCCCGCCCAAATTTGCAGTTGACCGTTATTGGCCAGCTAAAGCCAAACGGTGAAAGTCGCGCTCTGCTGCACAGCCTAAACTTAGAAAGTCGCGTGTTGTTTAGGCACGGCCTAAGCGAAACCGAAATGGTCGAAGCCTACAATCGCGCCACCTTATTTGTTTGCCCCTCATTATACGAAGGCTTCGGCCTGCCTGCCGCTGAGGCAATGAGCTGCGCAACCGCGGTGGTGTCCAGCGATGGCGGCGCGCTACCCGAGGTTATCGCAAACGCCGGCACCCTGGTGCCTGCCGGCGATGCGTCGGCACTCGCAGACGCTATCGCACAGCTGCTCGATGACACCGAGCAACGCGCCCACTATGAACGCCTAGGGCGCGAGCGCGCCTTAACAACGCTGAGCTGGCCCGCGGTGGCCCAGCAGTATATAGCCTTGTACCAACAAGCCATTAATACGCATCACAACGCGCGGGCTAAAGCGTCCACCACGGCGTTATCTGTAGTGCCACAGGCCAATAATGCAAGCGAGCCTAACTAATGGAAACCGTTGATATTGCCAGTTTGGCGATCGCGCCTGGCAGTCTCGTGCTCGACCTCGGTTGCGGTGAGGGCCGCCACTGCCACGCCAGCGCTTGGCACCACCCCAATGCACATACCATTGGGTTTGACGTCAACCTTCGCGACTTGAACACGGCGCGCCAGCGCGGCGAGGCACTTTTTTCGAGCCTAGCAGCCACGCCACCAGCTGGCGCCCTCGGGCAAACCGCGCCTATAAGCTATGCCTGTGGCGACGGCACGCGCTTACCGTTTAACAGCGAAACCTTTGACACGGTGATCTGCTCTGAGGTTTTAGAACACATCCACGATTACTCTGCCATGCTAGCGGAGGTTCAACGGGTACTAAAACCCGGCGGTACCTTTGCCGCCAGTGTGCCGCGCGCTTGGCCCGAGCGCTTGTGTTGGCGGCTTAGCGCCGCTTACCACCACGTGGAGGGCGGCCACCTGCGCATTTTCAACGCCAAGACGTTAAGCGGCGAAATTGCCCACTTGGGCTTTACGCAACAACAGCTCTATTATGCTCACGCCTTACACAGCCCCTACTGGTGGCTGCGATGCGCCTTTTGGCAGCGCGGTGAAAATGCGCTACTGTGCCGAACCTATCACCGCCTATTAGTATGGGACCTAATGAAAAAGCCTTGGCTCACCCGCGCACTCGAGCGCTTATTAAACCCCATTATGGGTAAAAGCATTGTCTGGCACTTTATCAAAGCGCCGGGCGAGCAAACCTAAGCCTTCCATCAACCCTCAATCGATACATTCTCATAAGGCCGTCACTTGCACCCGACCCTGCGCAAACTTAAACTCGATACCACCGCCGACTACATCAAAAGTTTACAGCTCGACAGCGGCGCCATTTTGTGGAACGCAGATGACAAGCTCGACCCTTGGGACCACGTAGAAGCGGCGATGGGCTTAACCGTTGCGGGCTTGCACTGCGAAGCTAAACGCGCCTATCAATGGCTAGCCGATAACCAGCTCGAAGACGGCAGCTGGCATGCCAATTACTACTTTGGCCAAACAGCACCGAAGTCGGCGCTGTCGGCAGGCAAAGAAACCAACTTTATTGCATACGTCGCTACCGGCGTTTGGCACTATTACACCTGCACGGGCGAGCAGTCATTTTTAGTCGACTTTTTCCCGGTTATGCAACGAGCGCTCGATTTTGTGCTGCAATTTCAGCACGACGAAGGAGAAATCAGTTGGGCTGTCACCACCGATAACCAGCCTGAACCCGATGCCCTACTGACCGCCTGCTCATCAATCGCACGCTCGCTCGAATACGGCATTCATGCAGCGCGCGTACTGGGCCAGCCCACTCGCCACTGGCACCGCGCGTGGCAACGCTTAAGTCACACCGTGCGCCATAAGCCAGAGCGCTTCGATCGCACCTGGGAAAGCAAACAACGCTTTGCGATGGATTGGTATTACCCAGTGTTAGCAGGGCTTTACCCCGCCGATGCCGCCGCCCGCCACCTTGAACAGCGATGGCCTGAGTTTGTCGAACAGGGCCTTGGGTGCCGCTGTGTCAGCGACGAACCTTGGGTCACTATGGCGGAAACCAGCGAGCTGGTCATTGCCTTAATGGCCGCGGGCCAACGCCAATTGGCGTCTCGACTATTCGATACCCTCGCCCAATGGCGACAGTCCGATGGCGGTTACGTTACAGGCTATGTTTTTCGCGACGATACGATTTGGCCCGAAGAAAAAACCAGCTGGACCGCTGGCGCCGTATTACTCGCCGCCGATGCCCTTTACAGCTTAACGCCAGCGTCGCGACTTTTTACGCGAGCCGCCTTCGCAAGCGCGTCTTGCCAAGCGTAAAGCGCTTGGTTAGTCTCTACTCGCAAACCGCAATTTTGGGGGTCACTAACGCGCTAGCCGAGCAATGATTGCGCCAAGAAAATACTCGTTAGTCTGCCAAACACACAACATAAACCCTATAAAACTCGAACATTTACAAGGTTAAATTTATGCCACGCTCCTTCCCTGCAACACGCATGCGACGCAACCGCTTTAGCGAATTCTCACGCCGAATGGTGCGCGAAACTGAGTTGACCGCCAGCGATTTTATTTTTCCGGTATTTGTGATTGAGGGCCAAAACCAGCGTGAAGTGATCGAGTCGATGCCGGGCATTTTCCGCATGACAATCGACGAACTCGAGCGCGAGGTGGAACAACTGCTTGAGCTCGGCATTCCGGCGATTGCGCTATTCCCCAAGGTGGCAACAGACGTTAAATCCCTGGACGGCAGTGCGGCTTTTGACGAAAACGGCCTTGTGGCGCGCGCCGTGCGTGCCATTAAAGCCCGCTACCCAGAAATGGGGATTATTTGCGATGGTGCGCTCGACCCTTACACCACCCATGGGCAAGACGGGATCATTGATGACAACGGCTACGTGCTTAACGACATCACCGTCGCAGCGCTGCAAAAGCAAGCGGTCGTCTGTGCTGCCGCTGGTGCCGATGTGATCGCGCCATCAGATATGATGGACGGCCGCGTTGGCGCCATCCGCGCAAGCCTCGATCGCAGCGAATTTATTAACACGCAGATTATGGCCTATTCCGCCAAATACGCCTCTAGCTACTATGGACCATTTCGAGATGCCGTGGGCTCGGCGGGCAACCTAGGTAAGGGTAATAAATTCACCTATCAAATGGACCCCGCCAACAGCGACGAAGCTATGCACGAGATTGCCCTCGACCTGCAAGAGGGCGCAGATATGGTCATGGTAAAACCGGGCATGCCATACCTCGATATTGTTCGCCGGGTAAAACAAGAATTTGGCGCACCGACATTTGTGTACCAAGTTAGCGGCGAGTACGCCATGCACAAGCTCGCCATCGAAAAAGGCTACCTCGGCGATGAAGTTATATTGGAGTCACTCACGTGCATAAAGCGCGCCGGGGCCAACGGCATTTTGACCTACTTCGCAAAAGAAGCCGCCGAAAAACTCAAAGCCCGTTAAAACCACGTTTAACGGCGCTGATTCATCCTCGGTTAACCTGCCCTTGAATACTATGCTGCTAAACCAAGTGTTGGGAGAGCAGCATGATTTCAAATTTCCTGTCAATTAAAATCATCGGCCTTGTTGTGCTTTGCACAACCTTAGCGGCCTGTGATGAGCGCCACTACACCGCCGACAAACCCCGCATAAATTATTGGGAGGTCGTTGATAGTTATGGCAATAGTAATTTAGCCTACAATCATCACCGGCACGGCAATTATCACGATCGTTTATATATTGACCCATCAATTGACGATGGTTATTTCGAGTTATGGTGGGACGTCAGTAATTACGATGATTATTCCGTGTCGATTTTAATTAATGATAGCCCCAGTATTTTTGGCAGTTACGAGCTAGAGCGCACCTACTGTGGCATAGGCTTAGATTGCGACTACGAAGGCTTCGCCTATTGCTTTTACGATAACCGCGGTTATGACAGCATTAGCTGTTCAACACACGATTACCAAAGCCGCGACATTGACATCACGCACTTAATGTCGGGCCACCCGAGCAAGCTGTTTATGATACTAGAAGTTTGCGACAGCTATTCGGGGTACTGTGACGTGCAGTCTCAGCCGGTTATTTTCGAATAACGTAACGCTCGCAGCGCAGCTCAGCATCGTTTGTTGCTGTGTTGTGCTGCTTCGGCGCCCCTCAGCTGCGCGCCTTACTCGGAAGAGCCCCTGAAAGCCAAAGACGAAGGCACTTTTTAGATGCTCTAAAGGCATTAGCCCATTCGATGACTATACTTGTTTAAAAGCACAACTTGCTTAAGGCACGTTAAGCCGCGATATCGGTAACGCTGTTAAACACGGCCACAAGCCGTTCTAAGGACGCGCGCTTTGTTTAGCTCGCTAATAACTCGCTAATAAGACGTACCGGGGCACGCATCAGCTGGGGCATCATGCATAAAGTATCCGCAACAGACCTCATTCGCGACCTATTTGAACAAGCCTGCCTAGAGCTATTTCAAACCATGGATTGCGATATACAACCCTTAGCTTGCGATAGCGTCGATTCAACCTATATGCCGACGGCTTATATCGACGCGGGCACAGACGATTTTGAGTTATTGTTAACCCTGCGTCTTCCCCTCGCCGCCCTGACAATGACCTACCCCATTCAAGAGCACATTCTTTCCGTCGACGAAAGTGAGTTAGAAGAATGGATTTTAGAACTTGCAAATAGGCTGTTAGGTTTGCTGAAAGCCAAATTAATTTTGCACGATTGCCCGCTCAAAACGGGGCTACCGAGCTACGACTTTGGCCAAGACAGCACCCAAAGCATTAATCGGTGCGAATACGCGCCCTATTTTTTTGTCCTCGACGAAGAGCCTATAGAACTTGGCATTACCTTAGAAATGCTTCGTGACGATATTATAATGACGCAACAAGCAAAAGCCGGTGACAATAGCATCCAAGCCGGTGAGCTGGATTTTTTCTAACCCCTTTTTCGCACAGAAGAGCACTGCGCCGCCGAAGGTAACGCACAAGCACCGTGGGTATTCGGCACTACACGCGCCAATTAGCGCTGTTCGGCCCGTAGGCTTTTACACGCCTGACGGGCGGCCCGATCGACACGCGAAAATAGCTGATCTAACACCGTGCGCTGGTTCGCAGGCTTATGGCCCTCAAGCTTAATAAACGCAATAGTCTGATTATCGCAGTGCTCAAAAAAACGCCGGTATAAAGCTGCCAAAGCAAGGGGCTCGCCTTTAGCGCTACAAAAGTTTTTAGCCTCTAAACGCCTGCGGCGCGCCGGTAATCCCACCACATTTTGGCAATCGGTATACACTGTGATTGTCTCGCCCACCGGGTGTTGCTCGAGAGCCCACAGCAATGCTTCCAGCTCTAGCTGCGTCGAACTCGTTTGCTCAAAGCGCCGCAGCTGTATAGGCGCAGAGCCCGGCAGTAATGTGTCGAGAGGGCTGTCTGTTATTGAAGCGTCGCTACCAGTCGGGCGACAGGCACGGTCTAACTGATGGCTTTTGATCACATAATAGGCGCCAAAACCCACCCGCATTTGCGGGTTGACGCTGCCATCAACAAAAAGGGCCGATGCCATTACTTGGGCCTATTCGCGACCAGTAGCTCACCCAAGTTGCCGTAAAAATTCCCACCTAAGCGCGCCAGCGGATCCAATTTTTTACCATCGACAACAAGCCTTTCACTATGTGGCGTAATGACGCTATCGTCGACGAATAGGGTTTCAATTTGCCCATAGATTACCGCTTGCGGCGCATTGCCGATTTCGTCCACGCGGTACAAGCGACAGCCCATGGCAACCGCGCAACCCGAAAGGCGCGGCACTGAAAAGTCGCCAAAGCGCTCCAAGCTCAGCCCCTGGCGAGCAACTTCCGAATCGCCGTGATTTAAAGTGGCTGCCGAGTCATTAACCGCCATTAGCGCATCACAACTTGCGATATGCACCACAAACTGTTTTTGCTCGCGAATATTGCGATAGGTATCTTTAACTTGACCAGCCTCATCGCCCGACGGTTTTTTACCCACAGACAACATTAGCAATGGCGGGTCACTGCAAATACCGGTGAAAAACGAAAAAGGCGCAAGGTTAAAGCGCTCGGGCAGCAGAGCATGGTCGGGCTCAACGGTGTCGTTAGCGCTCAACACCCATGCAATGGGGCGGGGAATGATGGTCTGTACCATCGCAAAGTAGCGCTGGCTAGGCGTCAGCTTGGCAAAGTCAACGATCATAAAATTCCTTAATTAATCAATACTGCGTTGCGCCACAAGCACCATAACAATATGACACAGCGACCCACTAAGGGTATCACCTTAGCGCCTGCGCAACCACGCATGCCGCAAGCTGCGCCGGCTTGTCTATCGGCCGGTCGAGCTCTATATTGAGCAGCCTAAGCCACCCACACCAAAGCCTGTCGCTATGAATTCCGTCGGTAAATTACTGAGTAGGCACATCGATGCTATCGCCCCCGGCACCTTGGAGTGGATTGGCCTGCGCCCAGAGCGCAAAGGCAGCATCAAGGTGGTTAACCAAGTGAACGCCATCGCATCGCTTGGGCTCGAGGGGGACCGGCGCTGCCAAGGCTCGCCGGGCTCGGGCAGACAGGTTACGCTGATTAATCGTGAGCACATCGCGGTGATTGCGTCGCTGCTCGGCCAAGACGCCATCGCTCCAGAGCTGCTACGTCGCAATCTCGTTGTGTCCGGTATCAACCTTATTGCGCTGCGCCATCAGC
Source organism: Marinagarivorans sp. (assembly GCA_036554385.1). Taxonomy (GTDB): domain Bacteria; phylum Pseudomonadota; class Gammaproteobacteria; order Pseudomonadales; family Cellvibrionaceae; genus Marinagarivorans. Next base: position 2,287 of record DATBNJ010000239.1, on the reverse strand, counting down.
GGTTTCGCATTGGCGATGCCGAGTTCGAAGCCAACGCCCACTGCCACCCCTGCTTACGCATGGAGCAGGCGCTTGGAAAAGGTGCCGTAGCGGCCATGCTCGGTCACGGTGGCGTATGTGCCAAGGTGTTAAAAAGTGGTGTCATCAGCATTGGCGACCGCATCGTCAAGCTTTAGGGTGCCTCGTTTATTCATCCTTAACAGTCGGCCTGCAGTATAAATTTTTATCGGCAATGCACATTCAGCAATGCCTGTTTCCGGTGGCTGTTTAGGCGGCTTGAGAGCAAACCGTAAATTGCTGCCGGCGATCTTCCGGCACTTTACTGAAGAGCTAACAACGCCGGATTAATAGCGCTAGGTAGTTAAGCAACATGATTAAGTTTGGAGTAAGCTCGGCAGTAAAACGTTGCGCAACAAGGTTGCGCCAACGCGCAAAGAAATATTCCTCCCTGATTTTTTATTGGCAGAAATTATGTTTTTAAAACCTGAAAAAGCAAAAATGATCAAACCTGAAAATGCCCTTAAAGGCCGCCAAACGCCGATGGAGATCAGCGGCATACACGCCGTTACAGGCAATGGCATACAACCGCCGTTTCCGGCGGGGTTTGAGCAAGCACTATTCGGCATGGGTTGTTTTTGGGGCGCTGAGCGCAAATTTTGGGAGCTCGAAGGGGTGTACGCCACCGCGGTAGGTTATAGCGCCGGCTTTACGCCCAACCCCACCTATCAAGAAGTATGCTCGGGGTCGACAGGCCACAATGAGGTTGTTCTAGTGGTATACGACCCAGCGTTATTACCTACAACGCTTTGCTAAAGGTGTTTTGGGAGTCCCACAACCCTACCCAAGGCATGCGCCAAGGCAACGATCAAGGCACCCAGTATCGCTCGGGCATTTACACTTTTACCGATGCTCAACAAAAAGCGGCCAATAACAGCAAACTGCAATTTCAGCAGCAGCTGACCGAGCAAGGCTTTGGTTTAATCACTACCGAAGTTAAACCAGCAACCGCGTTTTATTACGCTGAGCAATACCATCAACAATATCTGCATAAAAATCCGCGTGGCTATTGCGGACTGGGCGGCTGCGGTGTTGCTTTTAACGCCTAGATCTAACACACCACCCTTGGCGTTGCGCTTTGCTACAACACGGCTTCGCCCAATTTTTTAATTATTATGTTTATGAGGAAAACAACATGGCCAGTCACATTATCGCCTTCGGCGCCAGCACTAGCTCACAATCAATTAATAAACAATTAGCAACCTACGCTGCCAACCTAATAAGCAGTGCTAGGGTTGAAATACTCGACTTAAATGATTACGAATTGCCGCTGTTTAGCGAAGATAAAGAAAAAGCCCTTGGCCAACCCGAGCTTGCACAGGCGTTTTTCAAAAAAGTCGCCGACGCCGATGCGCTGATTATTTCTTTTGCCGAACACAATGGCTCTTACACGGCAGCATACAAAAACCTATTTGACTGGGCATCGCGCATCGACACCAAAGTCTTTAAGGACAAGCCTGTGCTAGCCCTAGCAACTTCGCCCGGTAAAGGTGGCGGCGCAAACGTGTTATCGCAAGCGGTAAAGTCACTACCGCACTTTGGGGCCGAGGTCATCGGCGAATTATCGGTGCCCTCGTTTGGACAAAACTTTGACAAAGCTACCGGCGAGATAACCGATTCTGTCTTGGCTGATCAACTGAAGTCATTAATAAATAAACTACAGGCTCGACTCGCCAACTGACGCTGCTTAGTGCAGCGCTTGGTGGCGAAATAAAAATACCCCACTTAACCACGCACCTGCCGCAATTTTTGAGCTAAGCCTCTCGGGGTGACCCCAAGAGGCCTAGCTTTGCCCGAAACAGGCCGTTAGCTCTACGAGAGGCGGCACCTGCCGCTGCGCGCTAGCCACGCTCTGCTAGCCGCTGCTCACCACTCCCTATCGCAAGGCGTTCCGCGAAGTCGCAATGAGCTCGCCATTAGTATGCGATTTTTATGGCCTGCAAAAGCCTCCAAAAGTCGCGCTAACCCGCCTAAAAGGATTACCTCATACCTAGATATGTAACCACGGATCACAAACTGAGCTAAAAAAACACGTCTAGGTGCACACTCCGCGCATAAATCCAAACAAAACATTTGACGCCACAACATTTAAATCGCAATATAAAAAATCCCCAAAAAAATAAAAAATACTATAAAAAACAACGAGTTAAAAATTACAAACCTTTTGGGTAAAAATGATTTTTGGTTATAAAAAAATGTTTTACGCGACTAAAATGCGCTAGAGCAATAG
>DATBNJ010000202.1:0-11272 GCA_036554385.1 Marinagarivorans sp. | reverse complement strand
TCTTTACAGCCACAGCTGCGCTGGAGCAACGAAGCCAGCAGCCGCACCCATGCCGATCTATACCGCGAGATCGGTAACTTGGCGGGACTCAACCTGACCGAGTTCGGTTTACCGTCCCAAAATCGTGGTGATATTTTGTAGCGCATAGCGACGCGCTACGCCTCACCATAAAAAAAGCATCCAGCAGGGTGCTTTTTTTATGCCCAAATAAAGTCGATGATTATTCGCTTGGCGTTCAACAGTCGTTATACTTCCGACTTTTTTGAATCAGCATAGGTTTGTTATGAAAATCGGAAAAGATACGGTGGCCACGATCACTTATAAGCTCAGCGAAGACGGTGGGGCATTATTGGAACAGAGCGACGAAGGAATTCCTATGGCTTACCTCCACGGGCATCGCAATATTTTAGCCGGCCTAGAGGATGCGCTAGAAGGGCATGAGGTGGCTGACGAGGTTTCTGTGACCTTGAGCCCAGAGCAAGCCTATGGCACTGTGCAGCCAAATGCGCAGCAAAAAGTGCCCGTTAAACATCTGGTCGGCAAATACAAGCGCTTATTGCCAGGCATGGTGGTTAAGGTGAATACCGCTCGCGGTGCGCGCGACGCACGCATTGTTAAGGCGGGCAAATTTATGGTGGACATTGACACCAACCATCCTTTTGCCGGTAAAACATTGGTGTTTGATGTGGTAATTCGCGATGTTCGAGCGGCGACGCCAGAGGAGCTTGCGCATGGTCACGCCCACGGCCTAGGGGGGCATCATCACTAAGCGCTAGCCTGGTTTGCACAGTTGGTAAAAGGAATGAGCTATTGAGGCAGGGGTTATGACGGTATGGGTTCGGCAATTAATGCTGGCATTGCAGCAGCGCCGGCATCGAATCCTTTCGGGGGTTGGTTTCGCGGTTTGCGCTCGGCTGCTCGGTGTCGTCGTTACTTTAATTCTGTTGGTGGTGATTAATTTTTTACCGTTCCAGACCCGTATTTTGCACTATAACCCTAACAATGAATACGCGTTGTTTTCCGATGTCACTTCTGAGGCAACCTGGTTAGACGATTATAGTTTTTCGCGATTTAAGTGCGCTATAAGTCGGCATCTTAATTCCTGGTGTGGTTTTTCGATTGCTTGGCCAAAAGAGCCCGGTCACATCATTGATTTCTCCGAATTTCATAGTTTGCGCTTGCGCCTTAAATACGTCGGTCCGTCCCAGCGAATTCGCATTTATGCCCGTAATTTTAACGCCAGCTACAGCGATCCTGAAAATCGCGATAGCGATAAATTTCAGTCTACCGTTATTGATGTTGGCGAATTTAATCAAGTAGTCACGATTCCATTTGCTGAATTTATTGTCGCCGACTGGTGGGTTCAGCGCTATGAGGTGTCCCGTCAGTTTGTACAGCCCGACTTTTCGGCAGTGCGTAGCCTCGCAATCGACTACCCTCAGCCGGGTGGTGCTGGCGAGCATGTTATGGAGGTGCAGCGCATTGAGCTGGTGGGTGATTATATCGCGAAAGAAACAGCCTATTTATGCTTGTTAATTTTCTGGATGGGTGTGGTGCTTGCGGAAGGCGCCTTCCGTTATTACCGCATGAATCAACGGGTAGAAATTGCTCAGGCACGGGCGCTTAACCTTATGAATTACGCCCGCGAATTAAAGACCCAAAGCTCCCTTTACAAAAAGTTGTCGACGGTCGATGCGCTAACGGGTATTTATAATCGCTCTGGCGCTAGAGGCTCGGTGCAAAAAATCTTTGCCCCCGAATGTGTACACTCCACCTCGCAACGCGGTGCCTTGATGGTGATTGATATCGATCATTTTAAGCATATTAATGATAGCCTTGGGCATGGCGTGGGCGATACTGTTATAAAACAGGTTGCGCAAGTGCTGAGTGGTTTGATCGGCGATAAAGATGTTTTGGCTCGTTGGGGCGGGGAAGAATTTTTATTGGTATGTCCGCAGGAAAATACAGCTTCAGCTGAGGTCTTGGCGGAGCGATTGCGTTTTACGATTCAAAGTATGGGGTTTGGGTGTGATCACGATATTTCGGTTACGATCAGTATTGGTGTGGCGATGATTAGCGCCGAAGGTGACTTTGACGGCGTTTTTAACAACGCCGACCAAGCCCTTTACGATGCGAAACGCCTCGGGCGTAATCGCGCTGTTGTTTCAAAAGCGGCATCTAAAGAGAACGCCTAAGCCGTAATTTAGGGGGGTTATTGCCGAGCGGCTTTTACTGATGGTGGCACTTGCCCGTGACTGCACCGGAAAGGGTTAATATCCAAACCACCACGCCGCGTATAGCGCGCGTACACCCACAGCGCACTGGGCTTTAGAGCGTGCCATAGGTCGCAGTATATTTGCTCGACGCAATTTTCGTGAAAGTCTTGATGCGCTCTATAGCTAACAATGTAGGCGAGTAAGCTCTCGGGTAGCAAGTGAGCGCCCTCGATACTTACCCACACACTGGCCCAGTCCGGCTGACCGGTGACGGGGCAGTTGCTTTTAAGTAAATGGCTATAAAGCTTTTGCTCGGTCTGTGTCGAGGCCTCAGACGGTTGTAATAAAGTTAGGCAGGGGGAGTACGAAGACGCTGATAGCGGCAATTCGTCAACACAAGAAAACCCCTGTAGCTGCAGTGGCGGCGTGTGGTATGCCGATAGCTCGGTGATTTGTACGGTAACCGAGGCGCCGGCAGCACGTGATAAATCCTCTTCTAGTCGCCGCTTTAATTCTGAATCGGTAATAACTGTTTGGTTAAAAGAGTTTAAATAATACTTAAACGATTTAGATTCTATTATGTGACTGCTGGCGGCGGGAATGGCAAACTCGGCTACTGCTACCCGTGGCTTGCCGGTGGTGTCTAGCCACGAAAGTTCATACCCCGTCCAAATGTCGACACCGTTAAACAGCTGAAGGGGTAAGTGTTGACGACACAGTTGGCGTTCGATGGGCTGCAAAAGTGCGGGGTTGTATTTATCCTCATAGGCTTGATGCTTACCAAGGCCTAATTCAATACCAAAACGGTTATTGGGTTCAGTCATGTTCGATTCCTAATTACCTATTGCTTAGTGTTCACGCAGTGTTGGTTTTTATCCTGAGGTGCCATCCATGGCGTTTCGCGGTGTCGCATTAAAAAACGTGCTTACTGCCTAAGGCGCTGGCTCTTTTCGAGTAAATACCAGCAAATGCCATAAAGCGCGATGACCGTTAAGGTCATCCCCATTAAGGCAACGCCGATATTGATATCACTAATGCCAAGCATGCCGTAGCGAAAGCTGTTGACCAAATATAAAATAGGATTGAATTGGGATAGTACTTGGCCGAATGCTGGCAGCATGTCGATAGAATAAAACACGCCACCTAGGTAGGTTAGTGGCGTTAGGACAAACGTCGGAATGATATTGATATCGTCAAAGCTGTTGGCGAAGGTGGCATTGATAAAGCCCGCTAGCGCAAACAAAATGGCGGCTAGCATAATAACCGTCAGAGTGATCGCTACGTTATAAATAGAAATAGACGTGAACGCAAAAGACAGTGCCGTCACTAATAGGCCGATGATTAGCCCTCTCAGTGCGCCGCCTGCCACATAACCGGCAATAATTATGCTGCTGGGAATTGGACTGACCTGAAGCTCTTCAATACTGCGATTAAATTTTGCACTAAAAAAAGACGACACGACATTCGAATAGCTGTTGTTAATTACCGCCATCATCACTAAACCCGGCACCACAAAAGCAATGTAGGGCGTACCGCTCATTTCACCGATGCGCTCGCCAATAAGTTTACCAAAAATAATAAAATACAAACTCATTGTGATAACAGGGGGAAGCAGCGTCTGTACCCAAATTCGAGTGAAGCGCTTAACTTCTTTTCTTACTAGGGTGGCAAAGGCGACCCAGGTTTGCTGCGCGTTCATAGTGTTTCCTTGTTGACTAGACTGACAAACAACTCTTCGAGCCGGTTGGCTTTGTTGCGCATGCTTGAGATTTCAATCTCGTGCGCCGACAGAAACTCAAACACGGTGTTGAGTGTTTGGCCTTTTTGAAGAGTGACTTCCAGTGTATGTGCATCAGCCCGTTCGATAGCGTAGCCGGCTAATTGCGGAAGCGTGGCGGGCAAAACATGGGCATCGAGAATAAAAGCCTCTTTATCTAGACGCTTTAGTAATGCTTTGGTATCGGTGTTTTCAATAATATCGCCGCCGCTAATAATGGCGATATTACGACACAGTTGCTCGGCTTCCTCGAGGTAGTGAGTGGTAAGGATAATAGTCGTGCCGGCTTGGTTGATGCGTTTTAAAAATTGCCACATTGAACGGCGTAGCTCGATATCCACGCCAGCGGTGGGCTCGTCTAGCACCAATAGTCTTGGCTCGTGAACCAGTGCACGAGCGATCATTAAGCGCCGCTTCATGCCGCCCGATAGCATGCGGGCCTGTGTGTCGCGCTTGTCCCAGAGTTCTAGTTGCTTCAGGAGCTCTTCGGTGCGAGCGCGAGCTTTGGCTTTTGGGATACCGTAGTAACCCGCTTGGTTGAGGACTATATCAAAGACTTTCTCAAAGACATGAAAGTTAAATTCCTGTGGCACTAGGCCTAAATGTTGTTTGGCTTCGCTAAAGTGGGTGTCAATATCGTGGCCAAAAATAGTGACTTTGCCGTCGGTTTTTTTGACCAAAGAGCTAATAATGCCAATGGTCGTGGATTTGCCTGCGCCGTTCGGGCCGAGTAATGCAAAAAAGTCGCCGGGCTCCACAGTTAGGTCAATTCCGTTTAGGGCGGTCAAGCCATTGCCATAGGTTTTTCGAAGGCCGGAGATGGCTAGGGCGGAAGTCATAGAACGTCTCGATCACGTGGTTTTAGATAGAGGCGCTATGGTAGGGGAATGTTGGCCCTGACACCACCTTGCCTTAAGCCGGACTATCTTGACGGCGCCGGTGGGCTCGTCCGCAAACCTCGCGTGCCGTCGCCCCCTAGTTAGTCCCGTAGTTAGGTCTTGTAGTTAGACTTGCAGTTACGCGGGGTTTGCAGCCACCCTAAGCCTATGCCGTATAATGGGCCGTTTTTTTACCCAAGAGTGTGATATGTCATCTTTAAGTGTGATTGAAATGTACGCAGGCATTGGCCCAGACGGCCAAACTGTGGCCGAGAAGCTGCAAGTGCGCGTGCGTGAAGACGATGCCTGCCAGTTAGTGCGCTCGCCGGCTTTTGTCAAAGGTTTGGCCGGTGGCGACATCGTAAAGCTGGATAAAGAAAGCCAGCAATTTGAGCTGACTCAGCGCTCTGGCAACTTATGCATTCGCGTATACAGCAAGGGCGATATCAGGCCGGTGGCGGAGCTGCTGACCCCAAGGCTTGAAAAGCTTGGCGGCGACCTCGATATTGAAACACCGCGTATGTTGGTCTTTAGTATCCACGTTAGCTGTGGCTTCGAAGCGATTGAGGCAATACTCAATGAAAGTATGCGCGATGGCAGCCAATGGCTCTACAGCAACGTATACAGTCAAGACGATGGCCAAACGCCGCTGAATTGGTGGCTTGATATTTTAAAACCACAATAAGGCCCGCACATGTTACTGGTGATCTCCCCCGCAAAGAATTTGGACGAAAGTTCTGCGCTACCCAGCGTCAAAGCGACTCAACCTGCAATGCTAGAGCAGGCCGAGCAGTTGATTGAGCGTTTAAAACCACTCGCGCCCCATGAAGTGTCTGAGCTTATGAAGCTATCGGACGCGCTTGGCCACCTTAACTACGAGCGCTTTCAAGCGTGGTCTCGCCCATTTACCGAGGATAATGCTCGGCCTGCGGTGCTGACTTTTAACGGCGATGTTTATCAGGGGCTAGATGCCCCTAGCTTTACTACCCGTGAATTTGTGTTTGCGCAAAAGCACCTTCGCATACTGTCTGGCCTATACGGGCTTTTACGCCCCCTCGACCTGATTCAACCCTACCGCTTGGAAATGGGCACCAAGCTTGGCAACGCGCACGGCAAAGACCTATATGCATTTTGGGGGGAGACCATTACGCAAGCGCTCAATAGCCAGCTGAAAACCCTCGGTAGCCAAACCTTGGTGAATCTTGCGTCTTCCGAATACTTCAAAGCCGTTAAGCCCAAGCTGCTCAATGCTGAGGTTATCGAGCCGGTCTTTAAAGACTACAAAAATGGGCAATACAAGATCATTAGCTTCTACGCAAAAAAGGCGCGCGGGCTTATGAGCGCCTATAGTATTAAGAATGCACTGACAAACCCTGATGAACTCAAAGCATTTGATGTCGACGGCTATGCCTTTAATGACGCGATGAGCAGCGGTAATAAGTGGGTGTTTACCCGCAAACTTTAATGGCCCGGTTTTTGTGGACCAGAACAGGACCGCTTTGTCGTCAGTGAGCTGTTACTTTGTGACCTGAAAGGCGAGTGGTAATGCCCATAAAAATCTTGGTGGCCGACGATGCCACCTTTGTCCGCGATATGATAAAACGCGCTTTGCGGCAGATGCTGCAAGGCGTCGAGCTATTTGAAGCCCCCGATGGCGCGAGGGCGCGGACTCTCATTAAACAAAAGAATCCGACCTTAATCTTATCGGACTGGGAAATGCCAGTGCTTAGCGGTGAGGAATTACTGCGCTGGGTGCGTGGCAACCCCGATACCCAAGCGACGCCTTTTATCATGATTACCAGTCGAGGTGATCGCGACCATGTTATGGCGGCGGTTAAGGCGGGTGTTAACGACTATATATCAAAACCGTTTAGCCCCGATGAGCTAACCCGTAAAGTTGCCAAGCAACTTAAAAAGCTCGACATTCCCTTGGGCCCCGGGGTTAACCCGGATAAAAAAGCGTCTGCTTATAGCTCGCTGGGAGTGTTAACGGGAGGCAACCCTAAGACCCTCGAGCCCGATGAGGCTAGCTCGAGCCTTTCCAGTGCAAACGCCGCTGGTGTTAGCCCCTCTGATAAAACGCCGCCCGCGCAAAGTGTGGGCCTGGCGGATAAAACAAGCCGGAATCAGGCCTTTAAAGGCCGAGCGGTGATACGTTTCGCTAGCCGTGAGCCGCAAGATTGCATGGTCAGAGAGGCCTCACTGCAGTCTATTGGTGGTTTTTTAGTTCGTTCAGACAAAATCCCAGTATTGTTCGAGCAAGCGGTTGTAGACCTTGCCGATGCCCAAGCCAACCTGATTGCCACCTTGAACGGCTATGTCCACAGCGTGACAGCCGTCGAGCCAACGCCGGCAAGTCGCGGTATTAAAATTGTTGTTCGATTTGTCGACGAAGACCCTGAAAAATTAGCGGCCTTGGCGCAACACTTGTCGTGACAATCAGTTTGGTGTCGCGCTAGGTCGGTTTGCTCTGAAACACAAGTGCTTGTTTTTGAAAACCGTAAAAAAGCAATTTTTTAGCGCGGGTAAAGATAATCGTTTGCATTTTGGTTTTGGCGTCACTCATTGAATTGCCGATCGGCTAAGATTTTTTTTGAACAACCAAAAAGCCAATACTTGTTGTGTGGTTATAGATCGTGTTTTGTGGCCGCTTAATATTCCATTTCTCACTAGTTTTTGCATTTTTTATTTCTCAATAATGAGTTGGTTGGGCAATTCAGCGCTTTTTTAAAAAAGGCAATGTTTCAGCATTATTTTGGGCCCACGGCTTGCGCAGCAGATCAAAAATCTCCGTCTACAATTAGAATATCCGTCGCCATCATGGTGTTAAGTCCGTCAAGGAGAGTTTATGTCGCAAAGCGTTGAGCTGGAATTGCCCGAAATTTTAACCGTGGCACATGTGCAAGCACTCCACGAGCAACTAGAGGCCCTTATCGACGATGAAAATAACGACAGCATCGTTGCGCACGCAAAAAGTGTGCGTCGGGTTGATACCGCGGGCTTGCAACTTTTATTAGCGGCAAAAGCCGCTGCCACCGAGCGCCAAATTACCTGGGTTTGGGATCAACCATCCGAGGTCTTACTCGATGGCGCTCGTTTGCTGGGTATGACGGCTCAATTAGATATTCAATAACTGTGTGGAGATAGGGTATGGCACGCATAATCGCTGTGGATGATTCTGCATCAATGCGACAAATGGTCTCGTTTACGTTAAAAGGCGCAGGCCATGATGTGCTTGAGGCCTCGGATGGGCTCGAAGCCTTAAAGCTGGCCAATCAAGCTTCTGGCGTCGATTTGGTTATTTCCGATATCAATATGCCTAACATGGACGGCATATCGTTAATCAAGGAGTTGCGTGCGCTGGCCAATTACAAATTTACCCCCATTCTTATGCTCACCACTGAGTCTAACAGCGATAAAAAAATGGAAGGCAAGGCCGCTGGAGCGACGGGGTGGATTGTTAAGCCATTTAATCCCGATCAGCTTTTAGCCACTATTGGTAAAGTTCTTTAGTGGGTCAATACGTCAAGCAAGGGTAAACGCAATGGCTGTCGATTTGAAACAGTTCCATCAAGTGTTCATTGAGGAAAGTGTCGAAGGTTTAGATGCAATGGAAGCGGCATTGATGGATCTTGATGTTGAATCCATTGACGACGAGGTTATAAACACTATTTTTCGTAGCGCCCACTCGATAAAAGGTGGGGCGGGCACCTTTGGTTTTAGTGCCTTGGCAGGCTTTACCCACGTGCTGGAAACCTTGCTCGATGAGGTGCGTGATGGTCGTCGAGGATTGCAGGCGGAGCATGTTAACTTACTGTTAAGGTCTGTCGATTGCATGCGCGAAATGCTCGTGTTAATTGATGATGACCGCAACGAATACACTCGTGACGCTATCGAGGTGCAGACTGCATTGGAACACGTGCTGGGTGAGACTGAACCCAAAAACGCATTATGTGAGCGCCCTGAAGGCTTTGCAGGGCCGTATTGGCAAATTATTTTCAAACCCAATACGGGCATTATTCGCACGGGAAATGACCCATTGCGTTTAATAAGAGACCTATGTGCACTGGCCGAGTATTCGAAGGTGACATTGTTAGGTGATTGCCCCGCGATCAGTGCGCTCAATACTGATGACTGTTACTTCCATTGGTTAATTGACTTAGACGGTGACGCACTGGATAAAACCGTCATCGAAGAGGTTTTTGATTGGGTTGAAGACGATTGTGAACTGATTATTCGCAATCGGAGCCACGCGCTAGTACGAGATGACGGTATTCAAACGCAGTTAAATGATCGCTGGGCCATTCACTTTGCGCCTTACCCACACCTTTTTCAAACCGGTAACGACCCGCTGCGAATTTTTGCCGAGCTATGCCATCTCGGGGACATCATTTCGTGCAAGCTCGGGGCTGAAAAATTGCCCTCATTAAAATTGCTGGACAGTGAGAAATCGTATTTGGCGTGGGATATTCAATTAGTAGGACCCACAGAAAAATCTGTAATCGAGGGTGTTTTTGAGTGGGTTATCGGTGAGGGCGATATTCATATAACGGCAATCACAGCTGCTGCCAGCTCGCGACCCGAGCTCGCAGTGGATGTAATGCCCGGCATTTTGGCGCCAGCAATCTCAACGGCAAGCACACAAACACCACCGGCTAAAGTGGCGCTTGCCGATGGCAAGCCCGAGATTAAAACAGCAAAACCCGTACAGAAAAAGGCCGCATCCGAAGCGTCATCTATTCGCGTGGGTATCGATAAAATTGATAGCTTGATAAACATGGTTGGGGAGTTGGTCATTACGCAATCGATGTTAGGGCAATTAGGTAGCGACTTTGATATCGCCAGCTTACCTAAGCTAATAGAGGGTTTAAGCCAGTTAGAGCAAAATACGCGTGAGCTGCAAGAAAGTGTGATGCGAATTCGCATGCTGCCGATCAGCTTTGCGTTCAGTCGTTTCCCGCGCATGGTGCGAGACCTTGGGCAATCTCTGGGTAAAAAGATTCACTTAGTGATGCAAGGTGAGAACACCGAGTTGGATAAAACGGTGATGGAAAAAATTGGTGATCCTCTTGTGCATCTGGTTCGCAATTCGGTTGACCACGGCATCGAAACCGCGATAGATCGTTTGGCCAAAGGTAAGCCCGAAGCGGGAACGGTAACCCTGAATGCATACCATCAAGGTGGTAATGTGGTTATCGAAATCATTGACGATGGCCGAGGATTAGATCGCGACCAAATTGCGGCGAAGGGGATAGAGCGCGGGTTAGTTAATGAGACCGACGTTGCCTCTCACAGCGATGAGCAAATTTTTGATCTCATTTTTCAGCCTGGGTTTTCTACCGCACCACAAGTGAGCGATCTGTCGGGTCGCGGAGTTGGAATGGATGTGGTTAAACGCAATATTCAAGCACTCAATGGCGTTGTTGAAATTCAGTCAAAAAAAGGTAGCGGCACCAAAATACGCATTAGTTTGCCGCTGACTTTAGCGATACTCGATGGCCAATTGGTACGGGTGGGCAGCGCAACCTATATTTTTCCGTTGGTATCTATTGTTGAATCTATGCAGTACCGCGAAGAACTCGTCAATCATATTGCCGGCGGCTGCAGTGTGTTTAAATTGCGCGATGACTACGTACCGATTGTGGATTTGTCCGAAGCGTTTGGCAACGACCCCATTTCCGACTATCGCAGTGCGCTGATGGTTGTTGTCGAATGTGATGGCTTTAAAGTCGGCATGTTGGTCGACGAATTAATGGCGCAACAGCAAGTTGTGATTAAAAGCCTCGAGCAAAACTACAAACGTATTGAAGGTATATCGGGCGCCACCATACTCGGCGATGGCACCGTTGCGTTGATTATTGATGTGCCGGGGGTCGTTCGACTAGCGGGCGCAGAGAAATTAATTCAACAAAATTCGTTACGAAAAACAGCATAGGAAGGCATTTATGCAAGCGGGTAAAATCGAATCAGGTGTCGGTGATCAGCTCGATTCAGCGGAGTCGGGGCAATACCTGACGTTTATTATGAACGACGAAGAATATGGGGTTGATATTCTCTGTGTGCAAGAAATACGCGGCTGGGAAGCCACCACACCACTGCCAAATGCGCCATCTCATATTAAGGGCGTTATTAATTTGCGCGGCACCATTGTTCCCATCGTCGATCTCCGGCAGTGCTTTGGCTTAACGGGAATTGAGTACAGTGCAGTTACCGTAGTGATTGTGTTAAAAGTTCGAACAGAAGGGGGCTCCCGGGTGATGGGGATCGTCGTCGACGCCGTGTCCGATGTATATACCTTGTCGCGTTCCGATATGCGTAGCGCCCCCGATCTTGGCAACAGTATTGATACCGATTTTATTCAAGGTCTCGTCACCGTCGATAAAAAAATGGTGATTTTGCTA
>DATBNJ010000181.1:0-21643 GCA_036554385.1 Marinagarivorans sp. | reverse complement strand
TACAAGATTAGCTTTTAGCATCGCTTTTACCATCGATTTTTCGTAACTGTTCACCCGGTTAATCGGATTATGTCACTTTTATAGGGCCCGCTTCAGAGCTCCACCGATGGTATCCGGGATCGCCGTAAATACTTCCCTGTAGGCTCCCACAACGTCGTCCAGGCGTTGAGGGTCCCGGATACCATCACTGAATCTCCTACGCTAATAGGTAGTCGACAAAACAACCCCATCATGGCTCAGAACAGAGCGGCCACCTCTGGGCTGACTTTCTGCCGTTCAGACAGCGATTGTAATTCGGATTTAATCGACTCGAACTCTTCGCGCAAGGATTGTTTGTTAATGGTGCGCATGGTGAGGTTTTATACCATTCATAGTTTGTTTTAAAAACCCTTAATTCCGCCCAATCTTCCGCTACGGGAGCTCTGTGGTAGGGCTGGTTTCGGTGTGTGATAGGGCGGACCGTCACCCGCGGGATTCGGGTGTCGAGCTTACAGGGAAGTATTTACAGCGTGTCCGACATATCACACACCGGAAGCAGACCGGGAACCTGGCATTTAGGGGGTGAGTAGTTACAAAAAAATAAGACATCAAATTAAGATATGAGGTCTATCAAAGGCGTTATTTTTGTAATGCGTCTGTCCCGATGTTACCGGACCGATGAAAAAACCAATGCTTTGCTTCACCAATGCTGGCTGAAAACACTGATTTTAAAACGGTGCCTCATGGCGAGGTCGCGGCCGCATTCGCGGAGCTCAATAATCGGTCGAGAAAGTTCTTGGGGTTTCAAACCCAATCTGGTAGATTCTTGGTCGAAACTAAAAATTCGTGGATATGCATTTCGGAATTGAATCCGCCTCGTAATATTCAAGTAAAGGCGTGTAATTAGATTTCGGAAGGTAGGTTGGGGATTTTCTACAGTCTCGTTAGCCAGATCAATATCAATATGGGAGAGTCCATGATCCAGATAGGGAAAGTTCGACTAGTGTTACTTCGAGTCATTTATTTTTTGGCCGGCGTTAGCTTCGTATTCTTAGCGAGTTTTAATTCTATTTACGACCAAATCAACATTGATGCTCTTAGGAGCATCATAAAATCAGTTTTGCTTGCAATATCGTTATTGGCTTTAGTGGGGGTTTTTCAGCCCTTGAGAATGCTGCCTCTTTTATTTTTTAGTGTCTTTTGGAAATGCATACTATTTGTTGCATTTTTTATTCCTTCCTATTCGGGAGGCGAATTAGACTCTGACTTAAAAAATATCTTACTGCCAGTATTGATTGGGCTTTTAGTCACACTCAGCGTAATTCCGTGGAAATACGCCATTAGCAACTTCTTTACATTAAAGCTAAATGCCTAACGAACAAAGATAGAGTGGGGAAGCCCTTGGGCAAGCTGACACGCGCTGCAGCGGCAACTCGGTTCATCGTGATTATTCTGGTTGGTCCGTGAAAGTACAGTGATTGGTTATTGCCGTACCCCTGTAACCCGGCACTCTCAGGTTGGCCGAGTAAGGCGGCTTTGGTTACCCCCCAAGCTTCCGGTAAAGCGACCTCACACTAATCCCCGCAACCTGCGCCGTTTTCTGTTTATCCCCATCGTGCGCTGCAAGCATAGCGTTTAAATACTGTAGCTCGGCCGTTTTTAAATCGAGCCATTGGTGTTCCGTTGCTGCTGCTAAGTCAGTTTTCATCGCTGCCGAATAACCCACAGCGATAGGCGTATTCGACGATTGGCCTATGTTCATTTGCGGGGTTTTGGTGTGCAGTTTATCTACTGCGCCGACAGGCTCGGCATCGATATTAAATGCCTCTTCGATTAAGTCTGCATCAATAATATTGGTTTTAGATAACACCACGGCACGGGCCAGTAAGTTGCGTAGTTCGCGAATATTGCCGGGAAAGTGGTGCCGCTTTAAACGCGCTACGGCGCCTTCGGTTAGGTGCATGGTGCGCTTGGTTTTCATGCGGCCCATTAGTGCGACGCTGATATCGGCGATGTCGTCTAAACGTTCGCGAAGCGGTGGAATGCGGATGGGGAAGACGTTAATGCGGTAAAACAAATCTTGGCGGAATTTGCCGTCGGCGATCATCTGCTGAATATTCAAGTGGGTGGCGCAAATGAGTCGAAAGTTGGCGTATTGCACAGCGGCGGAGCCCACGCGCCGATAGGTGCCCGTCTCTAATAAACGCAGCAGTTTGACTTGCATGGATAGTGGCACATCGGCGATTTCATCGAGGAATAGCGTGCCACCATCGGCTTGCTCGACCAAGCCCTTTTTGGCATTTTGCGCGCCGGTAAAGGCGCCTTTGACATGGCCAAACAGCTCGCTTTCGAACAGGGTATCGGTTAAACCGGCACATTCCAGCGTCACCAAAGGTTTGTGTTGGCGATTGCTCAGACGGTGAATGGTTTGCGCGACCAACTCCTTACCCACCCCGCTTTCACCGAGTAACAGCACCGAAGCACCGCATTCGGCGACTTTGGAAATGGTGCCGAGCATGCGTGCAAACGCTGTGCTTTTGCCCACTAAGGATTGCTCAGTTGGGCGCCCCTTTTCGGCTTGCGCATCGAGCGTTACGGGCTTTAGCAGCTCGATAAAATACGCGAGTTTGTCGTGATGAAATATGGGGGTTAGCTCCACATCCACATATTCTTTACCGCGTGGCGTTTGGTGAATGTGCAGTACTTTTGCCCTCTCGCCGCTGGTTGTGGCCTCGGCCAGTGGGCAATCCTCGCCAGCCTGATCGCAAGGTTGTGAATAGCCGTGGGAAACCCGATAACACTTTGCGCTGCCGTCGGCGGGTAAGTCCCCGTAATAATCGGTATAGCGTTGGTTGTACGCCAGAATGTTGTAGTCGGTATCCATGGCTATCGCCGGATATTCGTAAGCCTCCAACAAAGCGGTGATTTCTTCTGGCGGGGTGCGATCGCTGGTTATTAATGTCATTGCCTTTGCCATTTTTGACTTCTGCTTTTGTCAAAAATGGCATTCTACCAGGGTTTTGTCAAAGTGATCGCGGTCCGTTTATATAAAAAACATTAAAAACAAAGGCTTACAGTCCCTTCAAAAGTTGGCACTTAAGCTGCTATACCTTAAGCAAATGATGAAGGAATGCTTTTAAAACCGTAGCTATTCAGCTAAATAGAAATTAACCGTTGAAAGGGTGCTGGCTGGTTATTTTCTAGGCATTGAAGCGCCGGCTTGTGCATGGATGCACTTGATAGAACAGTGCAGGAGCAACCTGTCGAGAGCACTTGAATAGTGCCATGCTTTGGCAGGACAGCCAATGGTAGACATCGCATGGAGCAAGATGTCGAGAAGGCTTGAACGGCCTAGGAAATAATTAGCCAGTGCCCATTCTAATGTGCCGCTGAATGGTTACTTAAAACCTAAAACCCCGTCAATCACCACTTTGATTGACTAGACATGTTATCGAACGAGAGAGGACAAGCCCCATGACCCGCTTAACCGATTCAAATGCCGCCGTCACGGCTGGCTCATCGCCAGTGCCCGAGGTGATTCCGTTTTTCGACGAAGACAGCAATACCTTTTCCTACGTGGTGAAGGACCCCGCCTCGAAAAGCTGCGCCGTGGTGGATTCAGTATTGGACTTTGACTATGCATCCGGTACCACCAAGTACGAT
Source organism: Marinagarivorans sp. (assembly GCA_036554385.1). Classification (GTDB taxonomy): domain Bacteria; phylum Pseudomonadota; class Gammaproteobacteria; order Pseudomonadales; family Cellvibrionaceae; genus Marinagarivorans. The sequence continues at coordinate 18,001 of DATBNJ010000181.1, read as the reverse complement.
GGGGCCGATGCCATTATCGACTACATTAAAGAGCGCGAGCTTACCGTAGAGTGGTTGTTAGAGACCCACGTACATGCCGACCATTTATCGGCCGCGCCCTATATTCAGGCCAAGCTTGGCGGGCGTTTAGCCATTGGTGAGCACATTAAAACCGTGCAGCATACCTTTGGCAAAATATTTAACGCCGGCACCGAGTTTGAGCGCGATGGCTCTCAGTTTGACCATTTATTTGTCGAGGGCGATACCTTCGCCATCGGTGAGTTACAAGGCGGCGTATTACACACCCCGGGGCACACCCCCGCGTGCTTAACCTACGTGATTGGCGATGCCGCGTTTGTGGGCGATACCTTGTTTATGCCAGATGCCGGCACCGCGCGGGCCGACTTTCCGGGCGGCGATGCCGGCGTATTGTACGACTCGGTGCAAAAGATTTTGGCGCTGCCATCACAAACGCGCATTTACATGTGCCACGACTACCAGCCAGGCGGTCGCAACTTGGAATACATGACCACCGTCGCGGAGCAAACGGCGCAGAATATCCATGTGAACGCCAGTATTCCGCGCGATAAGTTTGTTGCCATGCGCGAAGCCCGCGATGCCACCTTGGGCATGCCGCGCTTAATTTTGCCCTCGTTGCAGGTCAATATGCGTGCGGGGCACTTCCCCGAGGCCGAAGACAATGGCCAAGTGTATTTAAAGGTGCCGATCAACGCTTTTAAGTAGTTAAGGTTCCATGCTGCCCAGCCTCAAGGCGACGGCTGCTTTGAGCGCACAGACACTATTTAGAAGTAAGCCTTCACATACATCTTAGCCATCGGCTTTAAAGAGGAGCGGGTAATGAATATTACGCCAATTAACAGTCAAGTATCGGTATCTGAACAAGTTTACCCCGAACATATTCCCGCACTGGTGGCCGAGGGGGTGGGCGTTTTAGTGTGCAACCGGCCCGACGGTGAGGCCGCTGAGCAGCCCAGTTTTGCCGAGGTTGCTCAGGCGGCAGAGGCCGAAGGCATAACTTGTTACCACATTGCTTTTGCCGGCGGTGAGATGACCGATGCGCAGGTCGAGCAATTTCGCGAATGTATAAACACCGGTAAACGCTTGCACGCCTATTGTCGCACCGGCAACCGCTCGAGCAAAATTTTCGAGCGGGCCAGCAATGCCGAATCGACCCCAGCCGCCGAGCCCTCAGCCCCAAAAAGCGCAACCTCAGCAGGCGCCAAAGCCGATGCTAGCGCCACAAAAGCGGTGCAAAACTTTGATGTGGTGATCGTGGGCGCGGGCTCCGGTGGTTTGGCCACGGCTGCCAGTTTGTTAAAGCGCAATGGCCAGTTGCGCATTGCCGTTATCGACCCGGCGACCACGCACTACTACCAGCCCGCTTGGACTTTGGTAGGCGGCGGCGCCTACGACATCGGCAAAACCGCCCGGCCCATGCAAAGCGTGATTCCCGATGGGGTCACTTGGCTCAACGATGCCGTTGCCACCTTCGAGCCGGAAGGCCAACAGGTGCAATTGGCTGGCGGCGATGCGGTGCACTACCAGCACTTAGTGGTTGCGCCGGGTTTAGCGTTGCATTGGCAGGGCATCGAAGGCTTGAGCGAATCGCTCGGCCAGCATGGCGTCACGTCGAATTACAGCTTTAAGCTCGCGCCCTACACCTTTGAGTTGGTTAAAAACCTTAAAGGTGGCAATGCGGTATTTACCCAACCGCCCATGCCCATCAAGTGCGCCGGCGCACCGCAAAAGGCCATGTACTTGGCGGCCGACTACTGGCTCAAACACGGCCAACTCGCCAATACGCAGGTGCATTTTTACAATGCTGGCGCGGTGTTGTTTGGTGTGCAGGCCTACCTGCCGGCGTTGCAAAGCTATATCGAACGCTACGATATTCAGCTCCATTTCCAGCGCACACTATGCCGCGTGGATGGCCCCAACAAAACGGCTTGGTTTAGTCGCACCGAAGCAGACGGCAGCCAAAGCGTCGAAGAGGCGCCCTTCGATATGCTGCACGTTTGCCCGCCGCAGCGCGCACCGGACTTTATTCGCCAAAGCCCGCTGGCCGATGAGGCGGGCTGGTTGGCGGTCGACCCCAATACCTTGCAACATACGGCCTACCCCAATATTTGGGGGCTGGGCGATGTAATTAACGCGCCTAATGCAAAAACCTTAGCCGCGGTGCGCAAACAGGCGCCGGTGGTCGCGCACAATATTGTGCGCGCATTGCAAGGCGACAGTGCCAACGCGCTTTACGATGGTTATGGCTCTTGCCCCCTGACGGTGGAGCGCGGCAAGGTGGTGCTGGCGGAGTTTAGCTACGGCGGCAAACTGGCGCCCAGCTTCCCAGCGTGGTTGCTTGAGGGGACGCGGCCAACACGCTTGGCTTGGTACCTAAAGGCCGACGTGCTGCCCTCGTTTTATTGGCACGGCATGCTTAAAGGCCACGAATGGTTGGCATCGCCCAAGGTGGGGGGCTAAAAAGTGGCGGCACGACCGAACAAATTCAGCCGTGCGTTGAGCGTATTGCCCGTGCTGCGCAATGTGCCGGCGGCGGCGTGGTTAGCAAACTACAGCAAGGCCCAGCTCAGTGCGGACCTACTCGCCGCCTGTATCGTCACTGTTATGTTAATTCCGCAATCCCTAGCTTACGCCATGCTGGCGGGCTTACCGCCCGAGCTCGGGTTATATGCCAGCATCTGGCCGCTGGTGTTGTATGCGGTATTTGGTAGCAGTCGCACACTGTCAGTCGGTCCGGTGGCGGTTGCATCGTTAATGACGGCGGCAGCGGTGGCCAGCGTGGTTGAGCAAGGCCTTGCTGACCCAGTTACGGCGGCTATTGCACTAAGCTTTATTTCCGGCGTTTTCCTAATGCTGATGGGTTTTTTGCGCTTAGGTTTTATGGCTAACTTTTTGTCTCACGGGGTGGTGTCAGGCTTTATCACCGCATCGGCTATTTTGATTGCGCTGAGCCAATTCAAGCATATGCTGGGTATTCCCCTACACGGCGACACCCTGTGGGAACTGGGCGCAGGTATCGTGCACAACGTGGCAAATAGCCACACCATTACGGTAATCTTAGGTACCACCGTGCTGGCCTTTTTGGTGTGGGGCCGCCGCCGGGGGGCGGTGTTGCTTCAACGCCTTGGTATTACGCCTAGTGGTGCGCAGCTATTAGTGCGTGCGGCGCCGGTGGTGGGTGTATTGGCGACTATTGCAGTGGCGAACTTATTTCAGCTAGAGGCGCAAGGCGTAGCTTTGGTGGGTGAGATTCCCAGTGGCCTGCCCTCCTTTACCGCTGAGCTACCGAGCTTCGCCCTGCTACAAGCGCTGTTTGTACCTGCGCTAATGATCGCGATTATCGGCTACGTGGAATCCATTTCTGTGGGCCTGACCTTAGCCGCCAAGCGCCGTCAGCAAATTAATGCCAATCACGAATTACTGGGGTTGGGTGCGGCCAATTTGGCCTCGGGCTTTAGCGGTGCCTTCCCGGTAACTGGCGGCTTTTCCCGCTCGGTGGTCAATTTTGATGCCGGCGCGGCCACCCAAATGGCCAGCGTTTTTACCGCTCTGGGGATTGCGTTGGCGTCCCTGTGGCTAACGCCATTTTTGTATTTTTTGCCCAAGGCAACCTTGGCGGCCACCATTATTTTTGCGGTGGTGGCACTGGTGGATTTTTCCATCTTTAAAAAGACGTGGGGATTTTCTCGGGCCGACTTTTGGGCGGTTACCGTCACGGCGGTGTTAACCCTTTTGCTGGGGGTGGAGATTGGTGTGACGGCGGGCATCGCCACCTCTATTGGCCTATTTATTTATCGCGGTGCCACGCCCCATATGGCCGAAGTTGGCCGCGTGGCGGGTACCGAGCACTTCCGCAACCGCGAGCGCTACCAGGTGGAAACACAACCGCACGTGTTGATGTTACGCGTTGACGAGAGCTTGTTTTTCGCCAATGCAAGTGCGCTAGCGCAAACGGTGCACAACGCCGTTTATCAACGCGACAACATCAGCGATGTGGTTTTGGTGTGTACCGCCATTAACACCATCGACTACAGCGCTTTAGAAACGCTCGAAGCCATTAATACCCGCTTGGCCTCGCAAGGGGTGCGTTTGCACCTGTGTGAAATTAAAGGGCCAGTAATCGACGCGCTCAATAAAACGCCGTTTTTTCAGTATTTATCCGGCGCTGTTTACCTTTCGCAAAACGAGGCGTTTAACGCACTAACAAAACCAACACAGGTCGAACACATGAACTCTCAGCCAACACATCGCGAGGATGCACAATGACTGAATTTATTACACCTTTAGTGGGTGGCCTCCTTATTGGCCTTGCCGCTACCCTACTGCTGTTATTTCTGGGCCGCATTGCGGGCATTAGCGGCATTGTTTGGGGCGCTATTAGCAACCAGTCAGATCGTCTATGGCGCTGGTTATTTGTATGGGGGCTGATCATCGGTGTAGGGCTCTACCATGCAATCAGCGGCGCACCCATTCCAAGCTACGATATGGGGCCAGTCGCTGCAATTATTGGCGGCCTATTGGTGGGCGTGGGCGTTAAGCTCGGCAGCGGTTGCACCAGCGGGCACGGCGTTTGTGGCTTGGGGCGGTTATCGCTGCGCTCGCTCGCCGCCACCGCCACTTTTATGGGTTTGGGCGTTGTTACCGTTTCTGTTGTGAGGCATTTACTATGAATAAATTAATGGCAGTGGTCGCTGGGCTATTATTCGGCGTCGGTTTGGCCGCCTCCGGCATGACCGACCCAGCGAAGGTATTAGGCTTTTTGGATATTTTTGGCGATTGGGTGCCGGACCTTGCCTTTGTGATGGGCGGTGCGGTATTGGTAACGCTGGTGAGCTTTCGCTTTATTTTAAAAAGGCAGGCTCCGGTGTGCGATACAACATTCCACGTGCCCAATAACACCACAATCGATAAAAAACTCTTAATAGGTGCGGCGCTGTTTGGTATAGGCTGGGGCATTTACGGCTACTGCCCTGGGCCAGCACTGGGCGCTTTGGTTTACCTTAAGCAAAATACGGTTATCTTTGTGGTCGCCATGTTAGCGGGCATGTGGGGTGTGCATCGTTGGGTGAAGTAAACCTTGGTGAGTCCATAGGTGACTTGGTGAGTCCATAGGTGAATAGTCGCGAGGGAATTACCATTTTAAAAAAAATTAAACATCACCTATGTACTCAATCAGTCGACAAAAAAGAGCGCCTACAAGATAGTGTGGGCATTTTATTGCTTTTACTGATTCCGATAGCATCATTACTCTACTTCGGCACAAAGTCGCCAAATAGTTACCACGCAATTGCAGGTTGGTTTTACGGTGCCTATGTTCTTCACGCGCTAAGCCAAATAGCCATTGCCAATTTTTTATATCGCTCGAACGCAATCCCTCGTTACCTGCGCAAAGCCTTTACGCTCTGCGCCGGATTTGCCAATGCGGGATTTGTGTCCGAAGTTTTTAGGGCTTTTGCTAAGACACACAGTTAAATTGCCTTAGCCAATAGGGTGGCTTCAGGGCAATACTTTAGGGCACCTCTAAAAATGCACTTTTTACGCGATAGCGGCGTCACCGGCTTTTGCTCCTGCAAATCCGGATTACCGCACGTCCTGTGCATAAGTTCCGTCCTCGAATCCTCATTTACCCCACGTAAACTGTGGTTCTCCGGGCGGTACTTCCTTGCTCTCACAAAAAAAATTACTATTTTTAGAAGCGCCCTTTATTCGCTTTACTGCTCCGTCAACTCAACACACACGGTTTGCTCAATCGGAAAGACGGCGGGGCCGAATTGGTTGTAAATGGCAACATCGGCGGCGTCTCGTCCGTAGCCGATGGCGATATAGCCGCCCTTTTTCACGGCCTGGGTGGCGTCGAAGGTGTACCAGCGGTCGGCCACAAAGGCTTCGAACCAAGCGTGTAATTCCATGGGGCGCAAATCGTATAAATAGCCCACTACCAAACGCGCTGGAATACTTAGGGCACGGCATAACGCTATGCCTAAGTGCGCAAAGTCACGGCAAACACCGACTTGTTTTAAATTCACTTCCGTCGCCGAAATAGGCACCAAACTACTACCTGGCTCAAATTTAATCGTGTTTTTTAACCAGCGCTCTATTTCGGCGACTTGATCATAACCCACGAGCTGGCCCTGGGTAATTTCCGTTGCCATATCGCCAAAGTGATCGGATTCGCAATAGCGACTCGGCAGTAAATATTTTAACACCGAATCGGGCAGGCTTTGCACATCCACAAAACCCCCGCCAAAGGCGGTATCTACACAATCGGCGGTCATAATTTTAGCGGAGGTGTAAATCGAAAAGTCGCCGGGCGGCGCCACCAAGCGTTGGCATAAGTTGCCGTAGTCGTCGGTAAACTCAAATGCGGGCACGCTGGGAAACAGCAAATATTCTTCGGAGGCGATCCATTGCTGCGCACCGCTGCGTGGGCGCAACATCAAAATAAACGGCGTGGGAAAATCAATTTTGAAGCGAAGCTGGCAACTCGTACTTAACCACATAACACTTTACCTAAAAATTAGACGGTGAATGTTTACTACAAATTTGTGCTCGATTAATGCCGCCGCTACTCGGTATTACGGCTTTTTATTTAACCTCGGTGACCCAAACATTCACCTCCATTTTTGAACCAGGGTTGCCAAAAAAGTTACCGGCAACCGGCGGGACCGACTCGGGTAAGCGCGCAACGGCTACCGCGATATGGTCTGCGCCAACCATACTGCCAATGGTCGGGTCAAAGCCTTTCCAGCCGGCGCCGGGAATAAACACCTCTGCCCATGCATGGGTTGAGCCAGCCAGCTGCATCGCCGAGTGCGAATGAATGTAGCCACTCACGAATCGAGCAGCGAAGCCCAGCTTTCGTGCGCCGGCCATAAATAAACTGGCCGAATCACGGCAAGAGCCGGTGCCCAGTGCCAATGTTTGTTCCGCTGCCTGAACGCCCTCTTCTTCGCGAATGCGGTAGGCAATAGCTTGGTAAATGCTTTGGTTAAGCCGCAGCAATAATGAAAATGTTTGAATTTTCTCGTTAAAACCTAGCAGTTTGCCCAGCCAATTGGTAATCACCGGTGAATCGGCATGGTTAGAATTTAATAGATAGGGCGACAACAGCACGCGATCTTCGTCGGAATAATTAAACGGGTAGTTGACAGCGTAGTCGGCAACGACAAAGTCGTGAGGTAATAAGTCGTATTGTTGAATAACCACTTCGCTCACTATGGTTAGCGTGGGCGTTTTGGTCGTAAAGGTCGCGGTAGCGACTGAATTGCCCTCGACATCGCGTTGCCAGCGCAGCGATGCCGGCGGTGAAATTTCTAGCTTGGAGTATTCTATGCGCAGCTCATGGCCCTCGCGAGGCCTTAAGCGCAAAGTATGCGGCAGCAACTGCACCGCATTTGAGAACGCATAATGCGTTTTGTGTTCGATTTTAAATTTTTTCATAGGTGCCTTATCGCTAGTTCACTTTCCAGCACATTCACAGCAGGCACAGGTGTAAAGCTCATGCTGAGTAACAGCGTTAATGAGCAGAAAAAGAGCTATTAGCGGGTAAATATGACGGTATTCAGGGGAATTACAAGCGATTTCTAAAAATTGGTTATAGCACTCGCTTGGCCCGATTTAGCGGGCGCGGCGTGCTGTTGCCATTGTCGGTGATGGGTTTGTAGTTGCACCATTCGCTAAGGTTTTGAATTGCAACGCTTTAACTGAATAGACCAACGCAGTGTGTAAGCTTTAACTGTACCAAACAGGCGACACGCGCAGTTTGAACGGTGCTAGCGAAAAACCGCAATATCTTCTTTAAAGCTCTCCCATATCATCTGCCCTTGGCCAAAAAACGCCTCTAGCATTTGGCATCGGTACCATTCGTAGTTTTCGTCGGTATAGCCGGTGTTTATCGCTGGATCGCAAGTTAAATATTGGTTGACTAAGTAGCCATGGCTTATTTCTTGGCTGGCGGCATTGCGCAGCATGGTGGAGCGGAATACGGGATATTCGTCGACGAAGTCGACAATGGTTTCACTGCCGTGGCAGTCACCACAGAGGCTGCCGGTGCGATTAGTGTTCATCGCCACTTTCGAATAAGGCGCGCTGTAGGGTAGCGCTGCCAATACTGGGAAGCCAAGTTCGGCCTTAAGGGTTTGCTGGAACTGACGGTTGGTGTCCACCTCGTAGCTTAGTTCTAGCAGCTGAATATTATCGGGGTCCCAGGTGAGTATTTCTTCGCCCGTAGTGGGGTCTTCAAGGCGCGAAGCACCCTCTTGTGGAACAAAAGACAGCCAAAGTTTATCGACTTTTACAAAAATGCGCGGGTTGTGGCGGCCAATTGAGGGCTGCGCACTAAAATTACTTTGGGTGGCGTTATAGGTAATGGGTCGCGGCAGGCTGGCAACAAAACAGGCGAGCGTGAGCGGCTTGGGCATGGCGTTAATCCAGTCTACAACACTGGCAATATCGCTAAGCGCAGCGCCGGCCGGTGGTGTGCACTGGCTTAAATCTTCGGGTCGATGCGCAATTGCAAGGTCCTCGGTGCTTGGTGCGCTAGAGCTTGCTGTCGCCCCGGAGCTTGCCCCGACCGAGGTGCCTGCGCAGCCAGCCATTAAAGCGCCACACGCCATCAATAATCCTGTCACTAAGTACTTCATATACTGCCTTTACCGCATAACGCGTTTTTGAAATAGCCAAGCAGTTGTACCGTAAATTCAAACGAGCCACTTAGCGCTAGATCAAAAAAAGATGTTTTTGGCAAAGTTTAGAACCGTCGCATACCGAATGGCGGTTGATCCCGCTGTGGAGCGCAACTTAGCGTCGGCCCAGCCAAGCCCTACCGCTTGGCTGCTACTTCACGTTAACAGGAGCCAATACTGGCATGGACACTACCGCAACGACTTTTAGTGGGCGATTACTTAGGCGTGGCGTGCTTGGCATGGGTTTCGGGCTGGTTGTGCTGCGAAGCCAAGCGGCGCCGCTGGAGGCGATGGGCCCCAGCTTAACGCTTGGCAAAAATACCCTCATCGGCGACCGTGTTAACGCCCTTCACAACCCTGCCAGCGGCGCATTGATGCGAGCAACCTACACTGGCCAGCGCGGGGTTTTGGGCGCGGTTAAGCTAAGTACGGGTGCGGCGTATGGCGAAATAGATGACCTTTTTGCTTTGATTGACGACTTAGCCATGCGCATTGGTCGCGATGACGGCCGCAATGGCGCAGAACCCCCTGCAGGTGGCGACTCTGCGGGCGGCCAAGCCAGCGCGGACTATAGCAATTGGCTGCCGCCTGATTTCGATATTAATAACCCCGAAACCCATCAAGCCGCTATCGAGCGTTTAAGCGCTCAAGTCAGCGCGGGTGCGGCGCTTATCGATTTTGTGGGTACCGAAGGCTATGGCCGCGTGAATGCTGGCTTAGGCCTTCCCTTACTTATTAACCACGATATTTGGGGTGGCACAATGGCCCTGCGCTTGTCGGGTTATGTGCAAGGTGGCGCCATTGGCATTACCGACCCCGTAAATTTTGATGAGCAGCAAGCCACCACGGCCCTAGAGGCCCTGCGCGAGCTATCGCCGAGCGCGCCCGCTACAACCTTTGATTTAAGTGCGGGCTTGATGCTCACGGTAGGCCCAACCACACAGGCCGTGACCGTCGATTGGGATAACGACAGCGCCCTACTCAGCAAAAGCGCGCGCACCTACGAGCTTGCCGCTAGCTATAGCCGCGCTTTGTCGGCATCGGATTCAAGCCAGTGGTTTATCGGAGTCACACCGCGTTTATTGCAAATAGGCATGAGCAACGCGGCAACCCGCATTGGCGATGTTACCGACGCAGAGCAATTATTTAACGACATTGTCAGCGGTGAACGGCAATACCGTTTTGGTGCTACTGCCGATATCGGCGCACTGTGGGTAAGCGAGCAATTGCGCGCGGGTGTCATCGTTAAAAACCTCTACCCTAGTGAGTTTGAATACCCTGAGCTGGATTTAGCGACCATTGCGCGCGAGCAGGTTGTTAATCAACTAACGCGCTCGCGCCAATATTCATTAGACACTCAAGGGCGTATCGAAGGGAGTTGGTCTAGCACGAGCAGCCAATGGCAAATCGATACGGCGTTAGATACCAACGCCACGGCCGATGCCATGGGTGATCTGCACCAATGGTGGAGCCTGAGCCTGCAGTACCGTCCCAATATCTCATGGTTGCCGGCGATTCGCGCGGGCCATCATCGCAACCTAAAAGGCATGCCGTTAAATTATGGTGCGCTAGGCGCTACATTGTTTAACGCTGTTGAGTTAGATATCGGCTTTACCTTGGATACCGTTACCATGCAAAATAACGATTTGCCGCGTGGCTTTAATATCAATGTTGGTTTTAATTACGCGATCTAAGGCGTTGCCATTTTGCAGCGCCCTTTATGGCCTTTCAAAATGAAAACTGAGTGGGCCGTTGTAAATACTGCAAAAATTTTTGTAAATTAAGGCTTTGTTATCTGCGTTATCGCCTAGCGGTGTTTGATGGCCTTTATTAGAGCGTGACGCCTAGAGGGCCCAGTATTTATTTCGGTATCGAATAACGCGTTTACCGCCGATTTTTCCCTTATTTTTTTGCCATTTCCGCATAGCTTAAATCTGTATGTGCGCAAAAAACGCGTTTTTCAACTCGGGCCCAATCACTGGTACCGCGATTGCTTGCTTAGCGCTCTCTTGCCTATTCCGCGTTAAAACAAACTATAGTCATTGGCATGGGCTTTGCGCCCATAAGGCTACATCAAGAAGGTGGGATTGCGGCTTGCGATAAAATTAGCGAATGGGCATAAAGGCTAATTTTCACGTGGTGTCGTACAAAATGGCAATATTCACCACCCACCTCAACCGTTTTTTTCACGATACGTCGGTGCCTGCTATGGTGAAACGTAAGATCGTTAAACAGCAACGGAGGCGCAAGCGCGTTTATGTCACAAAAATCCACGCCACACGGCAATCGCACAACAAGCTTCGATACGCAGCGCACGCTAACAGTCGGTGAGCGCAACTTTACTTATTTTGATATCACCCAGCTACCGAGTGCCGATAAAGTTGAGCGTTTACCTTTTTGCTTAAAGGTGTTGCTTGAAAATTTGTTGCGCCACGAAAGCGCGGACGATGGCGGCGATGTGTCGGCCCGAGACATCCAAGCCTTGGTGGACCGCGATGTGCGTAACCCCGTAGAAAACCAAGTGTCGTTTAGCCCTGCGCGCGTGGTACTGCAGGATTTCACCGGTGTGCCCGCGATTGTCGACTTGGCGGCGATGCGCGACGCCATCGCTGACCTGGGCGGCGATGCCAAACGCATTAACCCGATCGTGCCGGTTGACCTCGTGATCGACCACTCGGTTATGGTGGACGCGTTTGGCAGCTCGGGTGCGTTAAAAACGAATACCGACAAAGAGTTCGAGCGCAATGGCGAGCGCTACCAATTTTTGCGCTGGGGCCAAAAAGCGTTTAACAATTTTCGTGTGGTGCCGCCCGGTACTGGGATTGTTCACCAAGTAAACCTTGAATACCTCGCCAGCGTTGTGACGGTCCAAGAGCCTGCCGACGGGGAGGGCGGTTTACCGCTGGCGATACCGGATACCCTCGTCGGTACCGACTCCCACACCACCATGATCAATGGCCTCGGGGTATTGGGCTGGGGTGTAGGCGGCATTGAAGCCGAAGCTGCCATGCTGGGGCAGCCCATCAGCATGGTGGTGCCCGATGTGGTGGGTTTTAAGCTGGACGGCGCTTTGCCCGAGGGCGCAACCGCCACGGATTTAGTACTGGTGGTCACTCAAATACTGCGCAATGCTGGCGTAGTGGGCAAGTTTGTTGAATTTTACGGCGATGGCTTGGCCAATTTACCGCTGGCCGATAGGGCGACGATTGCCAATATGGCGCCCGAGTACGGCGCGACCTGCGGCATCTTCCCTATCGATGGCGAAACCCTGCGCTACCTGCGCTTAAGTGGCCGCGATGAGGCGCAAGTGCAGCTTATTGAAGCCTACGCTAAAGCGCAGACACTGTGGCGCGAAGAGGGCGAGCCCGAAGCCGATTACAACACCACGCTCGCGCTGGATTTAAGCACTGTGGTGCCCAGTATTGCCGGCCCCAAGCGCCCGCAGGACCGCATCGCGTTAACCGATGCCCAAGAAAGCTTCCGCAAACACCTGCGCAGCCTGAATGTGCCCGCCGTGCAAGAAGCTAAATTTGCCGACGAGGGCGGCCACACGGCGGTTGGCGCCGAACAGCCCGAAGGCGCCGTGGCGCTCACGCTCGATGGCCAAGAATGTTGGCTAAAGCACGGCGATATCGTGATCGCTGCGATTACCTCGTGTACCAATACCTCCAACCCTGCAGTCATGATGGCAGCCGGTTTGGTCGCCCAAAAAGCCGTTGCGCGGGGCATGCAGGTTAAACCTTGGGTAAAAACGTCGTTGGCGCCGGGCTCGCAAGTAGTACCGGCCTATCTGCAAAAAGCGAATTTACTCGACGATCTAGCCGCCCTAGGTTTTGATGTGGTGGGCTTTGGCTGTACAACTTGCATCGGCAACTCCGGGCCACTACCCGAGGCGATTAGTGATGCAATCAACGGTGGTGACCTTACGGTCTGCTCAGTACTTTCGGGTAACCGCAACTTCGAAGGGCGCATTCACTCGGATGTTAAAGCCAACTTTTTGGCTTCGCCGCCACTGGTGGTCGCTTATGCGCTAGCTGGCACCATGGATATCGACCTCACCAAAGAGCCCGTCGGTGCCGACCAAGACGGACTGCCGGTGTACCTCAAAGATATTTGGCCCAGTCAGCAAGAAATCGCCGATTTGCTCACCAGTACCATTTCGGCCAGTTTGTATCAGCAGTATTACAGCGATGTTTTTAAGGGCACCGAGGCATGGCGCAGCCTGCCCACACCGGAAGGCGAAACCTACCAATGGCCCGCATCGACTTATGTGCGCAAACCGCCGTATTTTGCCGGTATGAGGCTACAGCCGGAGCCCCCAAAAGCGATTGAGGGTGCACGTTGTTTAGTGCGTTTAGGCGATTCCATCACCACCGACCATATTTCGCCAGCCGGCGCCATCAGCCCCAAAAGCCCTGCTGGCCAGTATTTGCTGGAAGAGGGCGTGCAGCTGCAGGATTTTAATAGCCTGGGTTCGCGCCGAGGCAACCACGACGTGATGGTGCGCGGCACCTTTGCCAATCCGCGTTTGCGCAACCAGCTCGCGCCCGGCTCAGAGGGCAGCATGACTTTGTACTTTCCAACCGGCGAGACAACCTCCATCTATGACGCCGCCATGCGTTACCAAGCCGATGCGACGCCGCTGATCGTATTGGCGGGCAAAGAGTACGGTACCGGTTCCAGCCGCGATTGGGCGGCCAAGGGCGTGCAATTGCTGGGCGTGAAAGCCGTTATCGCACAGAGCTACGAGCGCATTCACCGCTCTAACCTGGTGGGTTTTGGGGTATTGCCGCTGGAATTCAAAAGCGGCGATGACGCCACCAGCCTCGGTTTGCGGGGTGATGAGACCTTTAGCGTTTCCTCGTTGGAAAACCAGCCCACAAGCGTCACCGTCACTGCCCGTAAAGCAGACGGTGACGTGGTTGTGTTCGATACCCTGGTGCGCATTCAAACCCCCAAAGAGTGGGATTACTACCGTAACGGCGGCATCTTGCACTACGTATTGCGCGGCATGGCCGCCTAACAATCACGAGCATAGCAATGACACGCATAGAAAAAGACAGCCTCGGCGAAATTGAAGTCCCGGAAGGGGTGTTGTTTGGCGCCCAAACCCAGCGCGCCGTGCAGAACTTCCCTATCAGCGGCATGGTGATGCCACGCGCGTTTATTCGCGCCTTGGGCTTGGTAAAATACGCTGCCGCGCAAGCCAATGGCGAGCTGGGCACGCTTCCAGACGCCATTAGCGAAGCGATTGCCGATGCCGCCCTCGAAGTCGCCAAAGGGGAGTTCGACAGCCAATTCCCCGTCGATGTATTTCAAACGGGCTCTGGCACCAGCTCTAACATGAATGCCAACGAAGTGATCGCGCATTTGGCCTCAGAGGCTTTAGGTACGCCTGTGCACCCCAATGATCACGTCAACCGAGGGCAAAGTTCCAACGACGTTATTCCCACCTGTATTCATTTAAGCGCAAGTATCGAACTGCACGAAGCCTTGTTGCCCGCGTTGCGCTCGCTCGCGACCTTAATCGATACCAAACGCGAAGGGTTTAAACAGGTGGTAAAGACGGGACGGACCCATTTAATGGATGCGATGCCGTTAACGGTGGCGCAAGAGTGGGGCGCATGGGCCGAGCAAATTCGGCTGTCCATCGAGCGCTTGGAAAGCACATTACCGCGTTTGCACACCCTTGCGCAGGGCGGCACGGCGGTTGGTACGGGCATTAATACTCACCCCGAATTTGGCGCGCGAGTCGCGGCGGTATTAAGCGCCGTAACGGGTTTGCATTTAACGCCCAAAAGCGATTATTTCGAAGCGCTCAGCTGCCAAGATACGGCACTGGAGCTAAGCGGCCAACTCAAAACCACAGCCGCCAGCCTAATGAAAATCAGCAACGATTTGCGCTGGATGAATAGCGGCCCCTTGGCGGGCTTGGGCGAGTTAACGCTGCCGGCGTTGCAACCGGGCAGCAGCATAATGCCCGGCAAGGTTAACCCGGTTATTCCCGAGGCGGTTGCCATGGCCGCCGCGCAGGTAATGGGCAACGACACCACTATTACGATTGCGGCCCAATCTGGCAATTTCCAGCTAAACGTGATGTTGCCGGTGATTGCACATAACCTGTTACAAAGTATTTATCTATTAACCACCAGCGCACAACAGCTGACAAACAAAGTATTTACCGATATCACACTCAACGAACCCGCCTTAGCGCAAGCGTTAGCACGCAACCCCGTATTGGTAACGGCGCTTAATGATTTAATCGGCTACGAAAAAAGCGCCGAAATCGCCAAACGCGCCTATAAAGATGGCCGAGCGATTTACGACGTCGCCGTAGAAATGACGGATATTTCGCCACACGACTTGCGCGAGCGCCTCGATCCTAAAAATTTAACGTAATGAGTGTCCATCCTCCCCATCCCCCCCAGCTGCTATAGGACCTCCAGGGATGGAGGGAATGCAGAAGATTATCCGGAATAATCTCAGTGGACCTCCAGGGATGGAGGGAATGCAGAAGATTATCTGGAATAATCTCAGTAGACCTCTAGGGGATGGAGGGAATACAGAAAATCGTTTGGATCGATCTTTGCAGGTTTACTGTTTTAGTACCCACTAAAAACTCGCGTTTTTGGATGGGCAGTGACATAGGCCAAGAGAAACGAGGAACCCCAATGCAAAACGTGACCGAAAAAGACAAACCCATTAATACTCTACGTAAATTAATTAAAGAAGAAGATATCATCATGCTGGTGACTAAATCGAAGCAGGGGCAACTGCGCAGTCGCCCGATGGAAGTCAGCCATGTGACCGACGAAGGTAAGTTTGTATTTTTTACCCACAGCAATGCCGACTTATCCACAGAGATCACCGAAAATAATGCTGTGAATATCAGTTTTTGCCGTGAAGAACAGGATGATTATGTGTCTGTATCGGGGGTGGCGCAAATTAATCAAAACCAAAGCGAGATTGAAGCACTTTGGCAAGACAGGTTTACCCGCTGGATTCCCGACGGCTTAGACGAACCCACACTCGCGATGATTGTCGTAACGCCTTTACACGCCGAGCACTGGGGCATGAAGGATCACCGGACCAGTTTGGGTAAGTTGCTTGACTTGGGGAGTGAAGAAGCGGTTTATGAGACAATGAGCAAATAGCGAACCAGTGCTTGGTCCTGTGCTTTTTAGATGATCAAATTGCAAGTCGTTTTTACTGATTTCGCCAACAGGTGAAACTGTTAAATAGTATTTTAATAATATGCATCAAAAAGTGCCAGTCAGCATGCTTACTGACTGGCACTATACTGAGAACGTAGATTGGGGCTTAGATTTAGATTGGGCGGAGCGCTTACTATGCAGCGCGCTACTCACCGCGCAAGTAAAAATACTGTAAGTGAAAAACTAATGCAGCAACGTCGCTTCTAACGTGATCTCTGCATTTAACAATTTAGATATTGGACACGCGCCTTTAGTTGTTTCGGCAATATCTAAAAATTCACTTTCGGAGATTTCCGGCACATCGGCGGTGACCTTAAGATGTACGGCAGTCACGGCGAATCCGTCGCCATCTTTATCCAGATTAACCGTTGCCTCGGTGCGTATCGTTCGCGCGGTATAATTGGCATCGCCTAAGCCTAATGATAGCGCCATGCTATAACAGCTCGCATGCGCGGCAGCAATCAACTCTTCTGGGTTAGTGCCCGCTTTATCTTCAAAGCGTGTATTAAAACCGTAGGGCTGTTCATTAAGTGCACCGCTTTCGGTAGAGACCGTGCCAGAGCCCGCTTTAATTGAACCTTGCCATGCTGCAGAACCTTTTTTTCGAATTGTCATAGTCGTCCCCGTAACTTTAGTGTTGTTGAATGTGATAGCTATCTTGTTGACTGAGCGGTAGTAATTTTCTATCGAGCAGTCGCAAGTAGCTTGCTGTAGAAAAAGCATTGCAAATAGCTTGCCGTAGAAAATAGGGGGGGGTAATCTGTGGTTTAACGCGTAAAACCCTAAATCATCATGGGGGCGTTTCAGGATTCTAACGAGTCAGCCTCAGTATATCTGCTCTAATGGGCAGGATTTTTTGTATAAATTACAGAGCGTGGCGCACACTAAGCGAATTGGTTGGTGAATAATGCGTAAGCATTTAAGCGCTCCGCGCACCTTTGCGCTTCACTCTTCGAGTAGCACGCTGTGCAAATTGACCTCCAACTTTTGAGGATTTGTTGAAGCCCTCCTTGGCTTCAATCCAACGGATTGCCGTGCGGCAACCCAAAACGCTCCTGGCGTTTTGGTCGAGGACGGAACTTATTCGCAGGAGGCTCGTGAATCATGAGATCCTAACGAGGGAGAAAATATTTTGTGAGCGAAGCTTTAACTCATGCCCTGAGGCGTGCAAAAGCCGCGGGGATAAGCACGCCATTTTCTGCAGATAATTACGCGCCACCTATAGAATACTGGAAGGTAATAATAGCTTCGTTATTGGACTTGGGCGTTAATCGATAGCTGATGAAATGTTGAAAATATTGATCCGAGCTCGCGGCCTTTACGGGAAGGGTATGCTCAAATGGGCTCTCTGTAGATTCATTGTTTTCATTCATCATTCGATCGACGATCTTGGATAAAGGGGCCTTTAAGCGGTAGTCCTGTTGGGTTTTGTTTATCAACAGTTCAATACGGTTTAGCGCGGTGATAAAGCCATTAGGAGAATTTTTTTTCAGCTGATAGCTCACCTCGAAGTTATACATTAAACAATATTTTTGCTCAATGCGGGCGATATCGCCATTGCTGAATTCAACAATGTGAGTAGATACCTTCTCAAAGCTATCGGGGTCTCGGCTTTCAATTTCAGAAATGACTTTTGCATTTTCAACGGGCGCGATTGAGCTAACGACCTTCTGCGAGTAGGAACAGTCGGGTAAATTGATATCGTTTGATGCTGCGCAAGCGCTTAGCGGTAATGAGGGCAATATAAGCGCAAAAACAATTTTTTTTAGCATAGGAACGTTCCTCTTTTCATGAACCGAGTGGGTGCTAAGATTGTTCGGTCTTTGTGTTCAAAAATCGCCTTCCCATTTGGTTTGATTTCAAGGTGCCAGCAAGCATTGCTTTTAGCGGTTTCATCAATAAAGCGCTGAATATAACCGTCTTGGGCTAACGCCTTAAAGGCGGTCGTTAGTTTTTGTATTGAAAAATTTTTATTGACCGCCCGAGTTGATCCCAAGCCGATATCAATAACATTTAATTTTTGGTAATTGACTTTTGATACGCAATGTTTAGAGACTCGTAACTATTCAGCCCAAAACCCAATAG
>DATBNJ010000178.1:0-4137 GCA_036554385.1 Marinagarivorans sp. | reverse complement strand
TCCAATCGCTTGATTATAATGCTGTGTTGTTTCGATAAAAGCCTCAATATTTTCCTTAAAGTTATCGAGCTTACTAACGAAGTCTTGCATATCTTGATTGAGATTTTCGCTTGCGGCCGAGCATTGCAACTGCCGTAGCATAACAATGGCTTTATTAGCGGTACGGTCAAAGCGCGAATCTAAATTCATTTGAATAATAGGCACAATATCTTGCAACGAGCGCGAGCGCGGCTTTAAATGCTTGCGGTAAATTGCATTGATGCTATCGCTTAAATTCAATAGCTTGCCTAGCTCGCCAAGTTCGGAGGCGACTTTGTGGCGAGGGTAACCGCTGCCATCAAGGTTTTCGTGGTGCTCCAACACTGCAGCTGAAACGTCTTTAGGGAAATCTTTTAGCGCACTCAAAATTCGAAAACCAATAATCGGGTGCGCATAAACTTGGCGCCACTGGGCCTCGGTAAGCTCTGCATCACTGTTGATCACCGCGGAATCAATATGCAACATACCGATATCGTGGCAAAGTCCAGCCAGAAACCCTTGGTAGGCTTGTTCTTCGCTCGTTTTTTTAGCCCACTGTAGCTGAGCGCAAAACCACGCGCAAAAGAGGGCTTGCTCAAGAATAGTTGGGTAACGCAGCGCCAAGACTGTCAGCTTTTGCGCTATCAGGTTGTACTGGCATGCGCGCGCGCAAAACTCGTCAATCTCGAATTGATGCTCACCGCGCTGCCAAAGCTCTTGTAATGAGGTGTCGCGGGAAAAATGGTTTTCCAGGCGCTGGTATAGCCCAGCCCCAGTAATCTGATCTTCAATCGAAATACTGTCTTCAATAGGCTTGAGCAACTTAAACTTGAGTATGCGCTCGGTGGTTTTGGCGTCGATACTGGCACCTTTAGATACCAGTAGCTGGCCTTGCGCGTTGCAGATATTCTCGGAAGCGACGACGCCTTGAATATCATTGACGATAGCGAGATGGCTTGTGTAAAAGGTATCTTGCAGACCGAGATCGGCCTCGCCAATCGGCACTTTTAACCCTCGAACAGAACTCGTCATAGCAGCGTCTTGGTTACCTCTATTGGGTTTACGCTTGTTGAGGTCTCTTGCTGATCAAAAAATTAGCCAGCAAAAACATTATTACCCAACTTTGTTTACAACAAAAGGGCATATAAAAAAGTCGTCCGAATAACTATAACGCGCTTTCAAACAGCTATATGAAACGCTCAATTGGTCAATCATACTCTTTTACTTTAGCAAAAAATTCACGACGCGATGCACAATTAACAACCTTCACAAATGCTTATTTCAAACACTGCCAGCTCTATCGCCGAATACAACCGCGGGTCGTCAACCAGCGCGTTAAACGCCCTAAAATGCCAAACGTCCGATCCACCCCAAAACCTAACCCGACGTGCATGGATGCACTAATGACGCGGTGGCAGGATGCCAAGGAGCGGTCATGGAGGCTCGTCAGTCGTCGTCGGGCAAGGATTGACGTCGTTCGGCTCCGCGGCGCAATGCGCTTGTTCAATCGCCCCCGATTAAAGGGCAGCTCTAAAGCTTGTCTGCGTTACCCCCTCACCCTATAGCATCACACCGCATTGACTTTACAATTGGCTATCAATAAGTAAAGCCGTTAACTGTAATCATTTGTAACCCTGTGACCTGTCGTTTATTTGCCATCTCTATAGACTCTTAGCCGTTGTTATAGGCTGGCGGGCAACGCTAAAATCGCTGAGCGCGCTCATCCCTGCGCACACGGCAATCAAATAATGGAGGCGTCACGCATGCAACGACCACACACAAAAACGCTACAGTTAATACTCTGGGGGTTGTTAAGTATAGGCCTGACGGCATGCGATGGCGGCGATAACACCATCGACGAAACCGACACATCCAACGCCAGCCAGTCAAGTCGTTCAGCAAACGGGAACCTCAGCTCCAGTTCATCGTCTAGCCTGTGCGCCGGCGTTTCTGATGTGATCGAAATCGATGGCCAGTGTGTATCGCTTTACTGCCCAGCCACGGGCGGTTTTGTATCTCATCCTGATGAGTGTGATGAACTGACCAACAACCTCAGCTCCAGCAGTGCCAGTTCGATGCCGGTAATCAACGCCGATATTATCTGCCCAGAAGGGTACCGCCCCGCGCCGGTCGAAAATGTTAGCTTTTTCTGCGTTAACACGGCGCCGGTTTCTAACTTCGAAACCTCCGAGCAGTGCCCAGGTGGGCTAAGCAATAGCCAGTACTGCTTTTACCCCGACGGCGGCACGCAGTCGAGTTCGTCATCGGCCTGCCCCGATGGGCAAACGGCCAATCAACACGGCAATTGCGGTTATTACGAGAACTATTGCCAAATCCATGGCACGCACTCGCAACAATGCTTACAGCAATGCCAGCAAGACGAAAGCTCTGACACTCGCTGTGACGAGGTACTGGCAAATGCGCAAACCGACTGCCCCGTCGACTACAACGCCATGGGTAACGGCAGCTGGCAAGCATGCTATACCTTGGAAGACGGCACTGCAGAGTGCTTGCACAAAGACAGCGGTACACAAGCAACCCAAGTAACGTGGGACGATGGCACGCCCGTCACTACGGCGGCACAAATCACCGGTGCCGGGTATTACGAGGTGATATTGGTGACCAAAAGCGGCGCAGTGTATTACGGCGATCGTTCGCGCTTGTCACAAAATAATTTCGTGTTTGCCGAAGGCGGTGTTACCGCAACCGGTGGCCAAAACACCATGTGCGCCATTATTAAAGACGACGGCCAAAACGATGTGCGCTGCTGGGGCAAAGATAAAGACCCTTACCGCCCAGAGTTACCGCTCGATTTTAATGCCTTGCAGCTATCCGCCAACTACAGCGATGTATGCGCACTCAATGACGACAACAGCGTTTGGTGCTGGGAGCAAAAACCAGATAACAGCCTCGATTTTATTGAACAAAGCCCAACACAAATGCCGTTTTCTGAAGCCATAACTTATGTGTCTGTCGGGCAACTGGTGATCTGCGGCGTAAAACAAAGCGGCGGCCTTGAATGCTTAGCCCGCTGGAGCGACGTGGGCTATATGCCGTCGAAAGGCGACGACACAACAACACCGGTTGCGCAAGCGGGCATGGAAGATGTGGTGGCCTATCAGGCGGGGTTTGGCCAAGCCATATCCATTCATGCCGACGGCAAAGCTAAACTTTGGACTGGCGGCGCTGCCACAGAATTTACGGGAATTTCCAACGCGATAGCCGGCGGCGGCGACCGGGGCTTGGCTTGTACACTTACCGACGATGGCGACGTCTACTGCCTAAATAATGGTTCGATAGTTAAAGTCAACGGCGATAAAAAAGCCGCACCGGCGGGTTGCCAGTAGCCGCAATTGCGTAACGGCCGTTCATAGCCAACAAAACAAGCCCCTTACAGGGGCTTGTTTATTTAAGCTCTGCAGCCAAACCTGTGCCTGGTGAACCCGGGCTTTGACGGCGCCACGCCGCTCGTCGTTGTACGCCGCGCTAGAAAACTACATGACTATTTACATTACACGCGCTAAGAATACAAAAATGGACGTTCGTGAAAACACTTTTTGCCTACTCTATTTACTCGCTTCTCTAATTACTCGCTTCTTTCGCACCTTGCGCCCCAAGCAGTAATTCGATAAATGTCAGCGTCGAGCGCAGCGGGAGTGCTCGGCAAAGAAAGAAAATCCATTGACGGAATTCAGGTGGAATATTGTCAGAATTAAGAGCAGTCATCGCGATGAAAGGTAAGAAAATCCCCCTAAGCCGCGCGCTGACAACCCTCGAAAGACTTAAGGTTTGTCAGCGTGCGGCAGCGATTTTTTGCTACAAAGTTAAGTACTTTGAATTTAAATTATGCGATGAAGGACCACCCGTGTGGCGAGTTGTTGATTGCTGGGCATTCAGCTGCCGGGAGCAGCTGCATAGCGAACAGGGATCGTGACAAGGATGTCACTTATTAGAGCAGTGCAAGGAGCAATTGCCGATGTTTTGAGCGGCCCGGAAAGCAATGGCTCGCCGCACTTTACACTCGGGTTCAACTCAGGTTTTTGATGGTTGAGACTCTAAACTCGAGATGACTAAAAAAATACAAAAAAAAAGCCGCATAAATGCGGCAAAGCTGGCTTT
>DATBNJ010000143.1:0-2314 GCA_036554385.1 Marinagarivorans sp. | reverse complement strand
AGCTCGAGCGGGCCTAGAGCACCTTTGCGCTCGTCGCCCGCACTCGGATATCAACAGCCTGCTCTTTATGGCCCGTAAATTTCTCTGCCTGCTGACGTTTTTAATGATGACGGTATATGACCTCCATGGATGGAGGAAATGCAAAGAGATTGCCAGGAGCAATCTTTGCCCTATGCCACACTTACACCCACCCAAAACTTGCGTTTCTGGATGGGCACTCGCTAATGGCGATGCCTAAGTGCTTAGCTACTTAGTGAGTGCTACGTTATCGACCTGCAAAACGACACCGGCTTGGTTTGGCGCCTGCGGTGAGATTACAAAAGGTGCGTTGATCTGAGTGAGATTTAAACCCGCAGTTGCGAGCTCGCTAAGGGCAATTTTATAGTGGTTCCAGGTATTAAGCGTTGGGTAGCCAATGGCATAATCTCCAGAGGTACACGGCCATATACAATCGGCGCGGAAGACTAAAGGATCTTTGACGACACGGCTATCTGCAGTAATGCGCAAATCAAATTCTATAAAATCATATGCCGATAAATCCGTACCAGTGCTCGTTTGATAAAACCCCACACCCGAATTCGTTGCGTAGGTAATTTCTCCAACCGTGCCGTAATCACCGCCAGCATCAATAACGCGATAGTCGACCGAGCCTTCGTCACTGTATACACCCCAAACATAAGGCGGCGTCGTGGCGCCGTTAAAAATACTCAGTGTCTCGCCAGAGGTGTCGACGGGTTGCGGTGGTGTAATGCCGGGGTTAGCGTCGAAGTCGTCGTCTCGACTGGCGCAGCCTTTGCCCGTAGTCAGGTCTTTTGTGCACTGGTAAACACGGACATAATCAACCTGCATCACTTGTGGGAAAATCGTCTCATCGATACCCGTATCGTTGACTTGCCCTGCCCAATTGCCGCCCACCGCTAGATTAAGCAGCAAGTGAAAGCGTTGATTAAAGGGCGCATGGGCATCGTCCAGTGCCGCGGCCGAATACCAACCTGCACTCGTTTGGGTGGCATAGTGATCGCCATCGACATACCAGCGAATCTCGCCTTGCTCCCACTCTACGGCGTAAGTGTGAAAGTCATCAGCGGGGTCGCCTTCGCCGGGCAGCACGTATTCGGTACCAGAATAGACATTGTTAGGCCAGTGATCACCAAAGTGCAGTGTCCCGTGAATGCGGTTTTCACCGCCGACTTTTAAATTAACGGCTTCCATAATATCGATTTCGCCAGAGCTGGCCCAACCGCCGTAAACCCAGTCGGTGGGCAACATCCAAATGGCTGGCCAAGTGCCTTGGCCATAAGGTAGCTTGGCGCGAATTTCAAAGCGGCCATATTGCCAGTCACCTTTCATCATAGAGCGCAGGCGACCTGACGTATAAGTGCCCGTTCCTGAGGTATCTGAGGGGTCGTAGTTGGGGTCGTCTTCGGTGGTATTAGGGCCGACCGCATCTTCGCGAATGGCTTTAATATGCAGGATATCGCCATCGACCCAGACATTGTCGGCATCCTCGACATAACACTGGGCTTCGCCATTGCCACCGCCATAACAGTTTTTTTCGTAACTCCATTTACTCAGATCGACGCTGTTGCTCGAGAATTCGTCTTGCCACACAAGGCAATAACCCGATGGTAACGGCTCGCCGATACAGGCCGAAGTGGCGGCATCGCTACTGTTAGCCGCGCTGCTCGAGGTGTTAACTGATGAACTGCTGAGCGCGACACTAACACTCGATGCGGCCATGGGCGCGCTGCTCGCCTCGCTACTCGCATTGGCGATACTCGAACGGGCACTGGCCGAACTTTGGCTGCTGCCTCCGCTGCAGCCGGTCGCAGTAGCCATGGCAAGCATTGCGAAACTCAGTGTGATGGACGCGCGTTTGGCGTGAATCTCTAATCGATTGGCTATTGAATTATTCATATTCTGCGCTCGAACGGGTTGATCAGCGGGTTTACGACTGGCGGCGTTAACGGGCGGCCCGCAACGGTTAACCTATTCTGGCGCATTGCGTCGGCGATTACGTCAACGCGCTGCACAAAACCGTGATCCTTAAGGGCTGCGAATGCCGCAGCGCGCAGGTTGAATGGGTATTTGTTCGGTGGTTGACGGCCTAAGGCGCCAAATGGGGTGATATTGGACAGATGGCGTTTGTTCCGCGGGTTAACGTCCACGGCAGCCTCTTGCACGGCGGTTGTGATTTGCCGAAAAGTCCGTTGTTACTGCCGCATAAAAAAAGGAGCCTAGTGGTAGGCTCCTTTTTTCAATTTAGTGCGTTGAATTTAGCGCGTGCAGTTTTGCTAAGCACCTAAACCAATAG
>DATBNJ010000133.1:0-3062 GCA_036554385.1 Marinagarivorans sp. | reverse complement strand
GCCCGCGCATTGCGCAGCCTAGGCCTCGATCAATAAATGGATTGTGTGTAGATCGTGCGCGTAGAGCTTCAGCCAGCGTATCTTCTGCATTCCCGCAAAATCAGTGATAGTCGACTTTTGGTCGACTTTTTTACTCGGGATTACGGTGTTGTCGGCGCCGTTGCCCGCGCACCCAGTAAAAAGAAACCCGCCTACGCCACTTTTAGTCCGGCGTTAGTCTCGTGGTTGGGTAAAGGCGGTCTAAAAACATTGGTCGATTACGAATTAACGCGTGTTTCGTCACCGCGTTTAGCGGGTGTGCCTTTGTATTGCGGCTTTTATTTGAATGAACTGTTGCAACGGCTGCTGCCAAAAGGCGAGGCCTGTCCAGCGTTATTTGAGGCCTATCGCGCGACTATTGCTGAGCTAAGCCATACGGCGCCACATCCCGATCAAGCTGTGCTACTAATCCATCTCGAACCTTTACTGCGCGAATTTGAGCTGCGGGTTTTAGAAGAGTTGGGTTATTTGGTGGACTTTTCACATGATGCCTCAACGGGGCAGCCGCTTGAAGAAGCGCGGCGTTATTACCTTGATGTGAATTCGGGCTTTAGTGAAGTGGGGCGCCCCGCTTGGCCGACCTTTGACGGAAAGGTGATCTTAGCGATGGGCCAGCGAGACTTTTCCGATACGACAATGCTTGGCGCCATGAAGATGATGACGAGGGTTTTATTGTCGCCGGTTTTGGGCAGTAAGCCTTTAAAAAGTCGTGAGCTGTTTGCCAGCGTTAAAACCCGTTAATCACAGAGAGAGCCAGGATTTATGATTACACAGAATGAATTTATCAAACTTGAGACTGCCACCGGTACTATGCAGGCGCAGGTGTTTCGCCCTGCGCTTGAGGGGCGGTTCCCATGCATTATTTTTTATTCCGAAATTTTCCAAATCACAGCGCCGATCGCGCGCTCGGCTAATATGCTTGCCGGTTTGGGGTTTGTGGTTGTTGTGCCGGAAGTTTTCCACGAATTAAACCCCATGGGCACCGTACTGGGCTACGATGACGCTGGCAAAGACAAAGGCAATAACGATAAATGGGCGAAGCCTTTGGAATCTCATGATAGCGATACGCAGGCAATCATTACGTATGCCAAAGGGCAAGCATTTTGTACCGGCGCAGTGGGCGCCATGGGGGTTTGTATTGGCGGCCATTTAGCCTTTCGTGCGGCGTTAAACCCAGAGATTAAAGCGGCTTTCTGTTTATACCCTACCGATATTCACAGCGATACTTTACCCAGTGCCGATGGTAATAATACCCTTGAGCGGGCAGGCGATATTGCCGGAGAGGTACAGCTGGTTTTTGGCAAACAAGACCCCCACGTACCCGTCGAAGGCCGCCAAAAACTGTATCGGCATTTTCAAGCTGTGGGTTTAAATTACAGCTGGCAAGAAGTGAATGCGCAGCATGCGTTTATGCGTGATGAGGGAGAGCGTTATGACCCCGCATTGGCGTTAGAAATGTACGCAAAAGCGCAGCAGTTTTTTCAACGCAATTTAACGCACTAAAAAGCTTGCTAGCGCCTTTCGCGCACTGAAAGTACGCTGACAAAAAAGGCCGGCAGCGTTTCCACTGTCGGCCTTTTTATGCTTACATGTGTTGGTGCGGAACTACGCTTTAACAACACCTGCAATAGGCCCTGCGCCATGCCCGTAGCCGGGATAATCTTCGCCGTCTAGCGGAATCCCTAGCGCATCGGCAATGGTGTCGAACACGGGGTTCCAGAATTTTCCGCCCATATTGATCGCTTGGCCACCGTTTACTAAGCCGCCGGCAAATACCACGGGCATGCGTGCATTATCGTGTGCCGAGCCGTTGCCCATATCACTGGTTAGGTAAATTAGCGTGTTATCGAGCAGTGTTCTGCCGTCGATATCGGGCGCAGATGCCAGTAGGTTCATTAAGTAAACCATTTGCTCTGAGAACCAAGCGCGACCCTGTGGGTTTTTGAGCTCGTTGCGATAACCGTGCTGTGCATCGTGCCAGGTAAAGCCGCCAGGCAGCACGACATCCGCGCCCGAGTGACCAAAACTAAAGGTAGCAACACGGGTCAAGTCGCATTTAAACGCTAGCGAGATTAAATCCATACTCAGGCGTGTGCGCAATTCAGTTGCGGCACCGGTGAGCGCGTCGTTATCTAATAGCTCGGTATCGGTGATGGCGCCATCCCAGAAGGGACGATTACATGCTGCGCCGCCGTTGGATGCGGCGGCGCGCTGAATGCGCTCGCTCATCGCTTGTATTGAATCGGCGTGAAGATCGAGCCGGTCGCGCTGGGTTGCGTTCACGTTCTTTTTAAACTCGCTTAGCATTTTAAGGTTGGCACCGAAAATACCTTGCCGGCGAATCGTTTTCCAGTCGCGCTCGCCTTCACCGAGTGCCTCGGGGAACATTCGGTCGTAAACCTGTACGGGGTTGAGGTCAAATGGAATACCGTTGCCGTTGATGCGCGACAGGCTACCTTGTGGGTAAGCTGCCAAGTGCAGCGACTGGAAGGGTGTTTGTGCGCCAATTTTACCGGCCGCATAGATGTCTAGGGACGTTCGCTTGTCGTTGGCAATGCAGTAATGGTGTGGGCCGTGTCCGCCTTCGCCGTCGAGTCCGTCAATAAATACACAATGCTCTCGAATGCCGCTAATCCCCAAAGGCGCACTACCTTGAGGCAGGGTGAAGTCAGTGCCTTCGCCTTGCGCGTGCCAATTTTCAGGGTGCGCGCCGTTGGTGATGTGTATGGTAATTAAACGCTTGGGGGCGGGGCCTTCTTGGGCGAGTGCACCGCGGGCCCAAAGCATATTGGCGCCCATAAGACCAGCGTTGAGCGCCGCCGAGGACATGCCCATTTTAGCCGCACTTTTGATGAATGAGCGACGGCTAGCGATTGCAAATTGATGTTTTTTCATAGTCTGTCTGCCTTCGCCTATCGGTTGAGTTCTTTGCGGTAGCGCACGAGCTTAAGCGCGCCTAACTGCTTGAGAATTTCTTTAGGATTATTGTCCGCGGCAATCATGGCTGCGGTGATATCGTCGAT
>DATBNJ010000102.1:0-20127 GCA_036554385.1 Marinagarivorans sp. | reverse complement strand
TAGGAACCTACATTAAGAAAGACGAATAATCTGTTTACACTCAGAGATAAAGCTATTCCATCCATTCCAGGCATGACAACATCAAGAAAAATAACGTCGTACTGTAGTCGCTGCATTTGCTCCAAGGCGACCTCTGCCGATTCACACAAATGCGACTGCACGCCAAGTAAACTGAATTCAATTTCAATTTGTTTTCTCACCGGCAGGCTGTCATCGACTACCAGCGCTCGCTTAAGCCCAGACAATGCACTGGCAGCAACACCACCTTTTAGCAAGCGAATGCCCGCCAAGGTTTCGCCAGAGACGCGGCCATCGTCACGGCCAATTTCAAACTCAGGGAAAAACTTCAGCTCTTTGATGGTGTAGTCATCGAGGGTTTTTAGAAACCGACTCGGGTTTAGCGGCACGGGCACGATGTATTCATCACTAAGTGGCTCGCTTCCCAATTTATCGAGACGAATCAAAGGCTTGTTTAATTCACCGCCGGTTCGGCGCTTAAACCAAAACGTCATTACATTCGGGTTATTGGCACATAATACGAATATATCAACATTGCCATCGATAGCGCTCGCGTTTGATGCGATGGCGACTGCTCGGTAGGCCCGAATCCTATAGGCGGTCACACTAAAAATACGATTAAATGCCGCCAAAGCACTCGGACTGGCACCGATAATGCCAACGGAGAACTCGCGAGATGCGACCGGCTTTTGCGCAGTAATCTGTTGCATAGACTTAGGTAAGTAATTTGAGGTCAGAGACCATAATTTTTAGCTATTTAGACATTATCGATTAAACTTCGCCAAGGCCGAAGCGAAACCATTAACATCAGCACTATTAAAGAGCCACCAAATACATCATAGCGACACAAGCAGCCCAGCGCTCAAAAATCGAACAAATTGGCGCGAAGCGAATGATTTTGGCAGTCATAGCTTCGCCGCACTGGCACTGGCGCGTATTCTAACCTATTACAAGTTCAATACTAGCGTTAACATGAGATGCATTTGAGGGTATGCTTGCCAGTTAGGTTATCTCACAAACATGTTATTCAAACCCCGTTTATTTTATTAGAGGAGTATTTCACTCGTGATACATGCAGAACCCAGCTACAACTTTTTTCTTGTAGCGCTCTCCTACTTTATCGCGGCCTTTGGCTCCTACACGGGACTACAGCTTGTGCGTGGCATACGAAACGCCCACGACGGTCAACGTGGCAAATGGATTATTTCTGCCTCGTTCGCATTGGGCGGTGGCGCAATATGGGCAATGCACTTTATCGGCATGATCGCCTACGATATGGGCATGCCCGTGGTATACGACCCGTTATTAACCGCGGCGTCGCTGGCCATTGCCGTGTTTGTCGTGGGTTTGGGGCTGTACTTGTTAAGTATTCGGCCAGACTCGCTAGCGATGCTTTTAATCGCCGGGGTGATTGCCGGCGCTGGGGTATCGAGCATGCATTACAGTGGCATGGCTGCGATGATTACCGCAGCCGACATGAGCTACAACAACACATTGGTGATAGTTTCGGTGATTATCGGTATCGTAGCTGCCACCGCGGCTTTTTGGCTCGCCTTTAATCTTGAGGGCACAATGCAAATGATCGGCGCATCCTTTGTGATGGCATTTGCAGTCTGCGGCATGCACTACGTTGGCATGGAGGCGATGATCATGACACCTAATCACAGTTTAAAAATGCCCGAATCGGGCGTCGAGCCCTTAACCCTTGGGCTATTTATTTTCTGCTTTGCGATGATTATGCTCGTACTATGTTTGATTGTTACTCTTAGCCAGTTAAACAAACGTATGTATGAAGCGCTTGAAGCGGAAGACGATGACGACGCCGAAGACGCCGTTCGCGCATAGGCCACTTTTTTCGAGCGTTGCTGTGCTGCACTTTAGCAACGCTTGAGTTTGCCATACAGCCCTCTGGGGTGGAGGGCCGTTGGCTTTGCGAGCCTTCGAATACGCTTTTTATACGGCTTTCAAGTGTTCGCCCCTGCAATTCCTATTAGCCTCGCCCTTCTGAAAACCCTTACCGAGTCACTAACTCGGCAGCAATCAAGTCTTCATTTTTATCCGCTTTTAGGCGCAGTTCGCCCCGCCGTGCCCAGCCTTGAATGACACAACAAAGACACTCAAAAAATATACGAAATGAATACAGTTTGAGCAATTGGCGTTTCGCGAAACCGCAAGCAGTAAAAAAGTTATTGTTTTTAGCAGTTTTATAACAGTTTAATGGCAGCCATGTGACGTACAACAAATTGTCCCTTATCGCCTCATTTTGTCACTAGCGGGCACTATTAATTCAAATAGCCTATTGAACCTTGAGACGACTTATTTCAAAATCAAATAAAAGAACTTACTAAACAGAATAAATACCTGTGATGGAGCTTGTCAATTTACCTGCAGAGACCTGCAAATGAGCGTGACAAGCAAATCCGCATACCCCCAACCACATGCCAACACCACAGGTACCGCTCAGCCACAAACAATCACCCCTCAACTAAGGAAGCCTCATGAAAGTTTTGATTCTCGCATCATCATTCAGCGGTCTATGCCAACGCGTATTAAGAGAATTAGCATTACTTGGACATGACATCGACCAACATTACGGCATGGACGAGCCGACACTAAGACAGCAAATTGCCACCTTTGAACCCGATATTATTCTGTGCCCCTTTCTGACGCATCGCATTCCCGAAGATATCTGGCGTGCTTACAAATGCTTGATTGTTCACCCAGGCATTGAGGGGGATCGAGGGCCGTCGTCAATTGATTATGCAATTACTCAGGGCTGCGAATACTGGGGAGTCACATTATTACAAGCCGATAGCGAAATGGATGCCGGCGATATTTGGGGCACGCGGAACTTTCCATTGCGAGTCGCGGGCAAAACCAGCACCTATAAACGCGAAGTCAGCTCGGCGGCCGTAGCACTCATTAAAAAGGCGCTTAAAGATTTTGAAAACGCCTATTTCCGCCCCCGACCGCTCGACTACAGCAACCCCAACGTTAAAGGCACGTGCAACCCATTGCTGCGTCAAGCACAACGCGCCATCGATTGGCACGCCGACAACACCGACACCATTATTCAAAAACTGCACGCAGCCGACACCTCACCCGGCGTGCTCGATCATCTGTTAGGACACGACGTTCACTTATTCGGCCCCGCCAACGAGCCCACCCTTAAGGGCCAAGCCAAGCAAATTTTAGCTATCCGCCACGGTGCCGTGTGCATCGCCACCAAAGATGGTGCGGTTTGGGTAAAACAAATGAAATGTAAAACCCACCCCGAACTGCCTGCAATTAAGTTACCGGCAGCGCGAGTGGTCAATGTGCTGGCGGGCAATCAAGACTTAAACCTAGTGGGTGATTTTGACGCAAGCGCCATTGACGACATTCGCGTCGAACAACAAGGCGACACGAGCTATATCTATTTTGACTTTTACAACGGTGCCGCCAATACGCAACAGTGCCTACGCCTTAAACAGCGGCTTGCGCAAGTGAAAGCGAGCAACGCAAAAGTTATTGTTTTGATGGGCGGGGAAGACTTTTTTAGCAATGGCATTCACCTCAACTGCATCGAGGCCGCCAGCGACTCAGCGCTTGAGTCTTGGCAAAACATTAACGCGATCGATGACGTCGTCGAAGAAATTATCAACACACCAAAGCAAATTACCGTTGCAGCGTTGCGCAACAATGCGGGTGCCGGTGGCGCAATTTTAGCACTGGCGTGCGACAAGGTTGTCATCCGCGAGGGCGTGGTACTCAACCCTCATTATGCCAACATGGGCCTTTTTGGTTCCGAGTACTGGACTTACTTGCTGCCCAAACGCGTGGGCCACGAGCTTGCGCAAACAATCGCCAGCGAATGTGCTCCAATGCTGGCATCAGAGGCGATTGACTGCAATTTTGCCGATCAAATGCTACCTGAAGACTGGGCGCAATATCACGAGCATCTCACTCAGTTTTGTAACCAGCAGGCCACGCACAGTGGTTTTAGCGCCGAGCTCGAGCAAAAGCGGGTAAGGCGTGCGGCAGACGAAAAAGCCAAGCCCCTCAACGCCTACCGCACCGAAGAGCTCGCCAAGATGCGCGAAACCTTCTACGACCCCAACAGTCGCTACCACCTAGAGCGCAAATTATTTGTCTATAAGGGTAAGTTACCGGAAAGTAACAGCAGTGCAGCCCTCGAGCCGCAGCAGTCGTCCAAGTCGGTGAATGTTGCTTAAAACACCAACCGCTACATGAACCACCACCCAGAGTGTGCTCCCTTAGCGGGCCTTTACGCCAAAACCTTTTGCAAGCTAGCTGACAAAAGGTTTTGGCGGTAGGCACCTTAATTTAGCTTTTGCATCGCAAACGGCGTATCGCCGACCAAAAAGTGCACCAACCCAGCCTCTTTGTCGTAAGCAAACTCGAAGTCAGCAAAAGCATCGCAATTGCCAGCATCGTCGTGCAAAAAGATTAAATACCGCTCTCGATCTTCTTTAGCATCGATCACGCCCGATTCAACCCCATACTTATTGAGTTCGTAGCGGCACACCCGCTGAAGGTCGTCGCGCACAAAGCGCGAAAGACTCAGCTCGCAGCGCTCACCATCCTGTAAGTCTAAACCTATGGTGGTATTTCCATCGCTGTACTGCCACTGCCCTTCAAGCGGGTTACTGGCACAGCCCGTTAACAAGACTAAAGCACTGCATAGCGCCAATATTTGCTTACTCACACAAACACCTCGTTTAATCATTCTTTTGATAATTATCTTTTTCTGCCTCGCTAAGCTCAAGGCGCATTAATAAAGGCAAGGCTTTGCGCAATTGGTTCGCCCGATACAACCGAGCACGCAGATTTACGGCAAAATAATGGCCTGACTTTTTAGCATTTGCTCTACCTGAGCCGCCTCCGCATTACTTAAAGGGCGATAACCCCGCGGCACCTTCCAGCCATACCCCCAGCGAAACTCGGTGGGCCAGTATGGTGAGCCGCCAAGCCTCACGCCCAGCAACATGGCCACTCCCACTATCGGTTCGCCAACGTCATCAACGCACTGGCGCAGGGCATCGTCGGCAGCCATGCGCGTCATGTAATCACCGCCTTGCCAATAGGCCAAGTCGTGCACCACACAGCAAGACCGCCAAAGGGTGAAATCCCATAGGGTCCCGTCGGGAAACATCGAGCAACCATCCGTCTTAAACGGCATAAGCACCGCCTCCGGCGCGCGAGTGTCGGGTTCAGCCGCAACGTGCTCGAAAGCCAACGCAAGCGCCAAGCCTAAGCAACATAATAAATGCTTATGGTATGCTTGCATCCCTCGATTCATCCATCCAGCAACGTGGCGAGAACTTCGCATGATCCGTGTATATGGCATAAAAAACTGTGACACCGTAAAAAAAGCCGTATCTTGGCTCAATGAGCACAATATAGAGCATGAGTTTTTCGATGTAAAAACCTGCGGCCTTACTTTGAAACAAATCGAAGCGTGGCGTGAGTCTATTGGCGCCGACACGCTGATTAACAAACGCAGTACAACCTGGAAGCAATTATCGCCCAACGATAAAGAGCGTGTACTGCAGCCTCAGGGGCTGGCGATTGTGCTTGCCAACCCCACACTGATCAAACGCCCCCTCGTCGAACACGATGATGGGATTAGCGTCGGTTTCAGCGAAGCCGACTACGCGGCGTTGTTTAACTCGCCCTCTTAATTATTTTTTAAGTCGTATTAGGAAAACACAATGACAGACGTTTATGCCCTCGGATTAGGTGTTGGCCACCAAAACAGCAATGGTGACTGGCTCGATACATACTTTGCCCTACCCTTGGTCAATCCCGAAAGCACTATCGCGCAGGCATTTGTCGATGCCCTTAATGTTTCCACCACTCAAGGCACCTACACACCCACCCAAGATCAACTAAGCACACTGGCTCACAGCCTCGACCAGAGTGCACCAGAGCAAGCTGCGCTTGCGCGCCAACTGCAAGATAGCCAAGCCCCCATTGTTGCGGTGGTATTAAGCGATAATACTGGCCCCAAAACCGTCCCCGAAGCCTACTTGAAGCTGCATTTGCTAAGCCACCGCCTAGTGAAACCACACGAAACCTCGCTCGATGGCATATTTGCCTCACTGCCGAACGTAGCGTGGACTAACCGTGGCCCAATCGATTTAACAGAACTGCCCGCCAAACAGCTCGCAGCGCGCCTGAAGGGCGAAGTACTAAGCGTCGATAGCGTTGATAAATTCCCTAAAATGACCGATTACGTGGTGCCCGCTGGGGTGCGAATTGCCGACACTGCGCGCGTGCGCCTTGGTGCCCATATTGGCGAAGGCACCACGATTATGCATGAAGGCTTCGTTAACTTTAACGCCGGCACCTTGGGCGTCAGTATGGTCGAAGGCCGTATCTCCGCGGGTGTTGTCGTCGGCGAAGGCAGTGACCTCGGCGGCGGTTGTTCAACAATGGGCACGCTGTCCGGTGGCGGCAATATCATTATTTCCGTGGGTAGAGAAAGCTTAATCGGTGCCAACGCCGGTATTGGCATCCCGCTCGGTGATCGCTGCACGGTAGAGTCTGGGCTTTACATCACCGCGGGCACAAAAGTCGTGTTGCTCGATGACAGTAATCAAAAAGTAAAAGAAGTTAAAGCCCGCGAACTCGCCGGCAAAGCCGACCTTTTATTCCGTCGCAACTCGCTGACCGGCGCCGTTGAGTGCAAAACCAATAAAACGGCTGTTGCCCTCAACGAAGCGCTTCACACCAATAACTAAAACGGGACCACAGCCGCTCGTTTGCCCGCCTGCAAAGGCGGGCCCTTTACCTGCGCCGGTCAGCCGTCGAATCGACCGCTCGACTTGGCTACTTCTAAATGAATGCTAAAGATTAACTCATGACAGACGCCCTTAGCCCGACCGTGCAATTAGCTTGCGACCTTATCGCCCAGCCGTCGGTAACACCCGACGACGCTAACTGCCAAGAAATGATGATTGCCCGCCTAGAAGCCATTGGTTTTAAAGCCGAGCGCTTGCGCTTTGGCGAGGTTGATAACTTTTGGGCCGTGCGCGGCAGCGAAGGCCCGATACTCGCGTATGCCGGCCACACCGATGTGGTACCGACAGGCCCCGAAAGCCAATGGCACAATCCGCCATTTGAGCCCAAAGTGGACAATGACATTTTATACGGCCGCGGCGCCGCCGACATGAAAGGCAGCCTTGCCGCCATGATTACGGCCTGTGAAAACTTTGTGGGCGAACACCCTAATCACAAAGGGCGTATCGCATTTTTAATCACCAGCGATGAAGAAGGCCCGGCAACCAACGGCACGGTCAAAGTCATTGAATGGCTCGAGGCCCGCAATGAAAAAATTACTTGGTGCTTAGTCGGCGAACCGTCGAGCACCCACAAGGTTGGCGACATTATTAAAAACGGCCGGCGCGGCTCGCTGGGCGCACAACTGACGATTAAGGGCAAACAGGGCCATGTAGCCTATCCGCACTTGGCCGCCAACCCTATTCACCTTGTTGCGCCAGCCATCGCCGAGCTCAGCGGCGAATGCTGGGACAATGGCAATGACCACTTCCCCGCGACCAGTTTTCAGGTGTCCAATTTTAATAGCGGCACGGGCGCGACCAATGTGATTCCGGGCGAGGCTCACATCGTTTTTAACTTTCGTTTTTCAACGGAAGTCACCGAGGCCCAGTTGCGCGAGCGCACAGAAGCTATTTTAAATAAACACGGGCTCGACTACGAATTGACCTGGAATTTATCGGGCTTACCGTTTTTAACTGCCGAAGGGCGATTAGTCGAGGCCACAGCCGGCGCCATCAAAGCCGTTACTGGCTACCAAACGCAGCTATCCACATCAGGCGGCACATCGGACGGCCGCTTTATCGCGCCCACCGGTGCCCAGGTGGTCGAGCTCGGTCCTTTAAATGCGACCATCCACCAAGTCAACGAACATGTTTGCGCCTCGGACTTAGATAAACTCAGCCTGATTTACCAAGGCATGATGGAACGACTCTTTAATGACTAAATCCGACAACACACCGAGTGATAACACAGCCCTAACGCACCTCAATGCTGCCGGTGAAGCCCATATGGTTGATGTCGGCCAAAAGGCCGTGACTGAACGCGCCGCGACCGCCGTGAGCCATGTTGAAATGCAACCGAAAACGCTGCAAATGATCACCGAAGGCAACCACAAAAAAGGTGATGTCTTTGCGGTAGCGCGCATTGCCGGCATCCAAGCGGCCAAGCAAACTAGCCAACTTATCCCCCTGTGCCACCCGCTAATGCTAAGCAAAATTACCGTTGACCTTCACCCCGAGCCAGCACACAATCGCGTTCGCATCGAGGCGACCTGTAAGCTCGCCGGCAAAACCGGCGTGGAAATGGAAGCCTTAACGGCAGCCAGTATCGCGGCACTGACACTGTACGATATGTGTAAAGCCGTCGATAAAACCATGGTGATCACCGGTACAACATTACTAGCCAAAAGCGGTGGTCGCAGCGGCGACTGGCAAGCGCCCAGTTCAGCTTAGCTACCCGTCCCCCGTTGTCACAACGTGAATAATATGACATCAATCAAACTATGTTTTTTTGCGGCGCTTAGCGAAACACTGGGCGTGCGAGAAGAAACCTACCCAGTAGAAACGCCCACGACTTTAAGTGCGCTGAAAAAAAATCTCGCCCAGCGCGGACAACACTGGCAAGCCCTTACCGATGCCAGTATCCTCTGCGCCATAAATCACGACATGGCCAAGGGCGACCCCGAGATTAACAACGGCGACGAAGTGGCTTTTTTTCCGCCCGTTACAGGCGGTTAAAAAACCGCCGAACAAACCCTCGTTAAACGCCGCCCCAGCCGCCCTGTCATTCACGCGATACGGTAACCAATGCCCTTAACCGATTCCAACTCTGTCGGGCTCGTCAGCCCAGTAAAAATTCGTTTTAGCGAGCCATTCACCCTGGCTTGCGGCCACATTCTGCCCGAATACGACTTGATGATTGAAACCTACGGCACGCTGAACGCCGATAAATCCAACGCCGTGCTTATTTGCCACGCGCTATCGGGCAACCAGCACGCGGCGGGTTTTTATGAAGGCGACGAAAAACCCGGCTGGTGGGATGCCTACATCGGGCCCGGTAAAGCCATCGACACCACGGTGTTTTACGTGGTCGCCGTGAATAACATTGGCGGTTGCCATGGCTCGACAGGGCCAACCAGCATTAACCCCAATACGGGAAAGCCGTGGGGCAGCGATTTTCCGCCGCTGCGAGTTCGCGACTGGGTGCACACTCAAGCCAAGCTGGCCGACCACCTCGGCATTCAGCAGTGGGCCGCCGTGGTGGGCGGCAGCCTCGGCGGTATGCAAGCTATGCGCTGGGCTCTAGAGTACCCCGAGCGCTTGCGCCACTGCGTAGTCATTGCTTCGGCCATGCAGTTAACCGCGCAGAACATTGCCTTTAACCAAACCGCACGCGAGGCCATTATGTCCGACCCCGAATTTAAGGGCGGTCATTATTTAAGCCACAACACGTTGCCTGAATCCGGTTTATCCGTTGCTCGCATGATTGGCCATATTACCTATTTATCCGATAACGGCATGGGCGAAAAATTCGGCCGCGAATTGCGTTCCGGCAGTTTTGAGCAAGGTAGCGATATTCCCGTGGAGTTTCAGATTGAAAGCTACCTGCGCTACCAAGGCAGTAAATTTTCTAAAGCCTTCGATGCCAACACCTATATTTTAATGACCCGAGCGCTCGATTATTTTGACTTGGCTCGCGAATACCACGGCGACCCGGTCGAAGCATTTAAACACGCCCAGTGCGATTTTGCCGTTATGGCCTTTGATAGTGACTGGCGCTTTGCCCCCGAGCGCTCGCGAGAAATCGCCACGGCGTTATTGCACGCCGATAAAAATGTTTTTTACGCCGAGATCGAATCACCCTACGGTCACGATGCATTTTTAGTACCCAATCAACCGCGCTATGAAGCTTTATTTTCAAGCTACATGCAAAAGGTGGCCAGCACATGCGCATAGATCAAAAAATTATTGAAAACTGGATAAAGCCCAACGCGCGGGTACTCGATTTAGGCTGTGGCGACGGCAGCTTATTAAGCCACTTAACGCGCACAAAAAATATTCGCGGCTACGGCTTAGAAATTAGCGAGCAAGGTATTTTAGCGTGCGTGCAAAAAGGCATTAATGTTTTAGAGCAGAATTTAGACGGCGGGCTCAACAACTTTGCCGATCAAAGCTTCGACACGGTCATTATGTCGCAGGTTTTACAAACCATGCACTACCCGGATAAAGTCCTTGCGGAAATGATGCGTGTGGGCCGCGAGGCGATTGTCACCTTCCCGAATTTTGGTCACTGGCGGGCGCGCTGGCATTTAGCGGTCGGCGGGAAAATGCCCGTCTCAGACTTACTCCCCTACGAGTGGTACAACACACCTAACATTCACTTCTGTACCTTTAAAGACTTTGAAGTCTTGTGCAAACAATTAAATTTTCAAGTCATCGACCGCCAAGTCGCGGCCGAGACAGCACCCGGAAAATGGCTGCACCCACTTCGCCCCAACTTGTTTGGCGAGACCGCCATTTACCGCATTCGGGGATAGACAGCCCTGAGCGGTAGGAATAGACAGCCCTGACCGCTAGGGTCGACAGTTTGGGATCGACAGCCGCAGGCGTAATCGTCACGTCGCGTTAAAAGCCAACAAACGATCCAGCGCATTGGCAAAGGCTTGCCGATCCGAGTGATTAAGCGGTGGCGGACCACCACTTGCTTGCCCAGCATTGCGCATCTGCTCCATAAAGTTGCGCATCGCTAAGCGCGGCTCAATATTGTTGGCGGTAAAACGCTCGCCACGCGGGCTGATCACTTGCACGCCCAGCGCAATCACTTCGGCGGCCAACGGAATATCCGCGGTAATTAATAGATCCCCTTGCTGGCAGTGTTGCACAATATAGTTATCCGCCACATCAAACCCTGCCGGTACGACCACCGAGCGAATCACTGGCGATGGCGGTGTTCGAAGTGGCTGATTGGCGACTAACACCAACGCCATGCTCCGCCGCTTAGCCGCTTTGAACAAGATATCTTTGATGACGTTTGGACACGCATCGGCATCGACCCAGATCTGCATGACACTTTCGCTCTACGGTGAAAAAGGCGCAGCCTAGTCGATTCAACACAAAGACACCAGATGCGTCGTCAGCACAACCGCACGCTGGGGCCTTTTGGGGCAAAACGATAATGCCCATGCGTGAACAAAAAATAGACAGGGCGCGTCAATAGATGTATAGTCGCGCCTCTTTTAACTTGATGCCGTAACAGTAAAGCGCTTTCTGGCAGATGCCATGCGCGGGCAAAGGGTGGTGTTTCAACCTGCAGGAAGGCGGTTGACTAGAGCTTTAACGCTCGCCGATAAACACCGCAATCCCTCAGCCCAACTTTGCTAACTATGGCATTGTTATTTACTAGGCACCGAGTACTCCCAATGCGTAGACGCACGGGTTGCTGGTGTAGGGGAATTACCTCGACCGAGCACGTAACCGCAGCGGCCTCGCTCCATCTTAATGAGCTTTCGTTGCGCTATATTTTCGGTCAGCGACTCAGTAGCGACTTTAAGGCGCAGCCACGTTTATCGTACAGTATCAATCAGTGCGCATAAGCCAGCTTCGATGCTCAGCACCACGCGGCATCACCATTAACTCCCGTGTTTGAATGGCAATTTGCCAGTCTAGCACCATGTTAACGGCCCACTTTCGCTCGCCGTCACCCCCTCACTCGCACCTTGTCGTTTGCGCACTGGTAATCTCCCGCCGCAACACCACAGGAAATCTAAATGACCCAACCTAGCCAAACATTTGAGCAACTGGGCCTCAGCGCTAACATTCTTAAAGCCATTAAAGCTATTGGTTACGAGACTCCCTCCCCCATTCAAGCCCAAGCCATTCCAGTAATGCTTGAAGGCCGCGATATTTTGGGCCAAGCCCAAACGGGTACCGGTAAAACCGCAGCTTTTGCGCTGCCCATTCTGCAAATGGTTGATGCCAAAAATACCTCACCCCAAGTCCTTGTGCTGGCACCCACGCGCGAGCTCGCAATCCAGGTCGCCGAAGCCTTTCAAAGTTATGCCCAAGATATTAAAGGTTTTCACGTACTGCCTATCTACGGCGGGCAAGGGTATGAACAACAGATTCGCGCCCTTAAGCGCGGCGTACAAGTGATTGTTGGCACTCCGGGCCGCGTTATGGACCATATGCGCAAAGGCACACTAAAACTGGACAACCTCAAGCATCTGGTTTTAGACGAAGCCGACGAAATGCTGCGCATGGGTTTTATTGATGACGTTGAGTGGGTTTTAGAACGCACACCTCAAGACCGACAAATCGCGCTGTTTTCGGCCACCATGCCAAAAGAGATCGCGCGGGTTGCGAACACCTACCTGCAAAATCCGCAACACGTCAAAATTGAGGTAACAACCTCAACCGCAATTACGATTCGTCAACGCTTTTGGCCGGTCGGTGGTATCAGTAAAATCGACGCACTGACTCGCATATTGGAAGCCGAAACATTTGATGCCATTATCATGTTCGTACGCACGAAAACTGCAACGGTGGAGCTTACAGAAAAGCTTGAAGCACGGGGCTATAGTGCAGCTGCACTTAACGGTGATATTTCGCAAAACATCCGCGAGCGCACGGTAGAACGTTTAAAGTCTGGCAAAATCGATATCTTAATTGCGACCGACGTCGCCGCCCGCGGCCTCGATGTGGATCGCATTAGCCACGTAATTAACTACGACATCCCCTACGATACCGAAGCTTACGTGCACCGCATTGGCCGCACCGGCCGCGCTGGTCGCCAAGGCGACGCTATCTTATTTGTTGCGCGCCGAGAAATGCGCATGTTGCGAACCATTGAGCGCGCCACCGGTAAAGATATCGAGCAAATGAAATTACCGTCGGTTGCAGATATTAACGAGCAACGCCAGCAGCGCTTTAAGCAACAAATCCTCGACACTATGGCCGGTGAGAATTTAGCTATTTACAGCAAGCTAATCCAAGAGCTACAAGAAGAAAGCCCATGCGACCCTATTTTAATGGCCGCGGCATTGGCCAAAATGGTTCATGGCGAACAGCCTTTATTATTAGAAGACCGCCCAGAGCGCGCACCTCGTGAATTTAGCGAACGCGATGAACGCGGCTCACGCGGTGATCGCCCAAGCCGTGATAGCGGTAAACGCGACGGGCGCAGCAAGCGTCGCAGTGAAATTGTGAGTGATGTGCCGATGGAAAGCTACCGCCTCGAAGTCGGCCGCAACGACGGTGTAAAACCTGGCAATATCGTAGGCGCTATCGCCAACGAAGCCGACATCAGCAGCCAGCATATTCACAACATTCGCATTAGCGAGGATTACACCACTGTTGAACTGCCCGCAGGCATGCCAACGGGGCTGTTAAATAAGCTACGCGGCGTATGGGTTTGTCAAAAACAACTACAAATCTCGCCAATGGCGGGCGACAATAAAACGCAAGCGCCTCGCAGCCGCCGCAGCGATAGTGATGCCCCAGCGCGCAAACGCGCCAATGGCGAACGCCCTCGCTTTGAAA
Organism: Marinagarivorans sp.; assembly: GCA_036554385.1. Classification (GTDB taxonomy): domain Bacteria; phylum Pseudomonadota; class Gammaproteobacteria; order Pseudomonadales; family Cellvibrionaceae; genus Marinagarivorans. Next base: position 6,508 of record DATBNJ010000102.1, on the reverse strand, counting down.
AACCGAAAGCGAAGCAAAAAAGAGCTAACCACGATTAGCGGTTAATACTAACCATAAAAAAGGGGAGCATCGCGCTCCCCTTTTTTATGGTGATAAATACCCAACCACCGCGTTCAATGCAGAGCGCGCACACCGACGACACTGTTTAGCGCAGATGCGGGCCGCTTAGGATTTGCATCGCCTTAACAAACAACGGAGCCCAGCCATCCCACTTAAAATTTAGCAATATCGCGCATGAATCGCCACAAAGCTCATCGAATCTGTATTTTGGGGGCATTGAAGCGCCGGGAGCGCTTGAATAGCGCCCATGGATCGTGACAAGGATGTTACTTATTAGAGCAACGCAGGGAACGGTTGCCGGTGGCTTGAGCGGCCCCTAAAATGCGGATTCGATGTGCTCAGCATGAAGCGAATAATTATTGCGTCACGATCTTCGCCGAACGAGCTTTGTTCTAGCCTTATTTAAGTGGGATTACCCTGCAACGACGCCACGCTTTTGGCGTCAAATCGTTATACTGCGCACTCAACACCAAAATGGGAATTTTCGGTATTGAGTATCCCGCAAGCGAAACAATTCGAGTGATCTATGACATTTTCAACCTTGGCCTTAACACCCCCACTGCTAAAGGCCATCGATGAGTGTGGCTACACTGAGCCGACCGCGGTGCAAGCACGCACCATTCCGTTTGCACTCAATGGCCGCGACATCTTAGCGACAGCACAAACCGGCACCGGAAAAACCGCCAGTTTTGTTCTCCCGCTATTGCACCAGCTCAGCCAAGGCCCCGATGCAGATGCCGGTAAACGATCACCCGATGTCGGCGATGAATATCGTCGTCGCCCGAAGCGGTTTCGCGCACTTATCTTAGTCCCCACCCGCGAACTCGCGCTGCAAGTCGAAAGCAGTATTCACAACTACGCACGGCACCTTGCCATTAAGGTCATGTCGATGGTTGGTGGCGAGCCCTACGATAGGCAAAAACAACAACTAATCGACGGTGTCGATATCCTAGTGGCCACGCCCGGTCGTTTTCTCGATCTGCGACAACAGCGAGCATTGCACTGCGACGAAGTCCGGGCGCTAGTCTTAGACGAAGCAGATCGCATGCTTGACATGGGCTTCGGTAACGACATTCGCAAAATCTTAGCGCTGTTACCCGCGCAGCGACAGAACCTGTTCTTTTCGGCAACCTTGCCCAAAGCCGTTCGGACACTTGCGCAAGCGGTGGTTAATAATCCCGTAGAAATTGATATCACCGCAGCACCGTCGCCCACGCCGTTAATCGAGCAGTGGCTTATTGCCACCGACAAACACAATAAGTCGGCGCTGCTTAGCCAGTTAATTCAGCAACACACGTGGTCACAGGCACTCATTTTTATTCGCACCCAACACGGTGCGGCCAAGCTCATCAACCAACTGGCAAAACGCGGCATCACCGCTGAGACAATTCACGGTGGACGAAGTCAGGCGTCAAGAAAGCAAATCATGAGTGACTTTAAAACCGGCAAAATCGCATACTTGGTGGCGACAGGCATCGCCGCACGCGGCATCGACATTCATGGGCTGACTCGGGTGGTCAATTATGATTTGCCCGATGACACTGACGATTACCTTCACCGCATCGGCCGTACCGGACGCGCCGGCGTGAAGGGCGAAGCGGTATCGCTGGTCTCCAAAGACGACTTTAAGCGCTTATGCGCTATCGAGCGACGCATGAATACGATCATCGAACGCAGAACGCTCGAGGGTTTTACGGTGACCAAGGACCTTCCGCCGTCTAATCTCGATTTTGTCCGGCAAAGCAAAGACAAATCACCGTACGCGGCTAATGCCGCCAATAAACAAAACGCCTTAGCCACGCCACCACCAATGACGAACGCGGCGGTATGGGCACCTTGGCAACAAAAATCTAAACCCTACGAGTAGCTTGCTTACAATTCGCACAGCCGCTCTATCCCTCTCAAACTGAATCGCGCTCAAAGGTTTCGCTGTATCGCTATGGAAATTTCTGCACATACTCGCCACCATCTCGCGACACTGTATAGCGCCTACAAGACACTTGGCGATCACGAGAAAATTGCCCTGCAACTGCTTGCCACTATCTACAAACCGGTGGCCACGGCCAAATTCAATAAAGCCCTAACGGCGGTGGGCAGAGACGCCCGATTTGATACTCGCCCGCGCATCAAAGCCTTGTCGCAATTGGATAAAAACGCATTGCTTCAGCAGGGCTTTATCGAGCAGACTAACGAAGGCATCCGCTTGCATGTACTGTTGCGTGACGCTCTCGTCAAAGAAGCCATTGCCGGGCGGCGCTACCACGCTCTGATCGAAGTCGCGCAAGACATTATGCCCATACGCCGACTTCACCACTGGGCGCGCCAACCGATTGATGAGCTGTGCCTCGCTCGAGAGCGCTACTACACCAGTGACTTGCTCTCTTTTGAGCAACTAATGGCGTTCGACAAAAACCCGCAAGTCATCGACGAGTACCGAGGCCAGCTGCTGGTCGAACTCACCTTTATTCCTTTTAATTTGGAGGATTTTCTAACCTTCAGCGACACACTGCAATATCAAAGCTTTGCGGCTTGGTTGGCACTGTGTAAAAAACACGGCCATTCAACAAGCTACCCGATCGAATTGCTCGAAAACGCCTGCCAACACAATCCAAGCAACGGCTTATTGGCCGCGTTACTGGCCGAGCAATATTTGTATCAGTTGCGATTAGGCGAATGTCAAAAAAGGCTCCATCGCGAGGACACGAGTAGCTACGCACTACAGCTACGTGGCGCGATAGCCTTTTTACACGGTGATTTCGACGAAGCTCAACGCCTTTTTGAACAAGCCGTCAGTACCAAAAACAAGATAAAGCGGCGGAAACGGCAATTTTTAGGGGGCACACTCGGGCTATTTTGCAAACTCAATTTGCTAATTATCGCGAATCAAAAAAGCGCGCACTATTACGACCTCGTCGCAGAGCACATTCAAGCAGAGCTAAACGATAAACAAATCGATCCGTTTAATCGTCCCACACTCGAAGCCCTTTTAAGCATTACCCTAAATTTGTCCGGTGATGGCTCAGTAAACTCTAACCCTCAACACCTTGAAGTACTCGCCCAACAGCATGTTTATGCCGATCACCAGTGCCTACTGATCAAGCTACTCGGTAAAGCTTGGCGCAATGAGCCGAACGACGCGACATCACAGCGCGACCTAAATCACTGCATCGCCACTTTTTCGGCATTAAATTACGGGCTACTCCAAACAATTAGCCAACAATTAAGTGACTACTTTACCCCAAAAGCGAATAGCGAAGAAAAAGCCATTGCGCATGGCGATGAAATCGACACCGCTGCACTCGTGTATTTCCCGACGTTGATACAGCCTAAAGCCCAATGGGATATTGCCCTAGAAAAACTGATTGCCTTAAGCCCCGATGCACAACCCCCAGACAACACAACACCTAAACCGCTAAAGCCAGCTCGATTAATCTGGGAAATGACGGCAAAAATGAATACGGTATCGTTTAAAGCGCGCGAGCAGAAAAAGACCGCTAAGGGCTGGAGTAAAGGGCGCACCATTGCGTTGCAGCGTCTAGCGAAGGAGCCCGAGCAATTCGACTATTTAAGCGAGGCCGATATTGCAATGTGCCGCGCCATTGAAGCATACCAAAATTGGGGTTATTACACGGCACTCGAGTATGTGTTAGAAGGGCCAAAAGCGCTATTGGCGGCAAAGGCGCTAGACAACCTCTACGAAAGCGACAATTTAGACAGCCCCATCGACTTGGTGCAAAAGGAACCCGCATTAATGATCAGTCAACAAGGTGAACAGCTGATGCTAAGCATTGCTGATTTGCCGTCTTATTTTGACGAAGAAGAAATTTACACTATTAAAGCCGATGGCTTACAACGCTACACCTTTACCCTCTTTAACCGTGCACACCTAAAAGTAGCCAAAATTATCGGTGAAGGTGGGCTTTTAATTCCGATCCACGCAAAAGCCAAGGTGATCGAAAGCGTCTCAGCTATTGCGCCGCTGTTGAATATTCAATCGGACATGAACGAGCTGGACACCGGTTTAGAGACGGTACCTTGCGAGCCCAGCCTAGTGATCGATATTCAACCCTTAGGTGGGGGCCTTGAGTTTACCTGCACAATCACGCCGTTTGGCGACCGAGGTCCAGCCTTTAAACCCATTGTGGGCAACGCCAATATAACCACCGAAATTGACGGCAAACGCATTGCCACGCAACGTGATTTAATTCATGAACAACACCTACTTGATGCCCTAGACGAACACTGCCCTCAATTTTTGGCGATGCCTGATAACGTGCTTGCTATCGACGAGTTGCAAGGCGCGCTGACCGCGCTCGAGCAGCTAGAAAAAGTTCTAGCCGCTAGCCCAGTCCCGTTTCCTTTGCGCCTGCGATGGCCTAAAGGCAAAAAATTTAACGTCACCAAAACACTGGACAGCGCTAAACTGACGCTAGCACTCAATCGAAAAAGCGAGTGGTTCGAATTAAAAGGAGAGCTCAGTGTCGATGAAGAACAAGTCATTCAACTACGCCAGCTATTGTCGCTGGTAGCCGCATCGCATGGCCGCTTTGTTGAGCTCGACAACGGGCAAGTCCTCGCGCTGTCACAAGATTTAAAACAACGCCTAGACACACTCAATCACGCCACTGACGCGGGCAAATTCCACCCACTGGCGAGCCTATCCGTTGCCGAGGCCACCACTGGCATGCGGATGAAAACATTGCACGCGTGGGAGCAACAAACACAAAAGATGAAAGAGGCCAACGAAATAACGCCCGTGCCACCCAGCACGCTGCAAGCCGATTTACGGGACTATCAGCGCGACGGCTATGATTGGATGACTCGACTGGCGCACTGGGGCGCTGGTGCCTGCCTCGCCGACGATATGGGGCTCGGCAAAACGTTGCAAGCGCTGGCGGTTTTATTAAGCCGCGCAAACGGTGGCCCAAGCTTAGTGATTGCGCCCACTTCCGTTGGCTTTAACTGGCAACAAGAGGCAGCGAGATTTGCACCCACACTCAATATAAAGTCTTTCGCCGACTACGACACACACCAACAGCGCAGCGAACTGCTCGACGCGCTCGCACCGTTCGACTGCGTGATTATCAGCTACAACCTACTGCAGCGAGAAAGCGACATACTCGCCAATAGGACTTGGCACACCATTATTGCCGATGAAGCTCAGGCCTTAAAAAACCCACTGGCCAAGCGCACGCAAGCGGCCTATAACCTAAAAGGCGATTTTAAAATCATCACCACCGGCACGCCCATCGAAAATAACCTGACCGAGCTTTGGAGCTTATTCCGCTTTATTAACCCTGGGCTTCTGGGCAATATTAAACGGTTTGGCGAGCGTTATGCGCTCCCCATCGAAAACGCTAAAGAGGATAAACTCGCCGCCAGAAAAGCGAGCACTGGCCTTAAAACCCTGATTCAACCGTTTATTTTGCGGCGCATGAAAAACCAAGTATTAACCGAGTTGCCAGCACGCACAGATATTAATTTACACATTGAACTGAGTAAAAAAGAACAACACTTCTACGAAGCGTTAAGGCGCAATGCGCTCGATAACATTATGCAATCGCCTAAGAATGCCAACGAGGGCGAGCAGCGTATTAAAATACTGGCTGAACTCGTTAAGCTTCGCCAAGCCTGCTGTCATCCTAAGTTGGTATTGCCCGATTCTGACCTGCCTAGCGCTAAGCTAGCAGCATTAAATGAGCTCCTTGACGAGCTGCAACAAAACAATCACAAAGCCCTTATTTTTAGTCAATTTGTGGGGCACCTTAAGATTATTAAACACCACTTGGAACAGCGTAATATTCACTATCAATACCTCGATGGCTCTACACCGCAGAAGGCGCGCGCATCTCGCGTTGCGGCGTTTCAAAATGGCGAGAGTGAGGTTTTCCTAATTAGTTTAAAAGCCGGCGGCTTTGGGCTAAACCTGACTGCCGCCGATTATGTTATTCACATGGACCCGTGGTGGAACCCCGCCGTTGAAGAGCAAGCATCGGACCGCGCCCACCGCATGGGGCAAAAGCGGCCGGTTACGATTTACCGCCTTATCGCCAAAAATACCATCGAAGAAAAAATCGTGTCACTGCACCAACACAAGCGCGATTTAGCGGATACGCTATTGGCCGGCAACGAGCAGGTGCAAAAATTATCGGTGGCCGATATGCTCTCACTCTTAAAAGAAACTTTTTAGAGGGTGTCGCACTTAGACGCGCTTGTGCACGATTAATCTACCGGTACGCAAGGCAGGATTTTGAGCCCACAGCGTGCTTGCTGACTTTTATTTAGCAAAAAGCTAGCTAATATTTTATAAGTATCCAAATCAAAGTTTTCAGGCAAGTCGTCACCCAATAGTATCGGTGCCTCTAAGGGTGCTGCATCGCCTGCGGCGGTGTGCAGAGGGCTTTCGATAGAGGCAATAGTTCTAGCGTGCCCGTTGGGATAACAATAA
>DATBNJ010000096.1:0-4011 GCA_036554385.1 Marinagarivorans sp. | reverse complement strand
TCTAATGGGCCGGGCATGCACCTATTGGTGGGCGCATGGCATTAGTGGGGAATAGGTGCAGAGTCGCTCCAAACGATCTTCTGCGTTTGCGACATTCTTGAGGGGCTCATGCTGCCCGAACCAAACACGTAAGCTGTTGATTAAGCGAGCATTTAAATTTAGCACTCGCTAAGCAGGGGGAATAGCGGCTTAGGGGGCCGTTTTGGCTAGGCGGATACCGCCCGGTTCTAATAGGATTTCTTGCTTTTTATACAAGTTGCCAATGGCTTTTTTAAAGGCGCCTTTGCTCATGCCGAGCGCTGCAGAGATTTCTTCGGGTTCGCTCTTGTCGTGCAGCGGCGCGTAACCGTTGTGTTTTTTCAGGTACTGCAATACGGTTTTGGTATTTTTGTCGTGTGAGCGGCTGCCGCCATTGAGGGTGAGATCAATCTTGCCATCGGGGCGTATTTGCCGAATAAAGCCCGGCACGCGCTGCCCAAAACTTAACCGTTCGAAGACGTCGTGTTTATACAAAACGCCCCAGTGGCTGTGGTTAATGATGGCTTTGAATCCGAGCTCGGTGGAATTGGCGATCAGCAAATCAACCGCTTGCCCGACTTGAAAACTGCGTGGGTTGGCCTCGGCGACAAACTTATCAATTTTGGATGACGCAACGATGCGATCGTCGCGTGGATCGACATAGACGTAAACCAAGTAGGATCGGCCAACCTCCATTTTTCGATGCTGTTCAGCAAAAGGTACGAGTAAGTCTTTTTCCAGCCCCCAATCGAGAAATGCCCCTACGGCGTTGGTATCGACCACCTTTAAATAGGCGAACTCGCCGGTTTGAGCGAGGGGTTTGCGCGTGGTGGCGACGGGGCGGTCCTCTGAATCGAGGTAAATAAACGCGTGAACATCGCTGCCGATCTCGCAATCTTTTGGCATGGCGCGGGTGGGCAGCAAAACCTCCCCTAAATTCTGCGCGTCCAAATAGACGCCGAACGCCACGCGTTTTGTGACTTTAAGGGGGTAGGTGCGGCCAAGGTCCAGCATGTGCATTATCCGATATTTCAAAAAGTGGTGAGTATACACCTTGTTGTTGAAACACAGTGGCGCTTGGCAGGTTGCACCTGATACAGCTGGTCAATATTGGTTCATTAGGTTACATTGCCTGAAAGTGCACCAACTGCGCTTTATTAACCGAGTGCACGGCATGGCAGATAAAGATTTTATTAGGCAGCGAATTAATGTTTATGCGGGGCGCGAAATCGAGCCTGACTCAGACGATGACGTGCAGCGCTTACTCCGCGAAAAATTTAATATTCACTTGCCTCAGCGAGCCTCGTTTCTCGACTCGCTAACATCCGCCAATAGTCGCCACGATATTCTGGATCTCTTGATTGAATACCGGCAGTTAAAGTAACTCCTCTAATACCGCGTTAATACCCTCCAAAAACGGCCGTCTCTGGATGCGCCTCGCTTATTCGTGCGCAGGCATTACGCAGCTCGGCCCCCTAGTGCTGTCGGCTGCCCTGGGTATTTGATGTTGACTTGGCTAAACAATCGAGAAGGCTCGCTTGAGTGCCGCCGAATTAACACTTGTGAGTGACATGGCTCAGGCGTCTCGTCTTTAGAGCCGTCTAGCACCACTTGAGGCGCTATAAATTTAACAGGGGTTCACCCTGGTGAATTTAACGGCGCAGGTTATTGCGAGATGGGTATGTCGAGCTGTTTTACATAAAATATCCTGCACCGGCGCAGGGCTGAGTTAACGCTGCCTAATCAACTGTAATTTATCCCCATTCCGTTATTGGCTAGCTATTTGCTTAATGGCTATGAGAGCACTAAAAGAGCACAGTCTCTAGCGTGTGCCTGCGATGTGATTTGCGCAATTGCGTAACCCATATTCAACGCTTAGTAAACCTATACGAATAAGCTCGCCTATGTGGGAGGAGCGTGAGTTAGATTGGGGAAAGTCTGTATTTTTCGGTGAATTAAGGTTTTAGAGTAGTGATGAATTCATAACTCAAGCTTAATTCTTCATTTTTTATAGTTATTTAGTATGGCTTTTGGTTGTGCTCTTGGAGCACCAAACTTGAAGCCAACGATAGGATTAAAATTATGTTTAAATCCGTTTGCCGCTTGTTAATTGGCGTGCTGGTGCTGGCGTCAGCGTCCAGCTACGGTAAGGATTACAAAAGTACCGAAATGATTACTCGGGAGGAGTTTCGCTATGGTGCTTTTGAAGTTCGCGTAAGGGCCGCTGAAGGAAGCGGTCAAATTGTTGCCTTTTTTCTATGGAAGAATAATTCCGAGCTTGAAGGTACCGAATGGCAGGAGCAGGATTTTGAAATTTTTGGTAAAGACGGACGTTACCAAACGCAAATAATGACGCCCGGAACCAATGGTAGGGCGCGAACTGAAAATAACCTTTATCACAACCTTGCAACGAAAGCTTGGGAGAACTACTACACCTACCGCATGGAGTGGACACCTGAGTACCTAGCCTTTTACGTTGACGGCCATTTAGTTCGACGTGAAACTGACCCCGTGCGCTTTGCCAAATTATTAGACCCCGCAAGGTCAGAGCCCGCCCAATTACGCATTAGCCTGTGGGCTGGCGATGCCGGCTGGTCTGGCTTGTTAGATACGAGCAAAGTTCCTGCAACCGCTTACGTCGATTTCATTTCCACATACGATTACACACCTGGCAGCGGTGATGGGGGCAGTGACTTCTCCCTAAACTGGAGGGATGATTTTAATTCGATTGATACCAGTCGTTGGTGGTTTGCAAACTGGACATTCGGCAGCTCTGTTACAGACTATATTCCGCAGAATGTAGCTTCTATCGATGGCAAAGCTGTGTTTATCATGACTGACAACGATAATGTCGGTAATTTTCCATCATCGGCACCGGCAGACAATCCTCCGCTTCCGCCAGTCACTGGGCCGGTAGCCGGAACGCCAAATCAGGGGGTGGTTAATATTGATCCTGTGCCTGTTCCCAACAGGATAGAAGCCGAAAACTTTAGTGCTTTTTATGATACAACTTTGGCTAACCGTGGCGATGCCTCGTGTAGTAGTACCTCTGTCGATGTTCAGGTGTCCCGTGATAGTGCTGGCGGCGGCTGCCAAGTTGCATATATCGACCTTGGAGAATGGCTCGAATATAAGATCATAGTGCCCGAAACGCGGTTGTACCGGTTTACCTTACGGGCAGCGTCCCGCACAACTGATAATCGCATGTCATTTACCCTAGGCGAGCAGAGCATAGGGCCTGTTCTGGAGGCTGAAGGCCTTGGCATTGACAACTATTCGGACTTAATTTTTATCGCTGAGCTACCGCAGGGCGAGCAAACGTTGCGTCTCAACTTCTTTGCCGAAGGGGGTGTTAATGTCAACTACTTTGATATCGCTTACGAAGATGGTTCTGGCATAGATGAACCATCGGACCCTGAAGAACCAGTAGACCCTGACGAGCCACCGAGTGAACCTGAAGCGCGAGTTGCGATTCCGGCGCTGATTGAGGCCGAGTCTTTTGTTCGATCATTTGACACTACTGCGATTCAGCGCGGGGATGCGGTGTGTGGCACCGGCGCGGTCGATGCACAGCTTACGTCGGACCCGCTTGGCGGAAACTGTAATATCGGTTGGACTGAACCTGGCGAGTGGTTGGAATATGATATCGCAGTGGAGTCCGAAGGCGCTTATGAGCTTGCCCTTAGGTTAGCCAGCTCGGCATCAGGCCGAACCGTTTCCGTTTATATTGATGGTGTTTCTGTTGCTGAGTCGGTAGCTGTGCCCAGTGGCGGATATCAAAGCTTTCAATATGTGATGGTGCCGGTAAACCTGAGCGCGGGTGATCACACCCTTCGCATCGTATTCGATACGGGCAGAACTAATTTTAACTTTTTACGGTTCGACTGGCTCGGCACACAAGAGCCAACACCGGACCCAGAGCCTACGCCTGATCCAGAACCTACGCCTGATCCAGAACCTACGCCTGATCCAGAACCTACGTAGTGTATGAAA
>DATBNJ010000075.1:0-17627 GCA_036554385.1 Marinagarivorans sp. | reverse complement strand
CGGGGGGGGGGGGGGGCAGCTAGGGCGGCAATTAGAGTCTTGATGTTTAGTCGTAAAGCTGCTTTTTCTTCCAGATATCATCTTTTTCCGCAAACTTGTTCCACTGGCTTTCGAGCTCTTCTTTGTTATCGGGCTCGATATCTAAGCTGGCGCTTTGTTGATCTTGCTCGCCGAGGTGGGTCGATAACTCGGTGCACAGCTGGGTTATTTCCGCAATGCGTTGGTCAAAATCGCCGGATTTGCGCTCTCGCTCCATTAGCCCTAACGCTAGCTCAAGGTTGTGCAGCGCTAGACGTGGCTTTTCTCGATCCAGCGCCTGTTTGCCGGCAATGTAGTAGGAGTCCACCGTAATATTAACCACCAGCTCGCGAATGCTGGCGCGATGTGCTTCGGCATTTTCCCGTGGGATGCGCTTTTTTTCCTCGAGTTGATAAATATACTTGTGTAGCTCTTCGAGGCAGGCTTTAACCTCGCTGATTTGCTGCGGGTTGTCTAACCGAACACCGTTTTGCCGATTGGCACTGCGGCGAGCGGCAGTCATTTGCTGGCTTAGCAGTTGCAGCTCGTCTTTGTGATTGGTGTTTTCAGGCTCTAGCTCGGCCAGCTGGCCGTGAATCTCCATCAAGCTTTTTTGAACTAACATGGTGAGTTCTGGTGGCAAAAAGCCCTTGGGGAAGCCATTGAGCATAAACTTGAAGTTGCGCGCTTTGATCGTCAGTGCTCCGACCAAGCGTTCGCGTTGCTCCCGTTTTTGCGCGAGTGTTTGCGAGATAAACGCATAACACACCAAGCACGAGAGCAAGACAATAATCAAAACGATAACAGCGACGGAGGACATGGGCTTAATCTATTGGGGTTTACCTTCAGGTTAGTTCACCGTGCCGACCTTGCAAGCGCATCCGGCTGGGCGGTTGTACCGTTTGCCGGCAGGGGCGCGGCAACAGCGGGGCAGTGGCATTAAAAACTTTTTAAAAAAAGTTGTTGACAGTAGTGGGCCCCGTCAATAAAATGCGCCCCACTTCAACGGCAACAGCAATAATTGCTAGCCCAATTTGTTGCTTGAAGGTTATCTAAGTATTTGAAGTAAAAAGATTTTTTTTGCTAATTCAAAAGCTTAGTTATAATGTGACCGTCCTTAGTCCCCATCGTCTAGAGGCCTAGGACACCGCCCTTTCACGGCGGTAACAGGGGTTCGAATCCCCTTGGGGACGCCACATTATGCGGGAATAGCTCAGTGGTAGAGCACAACCTTGCCAAGGTTGGGGTCGCGAGTTCGAGCCTCGTTTCCCGCTCCATAATAAAAAAAGCCAGTAGTTAGTTCTACTGGCTTTTTTTATGCCTCACATTTACGCCGCGCGTTATATTGCCTATTCCAGCGCGCTATTGGCAGCGTTCTCAGCGTAGTTTCAATCAACAGCGTAGGCAGGCCTGCAGCAGTTACCCGCTACCAACTCGCTGCTTGACCTAGATCACCTTTGGCCGCATGGCTTTACGCTTTCGCCTGCCCTTATGCAACTATTGCTTCCCCGTGTGCACTAAGTTCTACTTACGGTAGTGTTTGTTATTAGCTGCCATGCACTAGGTTTTACGATGGACGTTAGCGTTATGTGGGTTTAACCCTAATATGCTGATGGCGTTTCGAGACAGCAATCCCCTATATTTGGAGTGACAATGTTTATAAAGACGTTTGGTGTAGCAACGGCGCTCATGTTGAGTGCATCAATGGCCTTGGCCTGCCCTGGCAAAGAAGGTGGCTGTAAAGATGGCCAATGTAAGTACAAGAAAAACGACATCGCGGCAATGTTAGAGCTTGATGGCGAGCGTGCAGACCAGGTGCGCGAAGTACAGAGCAAGCACAAGGCAGAAGTTAAGGCGCAGCGCGCTGAAAACCGCGCCGCAATATCGGCCTTGCGCGAAAACCACAAAAGTGAGTTGCGCGGCCTGCTAACACCCGAAGAGCTGGAAAAAGTTGAGGCGGCGATGGCGGCGAAGCGCAGCGCTTACCACAAAGGGCATCACGGCAAGGGCTACCACCATGGCAAGGGGGATCACGGTAAGTCGCATGGCGGTTATCATAGCGACAAGGAAAAAGACGAGGAATAATCCTCTGTGCGCACCATTAAGAGCCCGCCAAACTTTTGTTTTGCGGGCTCTTAATGGCGGCGCGACTAATCGAGCATGCAGCTGCGCGAGATGGCCTGCGGTTTAGTCGAGCAGCGAAGCAATGCCGCCGCTAAAATCCTCTACATCGGGCAGTGCTTGTGCCATAGCGGTTAAGTCGACAGGTGGCTTGGTTTGGATTTCTTCGGGTAGGCTGGTGATTAACTCTTCGGCCGACGGGTTAGCTTTTTTGTGGTTGACAACATGTTTAGCTAAGTAGATCAAAGTGGCGATCTCTGAGGCGGGAGTGGCATTTTTCGGGTGATTTTGGAATTTTAGCCCCGTATTGATTACCTCCGGAAATTTCCAGCGCTTGGCAAGCTCTGCACCCACTTCGCAGTGGTCGTAGCCAAATACGTCCGCTTCCGCTGCCGAGCGGTTTTCTCCGATATTTACTTTCGCTTGTACAACATCGGCTTTGGCGGGGTCGGCCGCATACATCAGTAGTTGACCAATAGTGTGGATTAAGCCGGCGGTAAAAGCGGTGTTGGCGTCGATGCCTTTGCGAAATTTGCACAGCCATTTTGCGCAGCCGGCGACTTCAAAGGCATTTAGCCAGAACTGTCGTTTATTCAGTGATGCGGGCATCTCTAGCGAGTCGACCATGCCACTAGCCATTACCAAGGTACGCACCGCTGGAAAGCCCATAATTATGGTGGCGTCCTGTACCGACGACACTTGCCGCGGTAGCCCATAGTGGGCGGAATTCGCTACGCGCAATAACTTTGCCGTTAGCGCAGGCTCTTGCGCAACATTCGCGGCGATCTTATCCATATCGGCGTTGGGGTTATCAAAGCTTTCAATCAATTCCTGCACAATTTTGGGAATGCTCGGTAAGCGAGTGGCATTGCTAAAAAGGGTGTCAAAACTCATTTGGGGATCTCCTGTTCCTTTAAATAAAAGAATAGGCACTTTATTTTACCCGTGCTGGATTTTTCTCATTGCCATGGGAGCATCTGCATGCATGCATGCATGCTTGGTGGTAGGGGGAGTTGAGGCGGCGTCAACGACTTGCCTGGTGGTGGCGTGCTGCCCTTACGTTGACGGCGTGAGAACTCACAGTATTAACCAAAACATTGACACGGAGTTTACCTAAAGCAGTCAGAAGCGTTGGCTGTACCTGTCGTTGCTTGAACGCCACGAGATGTCAGGCTGATCGTGGCGCACTGGGTATCCTTAGTTTGGCCGTTAATCGGGGTTGCGACAAAGGTGTAGGCTTGTGCTGTCGCGCCACTGGCAAAGGTGATTTTATAGTTGCCAGTGGCGCTGGTGCTGGCATTGCCCGTATCGTCTATGTAATAAGGGTCGCCACTGGCGCCGGTAACGGCATAGCCTAAATCGGTTAAATCGGTGGCGTATCCCTTATTGTTGACAAAATACTCCTCTTGCTCGGAGGTTAGCTCCATTAATGTACTTAGTGCTGCCTTGCGCTTACTTTTTAAAATACTACTTTGATAAGACGAAAAAGCAATTGACGCCAAAATGGCGATGACTGCGATCGCAATCATCATCTCAATCAATGTAAATCCCTTGTTTTTCTTAACCAGTAGCATGTGTATTACTCTTTTTGCCGTCGAATTTATAGGTCGTCAATACCGGTTTCACGCCAATAAATAATATGCATAGGTTTGCCGCCAGCCTCGATAAGTTTCGTTTTATCGTTATTCGGTACGGTTTGATCGAGCTTAACAATACCTGCACTGGGAATAATTAATGTATCGTTACCAATTGCGGTAACCGCAGGCGGGATACCAGGGCCAATATCAATAGGGCGGCCCAAAGTGGGGTAGGCGGCGGTGCCATCTTTTAGGTTGACGACGTACAGCTGGCCACTGCCTTCTGCGGGTTCGCAGCTGCTACCGGTAGCGGGTTGGTAGGAGGTAAAAAATACTTTGCCTGCTGCTACCAGGGGTGATGCTAAGCCTTTTTCGCCACTGCCGCTGAGCGCGATTTTCCAGCCTTTTCGTAAATCTAAGCCGCTGCAGCCAGACTCAGTGCCAGATACACAGGCTGTAACATCAGCAATCGCGTCATCGTCAAACGGAATAGACTTATCGGGACTTCCGCTAATAATGTTCCTATCTTTAATAAAGAACATATAGTTTTCGTCGTCTGTTTCTAGTGGGTTAGCGCGGTCGCCCGTTGCGACGAGGATGCCGTCATAGGCACCGCGTTCATCTTTAGACTGCACGATATCCGGTGCATGGAACATGCGACGGTCTTCGGCTTCACTGTTGTCATCGAGGTCGGCCAAAATAGTGGCTTGCCATGATTCGCGCTGGCTTGGGCTGTTACCCTCGGGTAAGTCGATGCGCCATACCAAACCGCTTAGATCACCCACATAGAGGCGATCGGTAATCCCGTTTTGGTTGCTATCTAACGTGGCCACTTGCGAGGCGATAGAGTGAACCATGCGGTTGTTATAATGGTGTGTTTCGGAATTGCTGCCTGTGCCGCCGGTGACTTTCCAGATGAGCTCACCGGAGCGCGCATCGACAATATAAATGGCTGCACCTTTAATGGTGCCCGAGGGTGACTCGGAGAGTTTTACCGGCGTATCGTTACGGGTATCAAAGCCGCCGCCAAAAATAAGTACGTCTCGTGCGCTGTCTTCATAGCGAACTTTGGTGACCACTGGGGTGGAGAAGGTCATGCCCAGCTCGCCGAAGTCTCCGCCTTGGGTGATTTTCCATTTCAGTTTGGGCGTGACGTTGGGATTGCTAACATCTAGGGCGTAATAGCTATTGCCACCGCGACGCATACCCACGTAAACATACACCTCTTCGCCGCTTTCGATGGTGCCGTTGTTATTTATATCGTTAACTAGCGCAACAGGTTCACCGTCGATGCCGTAGGGGTGTTTGTGTGCGCCAGTGTTTTCGCGAATTTTCTTGATGATATTTAATGATTCGCGAGGAATAAAAGCGAAGATTTCCTTGCCCGATTCAGCGCCGGCTGTTGTGGTATTTTCAAAAATATGGAAAAAACCGTCATTAGTGCCCATAAATAAACGAATATTTGGGTTTGCGTCTGAATAACCCGCTGTGGCACCGTAGTTCAGGGCTAGTGGCCTAGAGTGAATAGAGTCGGCTAAAAGCCATGGTCTTGGGTCGGTATTAAAACCATCGCCATCAACGTCATCGACATCAATACCTCTCGCCCATTTTACTAATTCTATGGCCTTGGCTTGAGTTGTAGCATCGACACTTGCGTTATCCGCTAGATGTAATAGTTTGCGTTGCGCATCGGCATCCAGCGCACTGGTGGCATTAAAATCAATAAGACCATTGCCATTCGCGGATTCCATATAAAGCTGTCTTCCGCCCGCTATGTTGACCGGGGACAGCTGTGGTGATAAGAATTCCGGGATGTTTTGGCCAACGCCTCCGCGGGTTACTGTGCGGCCATCGCGACCGTCAATTTCGCCTTCATCGGAATTGGCTGGCAGTAAATCGCCGGCGTCTGTCCAAAACGTGAGCGCCTCATACTTCAAGCGGCCATCCGCATCATTAAATGCCGATATGCCCCGTGCATCTTGAATATCGTCGTAAGCCTTGTCGCTATTGGTGTCAACTAATTTTAGTTTCTTAATGTTGCCGACCCAGCGTTCTTTTTCGTCGGCTTCAAACAAGGCAATGTAAAAGTTATCCAGTGTTTGAATTCGATTGAATACGTTTACGGGTACCGACGCAGCTACGAAAGTGGTGCTTACACTCAAAGCCTCAATAAATGCGGCTTCCAATGTTTTTTGCACATTGATTAAATCGGTATTCTTTTTATTCACGATCATTAGTTGGTCGCCAGTGCCGGCATTTTCTGTGGGCCCCATGGCGGTATTAAACCAAGTTTCGGTGGTGGCCACGTCTTGCCCTAGCGCAATAAACCACATTTTTAAATTTTGGGTGCCAGCTACGTCTTCCAGAATATCGAAGTCTTCACGAGTAATACCGCCAACAACAGAGCCGAAATCCAGTTTTTTGGGGTCCAGACCTAACAGTGTTGCCCATGAGCTATCTGCGTCGACATCTTTACCGCTGGTGTTACCAGAGGTGGCGTATATTGAATAAATTTTGGTGCACTCAAATTTACTATCGCCGTTAAAAGGAGAGTAATATTTTCTGTCGCCAGGATTCATCACTGTAGCATCGTGAAAAGGTCCCGCACCACCAAAGTTGTTGGCTGTTTGGTCGCCGGTGACGACGCGCAAGCCATTTAAATAATTGTAAAACTCCAAGTGCATTTCTTTGGGGCTAGTTTCATGAAAGAAGCCTTTGCCAGAACCACCGCGAGGTATGCTATTGAGAATGTCGACTAGCTCCCCTTTAGCATTGTTGGTGTCGTTTTCAAGAAACTCTTTAAAGCCTCGTAAAACATTGCCACCGTCATCGTTGTTGGCGATCATCAGACCGACATTGATACCGCTAAATTTATCAAAAACTACCTTAAATACCGCAATGGTGGCATCAAGTAAGTCGGCATTGGTGCGGCCATTGTCGGCCATTAGTTTATTAAGTTCTACGAGTACTTCTGGGCTGGTCGCTAGTGCCGAGTCGCAGTCGGAGCCAATCTTGCAAAAATCTCGCGTCATATCTGTTCGGTAGTCGAACATCAGCATTAAGTGCGGGGCCGCTTCGCCTGCTGATGGATTGAGATAAATGTCGATGTCATCCCCGATGGCATTGCTCGCAAAAATCCCTAATGCTATGGCTAAAAGTTTTTGTTGGAATTTCATACTAACCTCGGTTTTATTGACCCGCGTTGGCCACCTTAATGGCGACACCTTGTGCAATGGCCGCTTGGCCCAAACGATCCTGGCTGCCGTCGTACTCTGCGTTTACCTCAAACAAGGCCGCAGAATAGGATTTAGCGCTTGATGCATTTTGTTCGGATGCTCGAAAAGGGATGGGGGCAAATAACGGCGCTTTACGCGTAATATGGTAGTCGACGTTTTTTGCCGTAAGTGTTGATGTTGTTGCGGCCAACGCAATGGTATTGCTGTCGCAGCCAGCAGCACCGGTTTTACAAATTTTATAACCCACATCGCCGGCGATCACAAAATTATTGATATCACTGGTTACCGCATTAACGACGCCTTGCGCTGTTTGAAAGGCCTCTTCTTTTAGTTGCTCGTTGCTGGCCATTTTGGTTTCGAAAATACTGGTTTTCATGGCGGAAACAGAAATAAGGCCGGTAAGTAGTAAAAATATTAGAGCGATAACAATAACCGTACCGGCTTGGCGCTTTGCATGCTTTCGGGTGTTAAGGCTTATGTTGTAAGGCTTAAGCATTGGGTAGCCTCGCGTTTTTAATCTGAATGGTCGTGGAATATACTCGACGAAAGTAGCCGTCGTTGGGGTTGGCAATAGTTGTTGTACCTAAATAATAGGTTTTATTGTTGGTATAGCCGCCGATTTCGTTGGGGCTGCGAGCCAGTAAATAAAGCCTTACCACAACGGCATCTTTCATTTCGGCGGCGCTCGGGTTGCTTTTGAATATATCCGGAGTGCTGTCTTCGTTGGTGTCTAGGCCCAGCTCGATTTGTACATTTTCGATACCGTCAACGTAGCATTCCTCTTCAAAACTGCTGCCTTTTAGTACTTGCGCGCACAGTGTGGGAATATTTTCGCCGCTGTCGGCAATATTTCGCAGGTAATAAATTTTGTGGTAATAGGCCCAGTAGTCGACGTCGGAGCCGGCGCTAGCATCTGTGCTTTCGATGGCGGCGCCATTGGCAACGTTTACCCAGCTTTTATCGCTGCGGTTATCCGATAACCGTAAATACCATTGATTATCCACACTGGCGACATTGCTCGCTTTAACGCCGTTTTCCAGTGTTGCACGATCGGCTGTGCGCTTAATACTGAGAATATCGGTATCTTCTACCAGGTCGGCGGGCGACGAGCAGGTGATTGCGACTCCTGCGGCGGTATTCATTGTCGTGCCGGCTGCAGCATTGTTAACAAAGTCTAGCGGCGTGGTGAGATCTAGGCTCCAAGTATCAGTGGCGCAACCGGTTGCTACCGCTGCTGGTGCCAAGGTGCTTTGATCGGGCGTGCCACCGGCGAAACCGGCCATGCTAATTTCGCGCGCTAATAACTTTAGCGCATAGCGGGCATTTTCTTGTAGGCGCGCGATTTGTTCATCTTGTTGCATGCTGGCATTATTCTGCAAATAGACCTTGGTAATGGCACCGCTCAGGGTCAAACCCAGCGCCAGCGCAATTAATAATTCAATTAAGGTAAAACCGCGAAGGGTGCTACCGGTGTTTTTGAAGGGTATTGAGGGAGTTGCTGTGCTCATTTTAAATCGCCTCAATAAAGGTATCTAAAACCACAATTTTGCGGTTTACGTTGCCGGCCCCGTATAAGCCACGGCTTTCGCCACAGTCCGAGCCTGTGGGGTTTGTTTTGCCCTCATAGCCTTCCCACGCAATGGTGATTGTGATTAATCCGCCGTTGTTATCAATGCAGCCCGAGGGCTGTGTCAGGCCGCCGGTATTGGTATTGTTAGAGACTTCAGAAGCGCCTTCGAGCGCTTGCTCCCATTCCCATAAATCGTGATTGGCCAGTTGTGTGGCGGTGCAAGTTGCAGTTTTGCAATTGGGGCTGGGCTCGCTACCGCTGGTGACACCGCCTAAAAAAGTAATGGCGGCGTAAGTATCAATGGCTTCCGGGTTGCTGCGGATGCGAGCAACCATATCCCGGGCTAAGCTGGTCGCTAGCGAGCGCTGCAGAGCGTCGTAGCTGGTGCGCTTGGCTTTCATTTGCATGGATGAAAGGCCGAGCACGCCGAGCGCAAATACCAGCCCGGCGACCAACACCTCGATCATGCCTAGGCCGAACTGGCGTTTAAGTGACCGCATTAAGGACATGTTGTTGCTCCCTTTTCCGCACTTGGGCGACCGGTTAAACCAATCGCAATTTTGCTGCCGCGGCTCGCGTCGTCATCAATACACACATTAAAGTGGGTTGCGACGCGCTGCGTGCCGTCGGGCTGATAGATTAATTGGTGCAAGTTGGCATCGGTGGCGCGCAGGGTAAGATTCTGCAGGCCACTGTGACTGTCGAGAATCATTTCGCCGCTGTCGAGACTGCCGTCGTTATCGGCATCGATATAAATCAACCAGCCGTCATCCCAAGTGCCGCTGCCTGCGCAGCTGGCAGAGTCGGTACTTTTGCACATGGCGACCGGTAAGTTGTTTTTGACGGCTTCGCTGCGCGCGAGTACAAGGCTGCCGTAAAAGGCGTGGCTAGCCGCGCGCAATTGGTTATTTTGAATAAGGCCTTGGTACGAGGGCACGGCAATGCCGGCGATAATTGCCATTATCGAAATGGTGACCATAAGTTCCAATAGTGTGAAACCTGTGGCCTGCTGATACCGACTGCTACCCATTTATCAAACCTCAAATACCCTGCGTTTTTTACTGTTGACCGTTTTTAGTATTTACCCAATCGGTGTGCTGTTGGGCTGCGCATTTGCGCTATATCGCGGTTAGCCCGTTCACCTCTTAAAGCGCCGATGCGACTCACGGTGCTTGTCGCTACTTAGTGAATTCCGCTTTCTTGGTGTTGTTAGTGTTGACCGATAAAGTGCAAATGTCAGTTGTGCTAAGACATCTGGCTGGTTATAAGGATTAGCGGGGCGCCTGCAAAAATGGTTATATTAATTGTGTATAGCATTACAAAATGCCGCAGTGTTTGGTTATTTCGCCTGCATTTAAAATAATTAAAAATGAGTAACTTAGCGTTAAATGACCTGTGGGATTTGGTGTCATTTGCGCGCTTTTGGCGACGCTTAAGCGTTTTTCTTCTTGATACGATCTACTGCTTCACCAAATGCGCGCGCCAGGTATCCCAGCTCATCATCGGACTGCTCCTCACTGGTCAGGGTGTAGTCGTCGGCGCTTAGCCGATAGACTTGGTTCAGCAAGTTGGCGATTTGCTTTTGCCAAATTCGCGCGTAGTTAAGAGCGATGACAAAACCAAGAATAATGATCATTAAGCTTGTTAGCCCCCAGATGAGCAGGCTGTTTTGGGCATTTTTAAGCTCTTGTGCGGCTTTTTCAGAGTCAAAGCGCTCTATTTCATCGACGATATAAAAGAATTCACTTTGTATGCGAGAAAAATAAATAAGTGTGTCCCACAGTTGTTGATCGTAGGACTCAAGGGTCGGGTCTAGGGTGGCGACTTTGCTTTTGTAGTTAAACAGAAAGTTAATAAGAACGGTGAAATCGAGTTTGAAGTGTTGTTGTGCCGTTAAACTGGCGGATTTAATACCTTGGATTTGCTGATGCAGCTCTATGCCAATTTTTTCGAGTTCGTTAGCGCGGGGGGCGCTATGGGCGCGCAGTTTGGCTAAATTTAGGTTTAAGGTGTTCAGCATGCCGTAGTGGTGCTTAAACGCCTTGAGCGACTCGGTAATATGAGGGGATTCCACCTGATGCCAGAAGACCCAGCGAGGGTTGATCAGCCACAAACTGGCTAACACCAAAACAAATAAACCGGCTTGCAGGCATACCAGTCGCAGCAATTTGTATTTCACGCTATTTTTAAAAAGCATTTTGGTACCTTAAAGAGTCGAAACTTGTCGGTTTAACTATAGGCACTGGCGGCCGCTCTCGCGAATATTGTGATTAACTCGTTTGACTCTAGTGGTGCCAACCTTGGCACTTTGCGGTGTCGCAATAAAAAAACGGGGTTGTCACTGCCCGGCTAAGCGCTGTAAAGCTTGTTGTTTGCGCAGGGGCTGATTATGCCGGCGGGTTGGCGCGACTACGTTTTGTCATTTGGGCGTGTTACGGTATTTGGGTGAATAAGCGCAGCCAACGCCACGATAGGAGGCACAAAGGTCAATGCAAATACGATGTGATACGCACACCCATACCGTGGCCAGTGACCACGCTTACAGCACGGTGCACGATTACTGGGCCGCCGCCAAACGGCAGCAGCTGCAGTTGTTCGCCTCGACCGACCACGCCGCGAGCATGCCGGATGGGGCGCACGATTGGCACTTTGGCAATATGAAAGTATTGCCTCGGGTGTTCGATAATATCGCGATGTTGCGCGGTATCGAATCCAATATTTTGCCCGATAATGCTGGGGTGGATATTCCCGACGGCATGCGCCCTTATCTCGATATCGCCATTGCCAGTTTTCACGAGCCGGTGTTTGCGCCATCGGACCCTAAAAGCCACAGTCGCGCCGCCATTGCCGCATTTGAAACCGGCAAGGTGCAAGTGTTCGGGCACCCGGGTAATCCCAACTTTTTGCTGTGTGAGGACGAGGTGATTCGCGCCGCGAAAGATAATAATGTGGTGCTGGAAATTAACAATAGCTCGTTTGGGCATTCCCGCGCTGGCAGCGAGCCTGTGTGTACACGCTTGCTAGAGTTGGTGGATAAACACGACTGGAAAGTCGTGTTTGCCAGCGATTCGCACAGCGCCTTTCAATTGGGTGGCTTAGCTAACTGCATTGCAGCCGCGCAAAAGGTGGGTTTCCCGCAAGAGCGTGTGGTGTCTGCGACTCCGGCACGCCTGCTGGCGTTTTTGGCCGAGCACGACAAGCCTGTCGCCAAGGAGTTAGCACCGTGGTTAGCCGGTTTGAGCGACTAGGCTCAAGTTTTTGCGGCAGCCTACTTTGTAGTGGCCGAGCCCCCTTAAAAGTACTTGTTTCCGGTGGGCATTAGTTAATCGCCAAAGGTGCTTTTTTGGCGAGCTGGCTGAGCAATAGCAGTGTTAGCGGCAATAGGCCTGCCAGTGCCACCCACTGCACCGCCTGCCAGCTGAGCTGGTACAGCACCGCGCCAGCACTGAGGCTGGCCAGTGCCTGAATGCCAAAGACCACGGCATCGTGCTTGCCCTTAAAGCTGGCATCGCTATGTTGCGCTGCCAGCGTGCTGCCGGCGGTGAACAGCACATTCCAGCCGATGCCCAGCAGAATAAGACCCGTCGCGTAATGGCCCATATCAATGCCCGATAAGGTAGTGACAAACACGGCTATATAAAGCCCAATGCCGAGCACCAAGCTGCGCACAATGCCCAACCATTGAATTAAGCGCCCCGTAAAAAACGAGGGCACAAACATCGCCAGAATATGCCACTGAATAACCGACTTGGTGTTCACCATGCTATGCCCGTGATGCTCGTGCATGCTGATGGGGGTGGCGGTCATCACAAAGCTCATTATGCCGTAGGCCGTGACCGAGGCGGCAATAGCCAAAACCCCTTGATTGAGCAGGCCAGCGGTGGCGGCTTGGCCAGTTGGCCACTGCGGGGATGGGGGCAAGCCAAGCACCATCAGCCATGCGGCCACCTGCAGCACAGAAACCCACACAAAGCCGGTGGCGTATTGGGGCAGAATGGTAATTTGATGCTGCAGGGTAAGTTCCGGCCCGACGATGGCGGCAAACACACCGCCGAGCATAAACACCGACAGGGCGACGGGCACACGCTCGGGCTGGTCGCCTAAAAACAGGCGCGCGCTAAAACGCATTTGTTGGGCGCAAGCGCTGGCGGCCCCCAAGCACAGCATGGCGGTTAACCAAAGGGCAAACGACTGATAAACCAGAGCAATAACCGCGAAGCTGTTGCCCATAAGGCAAAGGCCAGTGCCGCAGCTAAACAACACCTTGTAACCCCCCTTGTCCAGCAGCTTCGACGCGGGCAGCGCAAATAGCGCCACGCCAATCACTAGCGCTGCAATGGGCAATGTTGTAAGTGCGGGCGACGGCGCAATTTGCACACCGACGATGCCACCAATTAATACTGCCAATGGCATACCCGTCATCAATAGCGCTGATGCAAAGGCTAATAAATAGATGGGCTTGGGCAGGCTTAGCATGGGGTGAGTCCTTTTAATTGAGGCGCGCGTTAGCTTTCGGCTGTTTGCGCTATCCGTTGACCGGTCGGCGCCACGCGGTATGCAAAAACGCTAAGGATAATCTATTTTGTTGGCTAATAAATGAAATGCAAGGCGTTGGCGTACCCGTCAATTCGCATATTGACGCCAGTACGACAGCGACGCCCACTAAAATGGTAGGGACGATCATTTTAGTGCCTAAAAATGCGAGCCTGGATGCGAGCACATTGCCGTTAGGCAATGCAAGGCGTTGGCGTACCAGTCAATTCGCATATTGACGCCAGTACGACAGCGACGCCCACTAAAATGATAGGGACGATCATTTTAGTGCTTAAAGAGCAAAGCCTAAACAGCCCGGGTCTGCGCAAAAAATGGATCTTTATTGGCGGCGGTAAGCAGGCTTTGAAGGTGGGGGCGGTTGTCCAGCGTAAAGCGCTCGCGGAATATGCCCCAGGCTAAAAAACACTCCAGTCGCAACTTGGCGTCTAGGTCCAGCGTTTGGGTGTCTAGCTGTAGCTTTTCAAGGTGATAAAGGCCCGCCTCGATACGCGCGCGCTGACGGTCAAAATACGGGTTTGTTTGGGTATCTAATCCATTGCGCTCGAGCGCAAAGAGATTAATGGCGCTATCCATAAGCGTGTTGGCTAAGCAGAATATTTCCAAGCCATGTAGGCTCGGCAAAAAACTTTGGTCTGCTTGTTCGCGAATGTAGCGCACGATTGGCATGGAGTCGGTCAGTTCGACCGCGCCATCGTGTAAAAACGGGACTTTCATGGTCGGCGATTTTTCGGCAGCGCCTTTAGCATCGGTTTCGATAAATTCACAGGGCGTTTGCGTTTGTAAAAGCGCGATACGCACGTGGCGCACATACGGTGATGTGTAAGAGCCAAACAGCTGCATGGTAATAAACCTTTGTCGATAGATGAGTGTCTATTATTGCAGGTTTCTGGGTTAGAAAAGTGACACTTTTTACAGTGATTTTTCTAGGCAATCATCTGCATTTCCTCCGTTCTTGGAGGTTTTTGGTGCCTTGGCGAAACGTTATGGATGCATTTCAGGGGGTAATCGAGATAGTCTCGGTCGTAAGCGACCTTTAAAAAACCGCACTTACACGGGTGCGGTTTTTAAGTTGTAAAGCTGCGTTTGCAAGCCGCTTATTTTAATGAAGAGTAATAGGCCGCTAGGTTGTCGATATCAGTATCACTTAACGTGGTGCTGATGGCCTTCATTAGCGCTGCTTGGCCGCCTGTGCGCTCACCGTTTTTGTAGGCTTTAATGGACAATTTAATGTACTGCTCATTTTGGCCAGCAATATTGGGGTAGGTCGGGATCACGGCCTTGCCATCTGCCCCGTGGCAGGCTGCACAAACGGCTGCCTTTGCTTTGCCCGCGGCAGCATCGCCAGCCAGAGCGGCGGGTGCTGCGAAACTGGTGATGAGTAGGGCGGTTGATAGTGCAATAAGTCTCATGGTGGCTCCGGGGTTGGTTAATTTTTGTCGTCTTTATTGGTTGTGAGCTGTAAGCCTTTAGCGTTTTTAGGTGCGCCGTGGCGTTCGGCGCACCGCATGGGTTGGTGGCGCCCACACTGCGGTACTCGTATTGCGGTACGTCGTTAATGCTCAAAGGTTAAATGCTGTAGCAAAGTGTAGTTGTCACAGCATGAACGGTCAGTGAATTTACGTCAATTTTAACGATTTGGACGCATCAACGGCGCTGAAAGGCGTGTTGGCAGCTATCGGCCTTAATGAGGCTAACGACAAATTTCATCGCGGCATTGGGCGGTATAGCCGGCAGGGAGCCTTTGCTGCCGTAGGCTTGTTCGGGGTGGACATAAAGCTCCCAAGCATCGCCTTCGTTCATCATGGGAATGGCGGTGCGCCACGCGGCAATCATTTTGCTTAATGGGAAGGTCGGCGGCAGACCTCGCGCGTAGCTGCTATCGACAATGCGATTACTTTCGGCTAAAGCGGCTTCGTAGTGAACGGTGATATTGCTGTTGGGCGCAGGGCGACAGCCATAGCCCGATTTTAACTCGCGGTAATAAACCCCTTCACCGGCTTTTTTAATATCGGGCGCTTTACTTGTGCGCGTTATAAACTCCTCCGCCCATTGGCGGTTATGCTCTGGCGAACGAGCGGCTTGAGCAGGGTTACCTGTGTGGGTGCTTTGGGTTGAAGTGCAAGCTGTTAACACAGCAATCGCGATTGCAATAAACGTCGCTGACAAGCGCTTGTTTAGTGGTGTGCTAGGTAATCCCAGTGGTGCCCATGGGTCACAGTTTTTCACGGTCGCGTTCCTTAATTAAAAAAACGCCATTATAACCTTGCTGCAGAGTTTGACGCTCTACCTTTTAAGCGCGCCTCGGTTCGGCCTATTTGGGCGTGCGAATCGTTGCGTTCTATCGGTATTAAGCCGCTGAGTGCCCGCACGTGCTGCATGGCCTGCTAGCCCTTCAAAATTTTATTGAAAAGCGTAGTAGGGTTTTGCAGCTTAGCTTGTTTGGGTTTATAGCTTAACGTCAAGTTGTTAAGCTATGCGTGGGGTGTTTTGATAATCACACCGAACAATGTCGCTCATTATTACCCAGTGCGAATGGCGCCTTTTTCGATAGCGTTAACGGCATAAAATTACAGCGCTTTAAAGGTGACCTTATTATTGACGTGACGTACACTGCGGCTTTTGTGCCAGACGCGGATCGAGAATCTGATGTGGGGAGAAGTGAGTCGCGATGCTTAATTATAGCGGTTTATATCGGTGCGCTCTAATCACTATCGCCATTACGAACTATTATCTGAAGGAGTTGTGTATGTTAAAAGACGCTATCGTTGCTGCACGTTTTAACCGTTTAACTTGTGTGCTGGCGACTGCTTTTATCAGCCTGTTTTTTGCCGCATGCAGCGAAAAGGAGCCGAGCTCGGAAGCAGAAGGTGCTGTCGTGCTCTCTGATGCCTCTCCGGTTGTTAATCTTACGCTCAGTGATCGTCGGGCAGTAATGTCGAGCGTTATCTCGGTGATCGGCGATCCCGACCAGTTTGTCAAAACGCCCGATATGTTTAATAGCCCTGAAGCGACTCTTCGCGGCCTTGCCGTGCAGCGGGGCGGTATTGCAATCAATGCTCCCGCTGAGCAAATACCGGTTGAAATTCGCCTGCATCAGTCCCCGCCTTCGAGCCGTACGGCCAAATTTGAATCAGTGATTGAAACCACGCTAGACGTTGACAGCTTGCTGCGCATTGGGCTTAGGCCGAGTGATATGCACGCGATTAAGCTCACTGCAGGCCAATACCGAATTCGTATATCTCAAGGCCCCGAAATTAAAACCGAACAGGATCTTAAGTCTCTGCACTTTGTGTTGGAGCTATGGCCTTCAGACCAAACCGGCACCAAGGTGTTAAAACAGTCACGGTTAAGAGACAGCCTCGGGCAACCTGGAATGATAGATCAGGGCGTCTGATTCGCTCTTGCTTAGCGTGTATTTGTGATTGCCTATTCGCTAGGGTTTGAAAGTGCTATATATATTGCACGTAAATAATAGTACGCTAAGCATTATTTTAAGGGATTAAGTTTATGTCGGTAGAAAAACACCAAAGGGAAGGTTCTGCTGGGCGCCTAGCATTTTTCGACAGTATTCGCGTGGTGTTGACTGCGCTCGTGATTTTTCATCACAGCGCGAGCACTTACGGAGGGGCTGGCAGTTGGTATTGGCGAGAGCAAGCGAGCAATAGCAGCACGGCGTTAGTAGCTTTTAATGCGATAAATCAGTCGTTCTTTATGGGCTTCTTTTTTCTTATCGCTGGGTATTTTACCGTGCCGGCACTGGCGGGGCACGGGGCGACCCATTTTATGCGTGGACGGTTAATCCGTTTAGGCATTCCTCTTCTGGTATTTTTTTTCATCATTTCGCCGTTTACCGTCGCGCTGGCTGAAATAGCGCGCGGTGAACCTCTGTTGGCGACATTCTTATTCTTAATAAAATCAGCGCAGTTTGAGCCTGGTCCTCTGTGGTTTGTAATGGCGCTGCTGATTTTTTCCGGCATTTATGCCGCGCTTATAAAACTATTCGATAGATTTTCAAGCGTTAGCGCGTTACCTGCATTCCATCAGCTGGCGCTGGCTGGTATCGCAACCGGAATAGTTTCGTTTGTCGTCAGGCTGTGGATGCCTGTTGGAGAAAGTGTTTTTTGGCTTCAGCTAGGCTATTTTCCACTGTATGCCTTTTTTTACTTTTCTGGTTGTGTCGCATACAGGGAGAGGGTCTTGGAGTGCATAGTCTTTAAAAAGGTACTGCCGTGGATTCTCGTGTCCGCTTTGGCATTGGTTTCGCTACCGTTCGCGCTAAAGGGCGCATTGGGCGATGGCGCATTTGAGGGTGGTTTTAGCCTGAACGCTTTTTACTACGCGTTGTGGGATCCGGCGGTCGCCTTTGGTGTAGTTCTCGGTATGTTGTGGTTGTTTCGGCGTTTTTTTAATGATCGAAGTAAGGTGGTGCACTTTTTGGGGCGGCGGGCCTATGCTGTTTACATTATTCACCCGCCAGTGCTGGTGGCCGTTGCTTTGCTTTTATCGAACTGGGCTGTGCATCCCATACTAAAAACCCTTGTGGCGGGCTTA